>JAZNPQ010000125.1:0-9660 GCA_045589735.1 Eubacteriales bacterium | reverse complement strand
GCCGCAGATGTAACAAGCTTACCTTGAGCGTTCAACGTTGTCTTTGTCAACTCGGTACGTTTGAGTGTGATGGAAAGATCACCCGCCTGCAAATGGTTGGAAACCTTCTGCGTATCGGTAAACAAAGCCCACGTCATTCCCACGATAATCGTCATACACAACAGGATTACTGAAGCGGAAACAAGCAAAGCTGTTTTTCTGTTCGTACTTTTCATAGTCACTCCTCCTTTCTCACAGATTCTTTATTGAAACGCTGAAATCAGCGGCTTCAATCTCTAAGGATAATAACCGTACCGCCCGTAAGCTCGATCATTTTGATCGCTTGAATGGAATAGCTTTCGGACTTGATGGTAAGCGGCTTGTTGAGCATTCCGTCGGCAAGAACCTTCATTCTGCCAACTTTTTTAGACATAAGCCCTTTTTCTTTCAGAACCGCAAGGGTGATAACGTCGTGTGCATTGAAGTTAGCGTCAAGCACGCCGATATTGATAATTCCCTGCTGTCCGTGTCCTGCACCACTCTCATAATTGGCGGTTTTCATAGCAAGGTTGTCGGAGATCATAGCGTCTGCTTCCTCAGCATCGATATGCTCCACAATCTCGGGCATAACCTCGGGTGCAGCATCGACAATGGGAGCAGCTACAACCACGGGTTCTTCCTTCTTTTCTTCATTGGGTTCTTCTTTGCTTCGTATTTCAAGAATGACGTCAACAGCAACGTATCCGAGCGTTGCAATCGCAAAGATTGATGCAATAATCATAAAAATGATTATAAATATGTCCATTATATCGCCTCTCTTCAATGGATTTTATTATTTATTTTGTTCTGTTGTTAGAGGAATGCGATCTCGTTGTAGCGTAAGCCGTCAAAACACCGCCCGCCGTACCGATTAAACTGCCGAGAATCAGCCAAGCGTAAGTCTTTGAAGGGAGTGCTTTTTCGACACACACGGCAGTATGCTTGCGTTGCTCATTCTTCCGCTCACCGCGCTGTGATGAAATGCTTCCCACAACGTAAATAAGCGTAGCAATCGCAAACACGGATGCAACAATACAGAATATAATAACCGCTTTGCTCATTCCGTTTTATCCTCCTTGATTTCTTCGATGTCGTTTGATTCTCTCACAGTAGGTTGAGAGGTAGTCTGCTCGGTCTTTTCCCTTTCAAGCTCCGCAAGCTTACGGCGCAGCTCTTCAAGCTCACTGTCCTTTTGAGCCTTCTCCTCTTGCTCCCGTTTCTTTTTATCCGCGCCGAGCACCTTTGCGATTTTCAAGACTTCGAGCAAGATAATAATAAAACAAGGTACGATAATCAGCAGGATCATTCCTACGGGCTGCATCAAGAAGCTCATGAGAAGTCCAAGCAGATACGCCTGACCCGTAACCTTACCGATTACGTAGTTGGTATTGTTAGGAATTGAGGTGTCGATCACCTGAACAAGCTGTCCGTCCTCGGAGTTTTTGTTGTCTCCGGCGAGAGTAATCTTGAAACCGCCCTCAATCTCTTCTATATCCGTGATACGGTGGGTGATCGTTACCTGCGTGGTGTAAACGTAGCGGAAGGTCAGCACGTCGCCTACCTTCAGACTGCGATAGAATTCGTCAGCCTCGTCCGTGTCATCGGGCATGACCTTAACGAACACCATAGAACGAATCGGGATATCCTTGATCTTAAAGCTCGATACGTCGGTAAACTCACTCTCTGACATAGAATCAGAGGTGACTACGCGCATCTGATACCCAAAGACCTCGGCGGCACCATCCGAATCCCTTTTCGATATCACGGTAACGATGACCGCAAAAATACAAATTGCGAGAAATATGTAAAGAAGCACGTCAAGTGCTATTTTGCCTATCTTTTTAGCCTTTGCTTTATTCATACACAACCTCACTCGTTGCTTGCCGTCAGTAGCAGCTCAAAGACCGCTTCGGCATTTTTCGCCTCATTACCAACGTCAAGGGGCAAATAGTACACAATCTTCAATTCTGTGTTCTCTCCCTCATCAAAGTCAACGGGTAAGACAATTATTTCTTTTTCAAAAGCATCAGCAAGCAACTCGTCGGAAATAACCTCTCCGTTTGCAACGATCTTCACACGAGCGTAATTTTTGAGAGTCTTTTCCTTGTCGGTGTCAACGAAATCAAGCTCCAAGTCGTATTGGCTTGCGCTTGTTTTTTCAAGTTGAATGGTATATTCGCATTCTTCGCCGGGCACGAGAGTGAGATCCTCAAACGCCAGCGACTCGGTTTTGCCATCCTCCAGCTTCACCTCGATCACGCCTCGTTCATCTTCTGTTGCGAGCATCCAGCCCATCAATGAAATGCCGACGATGATCAGTAAGCTTCCGACCAGCAAGATGATCCTCATCAGTTTGCTTTTAGGTGTTAGCGTACCCCTTCGCAGCATCCCGGCTCCAATGACCACAAGCATAGTGAATACTCCTATGATCAAACAGAGCGCTACCCCTATTGCGATTAAAAATCCTATCATTTCTTATCTCCTTCGTATCAAGATGCTTTTACCGACTCAGTCATATCATGCAATAGAGCACGTTTATTGAAAACTTAGTCATTATTTTTTGAGCGTAATATCGTTGCTCTGCAATCCGAGCAAATAGATTCACTCTCTGCTATGCGTCTGTTACATATCGTACATCTCTTCGATGATGTTCCGACCTCGCATTCTCTGCAAACAAGCCTTCCCTCCGGGATCTCTCTGCCGCAGGAAATGCAGGTGTTGGTGCCCGTTGCTACGTACACCGCCTTATTTTCCGTTTGATTCGTTGTCTTTTCGTTTTTCTTAATTTTTTTCAATTTAATCTCCTACGTGTTCACGACGCTTTTGCCGAATCCTTAAGATAAGTCGCCATCATGCAATACAGCACGTTGAAGATATGAGGTCTGTTGATATCACTGTCCTCAAGCTCGCCGTTATACACACGAATGGCAAAATCAAACATTGCGGTAAAAACACTGTGTAATATAGCTTCGACATCCGCTTCATCCTTGAAGATCGGAGTCATTTCACTAACAATTCCCTCAAAGAGCTTTCTGTGAGTCTCACGGGAATGTCCCTTAAAATAGATCGAATAGTAATATCTGACATAACAGCGGCAACGCTCTTCGTTACCCAAGATAAACTGCCAAGCCAAGGAGAAAAATCTACTTAGCTTTTCTCTTCTGTCGTTCTCAAATCCGCCGACGATTTCCACACCGTGCTTGAATGCATAGAACAATTCCGCATCCAAACGAACGAAAACCGATTCATACAGGTTTTCCTTGCTACCGAAAAATCGGTAGATATAGACCTCGTTCATCTTAAAATCAGGCAATCCTCCACCACTGTGAGTCAGTTCCTTGGTTGTCGCTTTTTCAAAGCCGCCTTCGGCAATTAAATGTATGGCATTTTTAATCAGAAGCTCTTTTATTTCCGCTTCGTACCTCATTCGGTTCTCCCTCCATTTCCTCAGCAACCGATGTTTTTAAAAAATTTTGAAGGCAATTAGTGAACGCTACACAGGGATCCTAAAAAAATTCCTATCTGAGTAGGATTCTGTTGGTTTGATGGTTATCGCTCACAAGGACTAATAAAGCGACATAACGAGAGTTATGTGATATTAGATATCCGATAATTTTTTCAGATACATAAGAATTATACCACAAAGACGCTTAGAAATCAATAGGTTTGGCAAAATTTATAGGCTGACAAGATAAATTTATTAAATATTATCTAAAAAATTGCATGACAAAAACGCCTTTCGTACATTTTTTAAAAAAATTACGGCGAAAGGCTTTTTGTTGCGCTCTTTTTTACTTTTAATAAAAGCGAATTTAGTAACGATTCCCACTTTTTAACCACATAACTCTCGTTATGTTATTTTTTAAGCGACATAACTCTCGTTATGTTATTTTTTAAGCGACATAACTCTCGTTATGTTGCATTCGGTCTCGGTGTGTTCGCATCGGGCTTTTTCTTTTATACAATAAGTCTCATATACTCCATTTTACGCTTGTGCTCCGCGCCTGTCGTAACGATATAAATTCGAGTTGTATTGATGCTTGCGTGTCCGAGAATGTCGGCAAGCTTTGCAATATCCTTTTCTATACCGTAAAAGGTTCGCGCAAACAGATGCCGCAAATTGTGAGGAAATACCTTACTCGGTGACACCTTAGCTCTTTCGCACAACGCCTTCATGTCCTTCCAGATGCTATGCCTGCTTACAGGCTTTCCGGCTCTTGTAATAAACACCGTTCCCGCACTGATTCCCTGCTCTTTTGCATATCGGAGCAGTTTTTTCTTTAACTCTGAAACAATAAATACACGTCTGTTTTTACCCTTGCAATTTACGGTAGCTTCACCGCTGTATAACGCTTCCACTGTGATATATTGCAGCTCGCTTACACGTATGCCTGTACCGCAGATCGTTTGTATAATCAGGTTGAGCCGTTCGTTGTGCTTTGCGTTTGCCGCATCAAGCAACCGAATATATTCCGCGCGTGTCAGTTCCTTTTCCTCCGAGCAGTAAACCTGTCTTTGAATTTTGAACTGCTTTACACACAGCTCGTGCCATCCGCAAAAGCGAAAAAAGCAATTCATTGCCGCTATCATAGAATTTGCGCTTGATACGGCATATTCCTCGCCAAGCTTACTTTTGTAGTCAAGCGCCTTCTGCTTGTCTATTTCAGCATTACCGACAAATGAAGCAAAGCATCTTACGTCTCGCATATATTTTTCGACCGTCGCCTCACTCTTTTCCTCATTTCTTAAATAGAATTCAAATTCCTGCATTTTCTTTTGTTCTAAAATCCTTTTCATAAAGCACTCTCCTTGCGTTAGGTTTTGGTATTATTATTTTACCAAACAATCGCGAATAATTCCTAAACCTACGATACGGTCAGAGTTTTATACCACATCCTATTATTTTATAACAGAATGAGAATAATTGAAACAAACGATGTGGCAAGTGAGCAAAAAAATAATGGGATACACCTAAAAAAGATGTATCCCGACGCTTGCTTTAGCAGCCTTTTTTCAATAATTTTATTAACTATGCGAATAGTTTGGTCAATATTCTCGATTTCATCGATGGAACATTCCTCTAATATTTCTTTAAGCAGTTGATAACGCTGTTATAAAATCAGCCCCCGAAGCATCAAAAAAGCTATGCTTCAGGGGCTGTGTTTTTAATAAAGTCTAAATATCCGAGAAAAGTGAATTTTACAGTTTAAGCGGCAACAACCGCAAAGAGTTCAATTCGTTCGGTATGAGACTTCCGTTTATTATTTTTTATAAAATCTTACGAGATCCTCGCGGCTTTTTATTCCGTATTTCGAAAAAGAATATTTTGACTCACCGAGAGATATCGAATCATACCATTCAAGCGTTTCCTCAATACTCGGTACCGGTACTCCGTATATATCAGCTATCTGCTTGATTATCGTCAGTCCGTATGAAAAATCTGCCGTAAAATATCTCGAATTCAAATCGGGAATATATCCCTCTGCCTCTTTCACCGAAGGTGTTGTAAGTCCTTTAAATCCATCAATACTGCGTATTTTACGTGTCAACGCTTCGGGCGTGTCGCTTTCATAATGCTCTTTTAGTGATTTCACAGAAGAAAGATCAAACTCGGTTACTGCTCTGCAAAGTCTTTGAACCTCTGCATCACACTCAAAAAGCAAATACGATGTTTTATCGCTCCACTCCTCGTAAAACAGCGGCAAAGACTCGTAATACATTCCTCTCTTATAATCCTCAAAAATCGTTCTGAGTCTCGTCGTATGCAGGATAGGATTTGAGGGAGTAAGAGTCAGATTCAGATAATTTGGCAGAGCCTCGCATTCCATATCAAAAACAGATTCTATAATAGCTCTTATTTTCTCGGTTGCGCTATTCGGAAGTGCTGAAACGTGCAGAGTCTTTCTATACCCTGTAGCGCGCACCACTCTGCCGTATTCCTCAAGCCGCGCAACGCTTGGAACTCTTTGAATACCGAATAATACAGCTCCCGCCGAAATGCACTCTCCGAACGCACATTCTCCGCCGCCGGTTCCGGGAACAATTCCTATTTTCATTCCCTTTTTGGCATAAGGCAAGATTTTTTTTGCGATACCGTCCATACAGTACGCAGGCATCGTTATAAATATAAGCTCAGCGCCTTCAAAAGCCTGTCGCTCATTCGAAGTACTCGCCTTTATAGTTCCTTCGTGTATAGCCTGACCTTTTTCATTGACTACCGTCAATTTCTTACAAAAGCTCTGCGGTTTAGATGTATATACAGTAACATCGTGACCCTTCTCGGCGCAGTGCGCCGCTATCTGCGTACCTACATTACCTCCGCCTACTACAGTTACATTCATAAAAAGCCTCTCTTCTACGTTAAAAGCTATGCAAGAACCTCTTTAAGCGCGGCTACCAAGGCATCGTTATCCTCTGTATTTCTTACCGCCAATCTCAAATACTGCTTTCCGCCCATCTTAGGCGAAAGATCCTTTATAAGGATATTATAGTCTACCAAAAGCTTCTTCGTAATTTCCTTTGACGTTCGGTCACAGGTAAGCTCGACCATAACGTAATTCGCCTGCGTCGGAATCACTCTTATTCCGTCAATACAACGAAGCTCTGAAAGATATCTTGCCCTTTCCGCTCGAATTTTTGACAACGCAACAACGTAATCCTTCTTGTATTTTTCCTCTATCTGCATATAGAACTCGGCAAAAGAGTTGATATTCCAGATAGCCACGTTTTTCTTAAGAAACGCTATTTCTTCCTGATCGCCCGATGCCAGAACGCCAAGTCGCAGTCCGGGCACGCCGTAAGACTTTGAAATACTCTTCATTACAAACAAATGCGGATTTGCATCAAGCAAAGCCTGCTCGATCAATGTGGCATCCTCTTCATCGGCAAAATCCACGAAGGATTCGTCAATAACAAGACGTACTCCCTTCCTCTTCGACCATTCAATAAGCTTTAACAGACCTGCCCTTGAAATATAATTTCCGGTGGGATTGTCGGGGTTTACAACTACGAGATTATCTATGTCTTTATCATTAAAGAACGCGACAAGATCATTTTCGTCATAAGAAAAATCACTGTTTTCGGGCGTATAATAGACCGATTTCTCATTTGAATATCTATTGGGGTATTCTTCAAATGTCGGACGTATAAATCCACTCTTGCCGCCAAGATGCTCCATAAGAGCCTTTATAAGCTCTGCCGCGCCGTTTCCTACAAGAATATTCTCTATATGGATCCCGAAATTTTTTGCCGCAAGCAATGAGTTTACTCTCATTCCGGACGGATACTCGGTCAGCAAGGTCTCAAAGCTTGCCTTTATCTCGTCTATAAGCTTCTGTGGTGGGAAATACGGATTTACAAGATAGCAAAAATCAAGCAGTCTTGGATATCTCCAATATCCGCCGTATCTTGATTGAAGCAAGGAAACCTTCTCGTCGGGATTTGGTGTAAACATTGACGTTGCTATATCAAGGTCCTGAATGTCGTCTATCTCATACCATATCTGACCGTTAAGTCTCTTTGCTTTTATTTCGGGATCGTCAAGCATAGTGATAACTCGAAGAACCTGCTCGTAATATTCGTTATCTCCAAGTGCCTTGGTATATGCCTCAAGGAAAGGAACGTAATGAGTTTCCGAGAAATGCTTACTGAATTTATAGATATTTACGGTTTTGTAATAGCTCTTTATTTCATTGAATTTAAATTTTTTACCCGGCACAAACGCTTCGATAGAATCGTCCTCTGCTATCTTTACGCAGGTTCCGTCCATCCAGCTTTCATACTTATCTACAAGAGCGAGCGTATCACGGGGATCGTCAAGAAGAACGTCTATAACCGAATCCTCAAAAATGAGATCCGACTCAAAAAGCATCGTATCCTCTTCGCAAAGGTAATCCTTTGCCAAGGAAAGTGAGTAAATATTATTGGTCTTATCGTATATCGGATTTTCAACGTATACTATCGGCTTGCTTATGTTAAGCGTTGAAATATAATCTATGAGCTTCTGTCCCTCATAACCGACAACTATAACTATTCTTGAAAAATCTCTTTTCTCAATTTGAGAAAGCATACGCTCTATAAGAGTCTGTCCGTTTACCTTTACCATACACTTGGTACTGTTTTGTGTAAGCTCCTTGAGACGCTTGCCCATTCCCGCTGCCAAAATTATTGCCTGCATATTATTTCTCCTTTATACCGTTGTCATTTTTCCGATAAGCAAAAAACGAATGATGCGTTATTCTTTTATCCTCCGGCGGAAGCTGCATATAATCACCGAACATATTCGTAAGATAAGTTTTATATCCGCTGAACACCGAAAAATCCTCACCCTCAAATTTTAGCGTTGTGTAAGTATCGATCTCAGATCTCTTTATAATTGAACGCTCACGCTTATCGCTACACAGATTTCCCACGTATTCACATGAATAAAAATCTATATCCTTATACTTTTTCACTATAGCTTTTACGAGCTTCTTGTGATTTATCACACGGCTCAAAAGGAAAAACGCAAAGCGTATGGGCTCATAATACCACGCCCTTGTTTTGCTCCTGAAAAAGGTTTTCCAATTATAAGACACCAAAAGCTCACGCAAAAATCTGCTTTTTTTATAATTTTTAAGTGCTTCTTCCTCGGTGTTTCCCATACCGTCATATATAAAAATATCTATATATACGCCTAAATCGACCTTGTTTCTGTTGCCCACGATTTCAACAAGCTCGGTATCGGGATCCATTACCTTTCCAAACAAATAAGCATATCCGTCATTGGTTTCTACCGACAAAAGCTTAAAATCGGTACCGTGTGTTTTACAGTATTCAACGAAACGTTCATAATCGGGACGGGGCATTATAACGTCTATATCGTCATCCCAAGGAATAAATCCGCCGTGTCTTACCGCGCCGAGAAGAGTTCCGCCCATAAGAGAATAGTTAAAGCCATTGTTTTTACAAACATCTCTGAATTTTTTTAACAGCTCGAACTCAACCTGCTTTATCTGCTCTAAAGTAAATTCCTTTTTTTCCATTGTTATAACCACAGCTTTTGCATTAGCAAAAGCTTCCTTTCATGTTGAATTGTGTCAGGTTTGGCTTTGCCAAATTGCCTCCGGGATTTTTGCGGCAAAAGCCACAAAACACGAAGTTTGAAAATTTATTTTCAAACTTACTCCCCAACAGTATATTATTTATACGATACCGTACTATGATTCATTATAGCGCATTTTTTACCTTTTGTCAAGAATTATGATCATATTGAAGCGTTGAGGGTGAGTCAAATGCAAAACACATTTGACTCACCCTCTGTTTGCGAAAGGTTCACTTATTAAAATCTTTTCTTTCTGTCAATGAAGAACCAGGTTACGAACGCGCCGCTTCCGAGGAGCGCTACGCTCGAAATCACGCACACGACAACCGTGAAGGTCTGTAGCGATTTATCCTTTGCTTCAAGCTCCGCCTTCGCGTCGGCAAGGCTCTTTTCGACTGCCTTGATAGCGCTTTCGATAGTCTTGTCTGCGCTCTCTATCTTTTCGGTCAGCGCGTCAAGGTTTGCCTTATCTGCCGCCTCAAGCGCCGACTTTGCCGCTGTCAGTGCTTCGTTCAGCTTTGTTATCTTACCGTCAAGGGCGGTGTCGCCGTCTGCGATTG
>JAZNPQ010000124.1:0-8810 GCA_045589735.1 Eubacteriales bacterium | reverse complement strand
CGGCGTGTTCTTTTTTGATAGCTGCACGAGAATCGAACCGAAATCGCCACACGGTGATTAATTTTCGCGTCTTTCGGCGTGCTTTAACTTGCAAGGTACATACCTTGCTTCGCTAAATCCCACCAAAATCCATCAAAAATTAATTCACCGTGAGGTGCGAGCAGTTTTGACGGAGCAGATTTTTTCGAGAACAAGGTTGTTTTTGCAGGTTATATAGACATATTACCAAGAAAAGAACTGAAGTTATCGGGAAAATCTGCCCGACAAAACCGATTTTGTTCGATTCCCGTGCGGCTAACTTTTTTCTTTGCGCCTTTTGCCACAAAGAAAAAAGCGGGTGAAGACAGCGGAAAAGTATCGCATAGGACGGGGACCCCCCCACTTGTGTGGTTCCCCGAACCCCTCCGTGGCGCCTTTTTGCTCAGGGGATTTCGCCCTCTGCTTGAGTCCCGACAAGCCTTTAAAAAGGCTTGACCGAAACTTTAAACGCTTCGCCCGGGCAGTGCGTTAAATCCCAATTTACTTCGTTGTTTGTGTCAAAAAGTTTATTGTCATTCCGCTGAGTGAGTCGTTGTTAGCTCCTATTTTTACGGTCTGCCAATCCTTATAGCTTCCGTTATAGCTTACGCTTTTGAGATAAACGCAACCGAGGAACGCCGCATTTTTTATGTATCCGACACCCATTCGTATCGTGTAGGTCTCTCCCTCTCTGCCCGACGGATAGCAGACAAGCGTACTCTTATCCTTTGAAAAAAGCACACCGTCAACCGAGCAATAGCTTTTATTTGTTCCCGACACGTTTATTTTCTTAAGTGACCTGCAATTTGAAAATGCCGCCTCACCGACAGACGTTACGCTTGACGGTATATTTATCTCGGTCAGCGACGATTCGTAAAAGGCATAGTCGCCTATAGTCGTTATCGTAGACGGCAACGTTACGCGTCGAATTCCGGTGTCTCCCGCAAACGCCGAACGCGCGATAGCCTGTACCGTTTCTCCGTCGGGGCTTTGCTCGGGCACAGTTATGTTTTTGTCTGCACAATCTCCGACGCCCGTCAAAACACACGTGCCGTCGCCTCGGCTGGTAAATTCAAGTCCCGACGAGGCTTCATTCTGTCCGTCGCTTATTGTCGGAAGCTCACCTATAGTGCCGTCGCCGTCACTCGTTCCGAATACTCCGTCGTTCACTTCCCTACCCGCCTGCGCCATGCAAGCCGCGAGCGTTATCGCAAGTGATACCGCAAACACTATCGGCAGACACAAAACTATTATTCTTTTTGTATTCAGCTTGTCCATTTTTTGTCTCTCCTTTTTTGTCTTGATTTGTAAACATTTTACCATATTTTACCATTTATGTCAATAAGAATCGCATCAGCTAAAGAAAAAACCGTTCGACAGCTTTTGCCGAAAATATTTATTTTACCGCCAAAAATTTCATAAATACACAATGTACGCGGAAAAGCGCAGAATATTTTTTAAATTGATGTGTACAAAGATGTTTGTGTGTGCTATAATATATGCATATAAGTCTTAAATATAGAAAGGACAAAAAATGAAGCTCAATTACAAACGTACATTTCTCGTCGGCCTTGCATTTTTCCTGATACAGATGTTCTGGCAAGCCTATGACTCAATAATACCGCTTATTATGACCAATAAGTTCGGTATGTCTCAGACGCTGTCAGGATTAATTATGGCGCTTGACAACGTTCTCGCGCTCTTTATGCTCCCTCTCTTCGGCGCGCTCTCAGACAGAGCAAAATTCAAGAGAGGCAGAAGAACACCGTTTATACTGATAGGTACCGTCGTTGCGTGTATCCTCTTTGTCTCCCTCTCGTTTGCCGATAACTGGCAGATTTCAAGAATAGACGCGATAAGAGAAAACGATAACAAGGCTACTCTTCAGATGCTCTACAACGAGGATCTTGGAAAAACAAGCGAGAAAATCCAAGAAAATCTCACGGAAGAGGAATTTTCGTCTATAAAAATGTACGACGAAAACGGCAATCTTTCGGAAGGTTATACAGAATACGTAACGCCCGCACGCCAAGCGTACGCTTGGAAGCAGACCGTGGCAAACCCCGCTCCGCTGATACTGTTTATAGTTTTGCTTCTCGGAGTTCTCGTTTCAATGAGTATCTTTCGCTCGCCTGCGGTATCCCTTATGCCCGACATTACACCTAAGCCGCTTCGCTCAAAGGGTAACGCCGTTATAAATCTTATGGGAACGCTCGCAGGAGCTATAGTTCTCGTTCTCGGTATCGTTTTCGGAACGGGAAAAACCGAAAATCAGCTTATGAGCTATACCACGTTCTTTTCTACAATCGCAGGACTTATGCTTATAGCCCTCATTGTCTTTATTGCTACGGTCAGAGAGCCTAAATGGGCAGAGGACGCAAGACTTATCAGCGAACGCGCGGGCATTACCGACGCCGATGCTGAAAAAGCCGCCGCCGAGCACAAAAGAAAGCTCTCAAAGCCCGAGCTTCGTTCTCTCATATTCCTTCTCCTTTCTGTCGCTTTCTGGTATATCGGATACAACGCAGTTACTTCAAAGTACTCGGTCTACGCAGGTGAGATCCTCGGTCTCGACTACAATACGACTCTGCTGATAGCTGTCGCCGTTGCCACAGTCGCATTCTTCCCCGTCGCATTTATTTCGTCAAAGCTCGGACGCAAAAAGATGATACTCATAGGCGTCGCTCTTCTTGCATCAGCCTTCTTTGCCGCCTGCTTTATGACCTCGGGAAGCCCACTTTGGCTTATGAATATATTCTTCTCGCTGGCAGGCATTGGCTGGGCTGCTATCAACGTCAACAGCTTTCCTATGGTCGTTGAGCTTGCCACGGGAAGTGACGTCGGACGCTATACGGGCTTCTACTACTCCGCAAGCATGGCAGCGCAGATAGCAGGCCCTGTCCTCAGCGGCCCCCTGCTCACAATGAACCTTCGTACCCTCTTCCCCTTCGGAACTGTGTTTGTACTCCTGTCGTTCATAACAATGCTCTTTGTTAAGCACGGTGACTCAAAGCCCGAAATGCAAAAGGCGCTTGAGGACGCCGTTAACGGTGACGACTGATGATAGCGATACCGATAATTCTTATAGTTCTCGCCGTATATCTTTTCCTCGTTGCACCGGGCAGTCATAAGAACGTTAAAATAGCTAACAAAGGTTATGCCCACCGAGGACTTTGGAACGAAAAGCTGCCGGAAAATTCAATGTCGGCATTCCGTGCGGCAAAGGAATCGGGATTTGGCATTGAGACCGACGTTCAGCTCACAAAGGACAAAATTCCCGTTCTGTTTCACGACGATACGCTGACACGTATGTGCGGTGCCGATAAAAAGGTGTCTGAGCTTACCTATGACGAGCTTATGGAGTACAGACTTGCAGATTCCGACGAAAAAATACCGACACTAACCGAATTTCTTGAGCTTATAGACGGTACGGTACCGCTTCTTATCGAGCTTAAAGGAGTAACACTCACAACAGAGCTTTGCGATGTTATAGCCCCGATTCTCGACGGCTATACCGGCGAGTTCGTAGTTGAATCTTTCAATCCTTTCCTTCTTAAAAGAATGAAGGAGCTGCGACCGAAAATCACAAGAGGTCAGCTTGTTACCTCTCTCAACAAAAGAAAAATGAAGGAGCAAAGCGCGATAAAAAACTACGTTCTCTCCGCAATGCTGACAAATTTCCTCTCGCGTCCGAATTTTATCGCGTATGATATGAACTATCCGAAAACTCTTGCGATCTTCGTCACGACAAAGCTCTTCGGCGCGCCGAAATGTGTCTGGACGGTCGAAAAGAACGACGACTACGTAAAATATCTGTCCGAGAAAAAATATCCGATATTCGACAGATTTACACCCGAAAAATAAAACATCAGGCTGTTTCAAGCGAAAAATACGTTTGAAGCAGCCTGGTTTTTATAAAAAACAGGATTTTAGTATATTTTTGTTTCGCTTTATACTTGAAAAAAGCAAAAATATAGTGTATAATTATAGAATGATAATAATTTGGAGGATATATAAATGAACAACCGCGAAAAAACAATGGAAAAGATCGTCGCGCTTTGTAAAGGACGCGGCATTATCTATGCAGGCTCCGAAATTTACGGCGGTCTTGCAAACTCCTGGGATTACGGCCCTCTCGGAGTTGAGCTGAAAAATAACGTCAAGAAGGCTTGGTGGAAAAAATTCGTTCAGGAAAGCCCCTACAACGTAGGACTTGACAGCGCAATACTTATGAACCCCGAAACATGGGTCGCGTCGGGTCACGTCGGCGGATTTTCCGACCCGCTTATCGACTGCAAGGGCTGTAAGATGCGTCACCGCGCGGACAAGCTTATCGAGGACTACAACGCAGAGAACGGTATTGAGTGTTCTGTTGAAAGTATGTCTAACGCAGAAATGCTCGAATATATTAAAGAAAAAGGAATTACCTGCCCCGGATGCGGAAAGGCAGACTTCACCGATATACGTAAGTTCAATCTTATGTTTAAGACCTTCCAAGGCGTTACCGAGGATAGCACGTCAGAGCTTTATCTCCGTCCCGAGACCGCGCAGGGTATCTTCGTAAACTTCAAGAATATCGCGCGTACCTCGCGTAAGAAGGTTCCCTTCGGTGTTGCGCAGATAGGTAAATCCTTCAGAAATGAAATAACACCCGGAAACTTCATTTTCCGTACACGCGAGTTTGAGCAGATGGAGCTTGAGTTCTTCTGCAAGCCCGGAACCGACCTTGAATGGTTTAATTATTGGAGAACCTATTGCCACAACTGGCTTCTCAATCTCGGAATCAAGGACGAAAACCTCAGACTCCGTGACCACAGCCCCGAAGAGCTTTGCTTCTATTCAAAGGCTACCACCGACTTCGAGTTTATGTTCCCGTTCGGTTGGGGCGAGCTTTGGGGCGTTGCCGACCGTACAGACTACGACCTCACACAGCATCAGGATCACAGCGGTCAGCCTATGGATTATTTCGATCCCGAGACAAATGAAAAATACATTCCCTACGTCGTTGAGCCGTCTCTTGGCGCTGACCGTGTTCTTCTCGCGTTCCTCGTTGACGCATACGACGAGGAGGTCATTGACGAGGCAAAGAACGACGTCAGAACCGTTCTCCGTCTCCATCCCGCGCTCGCGCCCTTCAAGGCTGCGGTGCTTCCGCTTTCGAAGAAGCTCTCCGACAAGGCTCTTGAGGTACACGCAGAGCTTTCGAAGTACTTTATGGTCGATTACGACGACGCCGGCTCTATCGGTAAGCGTTATCGCCGTGAGGACGAGATCGGTACTCCCTATTGCATTACCTACGACTTTGAGTCCGAAAACGACGGCTGCGTAACAATTCGTGACCGTGACACAATGGAACAGGTAAGACTTCCCATCACCGAGCTTAAGTCCTATATCGAAAAGAAGCTTGAGTTTTAATTGTCTTAAATTAAATATTTCAACGGTTGCTTCATCGCAACCGTTGATTTTTTATTGTTTATTCTTCAAATTTTGATTTATCGGTGAGATTATGTGGGGCTCTGCCCCATACCCCGCCTAAGAAACTTTTTGCAAAAAGTTTCTTAGGAATCTTCAAAAAACTTCAAACAAGGGGTTTGTTTTTAGGTTTTTGTTTATATTTCAAAGCTTGACCGTGTCAAGCTTTGTGGGTTTATACGGTTCTTTACGCGTCGAGGTCGAAGGTCCCGCTAAAATGAGGTAAGGTTGCGGCGCCTCGACTTGTCGCTCCCGCAGTCGCGGGCTCAAACGCTCACGTTCGTGGCGTTCTCACTGCGCGACACGAAAGAATAATGTAAATTTTAAAATCTTTGAACAGATAATATTGCTATTATGTCGCGTAGTGAGTGTGTCCGAATGGCAACACACGAGCCGCGACTGCGGCAGCGCAAGGAGGGAGCGGCGGTTGTGGATAATGCTTATAGGTGAATACGCGACCGACGTGATGAGTTCCGTGCTTTCCCTCACCGATCGCGTCCGAGCGGTCGGTGAAAGACTCATAAATACATAGGTTAAACCAATTATTTTTGAAAGTTTTTGAAGATTCTTAAGAAACTTTTTTCAAAAAGTTTCTTAAGTGGGGTGTGGGGTGAAACCCCGCATAAAAACCGCAACGCACCGCTAACTCCCAATTTATTTAACTATTTTCACTTCTTCCCTTTTCGGCTATTGCAAAATTTATTTTCTTGTGATATAATATAATAATATGAGGTAGTATTGCCAAAATTATCTTTGAGAGGAGACGCATAATGAAGATAATCGGGCTCACAGGTCCCAGCGGTGCGGGTAAAAGCCGTCTTTGTACGTATCTCTCAAAGGAAGGCATACCAAGCATCAATGCCGACCACGTCTATCACAATCTGCTTATACCGCCCTCGCCGTGTCTTGACGCACTTGCGCAATATTTCGGTGACGGTATTATAAATTCCGACGGTACGCTTGACCGTCCCGCACTTGCAGCGATAGTATTTGCAGAGAGCGCCGAGGAAAAGCGCGAAATGCTCAATAAAATAACACATCATTTCGTCATTGAAAAAATGCTCTCGATTATCGAAAAATATTCTAAAACCAAATCAGAGGCGATAATTGCAGATGTTCCACTGCTCTTTGAGTCGGAATTTCATAAAAAATGCGATCTGACCGTAGCAGTCCTTGCAAACAGTCAGGTTCGTACAGACCGCATTATGAAGCGCGACGGGATAGACTTCTCTGCCGCATCTGCCAGAATCGCCGCGCAAAAGCCCGACGAGTTCTACACCTCACGTGCCGACATTACTGTCTACAACAATTCAGACGAGAGCTCGCTTGAAGCAGAAGCTAAAAAAATAACTGATATAATACGAGGTCAAAAAAATGACGCGTAAAGCAAAAATAACGGTTACGGTTCTTTTAATAATCGTGATATCTATTGCCATAGGCTTCATATACGACGCCATAATGAACGCCTTTGAAAACAAAGAATACCCCAAAAAGCACGAGATTGCCGTCGCAGCCGCATCAAGCAAATACGGCGTTCCCGAAGAAATAATCTACGCCGTTATAAAAACCGAAAGCGATTTCGACAAAAACGCCGAATCCGACGCAGGCGCTTGCGGTCTTATGCAGCTTATGCCCGAAACCTTTACCGACATGACAGGGATCGAGCGTCCGACGAAAATAATAATGAAGGACGTTACAAACAATATTAACGCAGGTACAAAATACCTTGCTTATCTCTACGAGCGTTATGAAAATTGGGACACCGTTTTTGCGGCATACAATGCAGGTCTTGGAAACGTTGACGACTGGCTTGCCGACAAAAGATACAGCTCCGACGGTATAACGCTTGATAATATTCCGTTCACCGAGACACGAAATTACGTCAGAAAGGTGAATACCGCGCTCGACGCTTACGAAAGACTTTATTAATTACATAATCTATATACGAAAGGAAAAGATCATGGAA
This sequence comes from Eubacteriales bacterium, assembly GCA_045589735.1. Taxonomy (GTDB): domain Bacteria; phylum Bacillota; class Clostridia; order Oscillospirales; family CAG-272; genus RGIG3994. Next base: position 1,354 of record JAZNPQ010000124.1, on the reverse strand, counting down.
AACTCTATCAACTACAAAAAAAGAAATTTCTACAAGGACACCGACAGAGCCGATGCCGCTTATGAGTATGCAAAGGGCTACACCGCATATCTTGACGCATCCAAGACTGAGCGCGAGGCTGTTATCGAATCTGTAAAAATGGCTGAGGCTAACGGCTATAAGCCTTATTCGTTCGGCATGCCCCTCAAAGCGGGAGACAAGCTTTATTACAATAACCGAGGAAAAGCAATTTTCCTTTTCAGAATAGGTACCGAGGACATTTCTAACGGTATCCGTATTTCCGCCGCCCACATCGACTCACCCAGAATCGACCTCAAGCAGTGCCCTCTTTATGAAGAGGCAGGAATGGCATTCCTTAAGACACACTACTACGGCGGTATCCGCAAATATCAGTGGGTAACTCTTCCTTTGGCACTTCACGGTGTAGTTGTCAAGGCTGACGGTGAGATCGTTGACGTTGTTATAGGTGAAGATGAGTCCGATCCTATTTTCTATATCAACGACCTTCTTCCCCACCTCGGATACGAGCAGGGCAAAAAGCCTCTGAACGAAGCTATTCCCGGCGAAAAGCTCAATCTTCTTGTCGGTTCGCGTCCCGGTGAAGATTGCAACGTACGAGACAACGTTATGAAGATCCTTAACGAAAAATACGGAATCACCGAGGACGATTTCCTCTCAGCAGAGCTTTCCGCAGTTCCCACGGGTAAGGCACGTGACCTCGGTCTTGACCGTTCTCTTATCGCCGCTTACGGTCACGACGATCGCTGCTGCGCATATCCCGCTCTCACCGCTATTCTCGGCTGTGACGATCCGACACATACCCTTATGTGTGTTCTCGTTGATAAAGAAGAGACCGGAAGCGACGGAGTTTCGGGTATGCAATCAAGACTCTTCTGCGACCTTATAGAAAGCATCGCTGTAACACTCGGCGGCAATGCGGCACAGGTTCGTTCGGCGTCTAAATGTCTCTCTGCCGACGTTTCCTCCGCATACGACCCGAACTTCCCCGAAGCATTTGAAAAGCGCAACTGCTCCGAGATAAACTGCGGAACCGTTCTTACAAAATACACAGGCTCACGCGGCAAATCCGGAACAAGCGACGCATCGGCAGAATACCTTGGCTGGCTCAGACGCGCTATGGCTGAGTATGACGTTGTTTGGCAGTCGGGTGAGCTTGGAAAGGTAGACTTCGGTGGCGGCGGAACTGTTGCGAAGTTCGTTGCCAACCTTAACATCGACACAGTTGACCTCGGAGTACCGGTAATTTCGATGCACGCTCCGAGCGAGGTCATCGCAAAGTCCGACCTTTACGAAGCATACCGCGCGTTTGACGCATTCTGCAGATTCTGATGGC
>JAZNPQ010000123.1:0-8349 GCA_045589735.1 Eubacteriales bacterium | reverse complement strand
TCGCCCTCTGCTTGAGTCCCGACAAGCCTTTAAAAAGGCTTGACCCAAACTTTAAAACGCTTCGCGCTTAACAGTTCGACAAATCAAAATTTGAATAATAAAAGAACAAAGAAGACCTCCGTACAGAGGTCTTCTTTGTTCTTCATTGTTAATACATTAATTGTTTTCAAGCATTCCAAATCCCGCGACAGCCGTAACAGGAAGCGACATAACGACAGCTCCCGCCTCGGTCGAGGTTCCCGCTTGAGTTACGATAGCCTTCATTATTTCTGCTTTTTCCGAAGCCTTTGCGACTATCATTATAACCTCTTTTTCGCTGGCTATCGATACCTTAAAGAATTTTTCTGCGTCCTTAGAGCCCGTTCCCTTTCCGTGAAGCACAGTACCGCCGCGCGCTCCCGCCGATCTTGCGGCATCCATTACGCTGTCGGTATATCCTTCGTTGGCTATCGCCAAAACTATTTCGTAATTGTAATTGAATTCGGGCGCGCCCTCTGTGGGCTTGCCGCCGTTAAGATATGACAAGGTCTTCCCTCCTCCTACGCTTTTTATCGGTGTTGCCACGATTATGCCGTGACCCGGCGCATCTATGTACAGCTCCCTCCGCGCCTCTTCCACGAGAGCTTTGGTCTTTTCTCTGTCGGCGATCGACATAAATATATGATACTCACGCGAACCGAGACCTAATAGGTCAAGCATACTTTTCGTCGCCGTTCCGTGTCCGAGAAGTCTTACGCAAAGAGGAAAGCCGAGCTTTTCGCATATCGCGTTCATCTTATCCGACATATTGGGATTGATTATTGAAACGACATAGTTCATTCGTTCACCCCCCAGAGTTCTATAATCTCGTTGTCAAGCGTATTAGGCTCTTCTGCCACTGTCTTTGCCTTGCGTCCGTAGATAAATCCGACTATCTGTATCGAGATAAGCGGCATCATAGCGACCGTCGCAACGATTCCGAAGGCGTCGGTCATAATATTTCCGCCCGCCGCCGTGCAGACACCTATCATAAACTGCAGCATAAAGGTGGCAGTCATAGGTCCCGACGCAACTCCGCCCGAGTCAAAGGCTATCGCCGTATAGATATCGGGAACGAAGAATGAAAGCACAATCGCAATAAGATAGCCCGGCACGAGAAACCACATAATAGAAATTCCCGTAAGGACTCTCAGCATCGCAATTCCCATAGCTATAGAAATTGCTATCGAAAGACTGTATTTAATCGCCTTTCCGGGTATCGCGCCCGAGCTTACGTTCTCTATCTGCTTCTCAAGCACGTACACCGCAGGCTCGGCGGAAATTATAAACCAACCGAGACACATTGCAAGCGGTATCAGCAAATAACGAGTCCATCCGCTGTAAAGCTGTCCGCCAAGCACCGCGCCGAGTGAAGAAAATCCAACGTTTACACCGGTGAGAAAAAGTACGAGTCCGACGTACGTAAACATAATACCCGAGCAGATCTTAAGGAATCCGCGTGCTGACATTTTAAATGAAAATATCTGAAAAACAAGAAATATCACTATTATGGGAGCTAACGCAACCACCGTTTCAAGCATATAGTGAGGTATATTTTTTATATACGCCATGCCGATATCGGTCGTAGTTGTAAAATCTATAGATGATATCGCGCCCGAAACCGCCTCGCCGCCGGGATATAAAAATCCGAGTATCAATACAAAGAGTATCGGACCTATCGAGCAAAGAGAAACAAGACCGAAGCTGTCAGCTCCCGCCTCGCGGTCGGAACGCATATTGGCAACACCGACGCCGAGCGCGAGTATGAAGGGTACCGTCATAGGTCCTGTAGTAACGCCGCCCGCATCAAATGCAAGGCTCAGATAATTCGTGTCGGCAAATGCCGCAAGAACAAAAACCGCCACGTAGAAAAATATAAGCAGCCAGCGCAGCTTTATACCCACAAAGATACGCAGCATACACAGCATAAGAAAGAATCCGACACCTATACCGACCGTCACGATAAGCACCATATTGTCGATATGCGGAACCGACTGCGCAAGCACCGACAGATCCGGCTCGGATACGGTTACCGCGACACCGAGAATAAAGCTGACAAGGAGTATCAGCCAAAGCTTTTTTGATTTTGTAAGCGTCGCGCCGATACGGTTTCCGATGACAGTCATTGAGGTTTCGGCACCAAGCGTAAAGAAACCCATTCCGACGATTATCATTACCGTTCCTATAAGGAACGCGAGCAGCAAGCTCGACTCGATAGGCGTTACGAGCAAGCACAGTATTGCCACGATAACAACTATAGGAAGCACCGACACGAGCGATTCTCTCAGCTTTTCATTAAGTGTGTTGATGCTTGCCTGTGATTTAATCTTTTTTATCTCTCTCCCCCCCTAAAATTTTATCACTTAATTATATCATTTACTAATGATGTTGTCAACATAAATACTGCTTTTTGTTTTTTGCTTAAAAAGGGCTGAGTCATTAACGAAGCCCCCGCGCATGTCGCTCGGAATTTGCGTTTTTTGCCTTTATAAAGTCAAAAATAACAAGTCAAGCAAAAGCCTTGAGGGTGAGTCAACTGCATTTTTTGCAGTTGACTCACCCTCAGTATTTTCATTATTCAATCGCTGTGAAATGGAATACGACGGAATCAAAATCACGTAATTTTGTATGAATACATATTCCCGCATTCATTAGAGTGTCACCTGACAGTATATCTCCTGTTTGATCGTTAAGATAGCGTTTTTTGGGATCAAGCCCTTTCAGGCGAATATAGTGCATATCGTATATACTGCTTCTTATAACAACATATGTAACAAGCGCTTCTTTTTTATCCTCCGACACGTAGCTCCACGCGCAACGCGTTCTGTCTTTCCAAGGTGAGATAAGTCTGTAAAGCTCACCGTAATTGATGACGTCGTAATATTTACGGTATTTATCGCATTGATCGCGAACGATCTCCTTTTCCTCGTCGGTAAGCTTAGTAAGATCAAGCTCGTATCCAAACGTACCCGCCATTGCCACATTTCCGCGTGTATTAAGCGGTGTGGTTCTTCCTGTCTGATGATTAGGACAGACTGAAACGTGTGCGCCTACCGCAGATGTCGGATAGCACATCGAGGTACCGTACTGTATTTCAAGTCTCTCAATAGCGTCGATATCATCGCTCGTCCAAAACTGCGGCGAATAATACAGCCATGCGGGATCAAAGCGTCCGCCTCCGCTCGCGCAGCCCTCAAGAAGAATGTGGGGATACGCATTAAGCACACGTTCAAGAAGTTCATAAAGCCCCAAAACGTATCTGTGAAAGACCTCTCCCTGTCTGTCGGCATCTATGAGGGCGCTTCCCACCTCGGTAAGACTTCTGTTGAAATCCCACTTTATATAGGCTATGTTTGCACTGTCCATAACCTTTTTGATACAATCAAACAGATAATCCCTGACGTCTGTCCGAGTCATATCAAGCACGTATTGATATCTTGATATGCTCATTTCTCTGTTCGGTGTTTGTAATGCCCAATCAGGATGTGCACGGAAAAGCTCACTGTCCTTTGATATCATTTCAGGTTCAAACCATATACCGAACTTAAGTCCAAGCTCATTAACTCTATTTACAAGCTTTCCAAGACCTCCCTTTAGCTTTTCCTCGTTTACAAACCAATCTCCAAGAGCTGAGCGCGACGAATTTCTATCTCCAAACCAACCGTCGTCCATAACGAACATCTCAATACCAAGCTCAGACGCAGTCTTTGCCATGTCGTAAAGCTTTTCCTCGTTGAAATTGAAATATGTAGCCTCCCAGCTGTTTACGAGTATAGGGCGGCGTTTGTTCTTCCACTCACCGCGGCAGAGATTGTTTCTGTATAGCTTATGGAACGTTTGGCTCATACCGTTAAATCCCGCACCTGAGTATACCATTACAGCTTCGGGAGCGGTAAAGGACTCACCTGCATCAAGACGCCATGAAAAGCCCTCCGGGTTTATTCCTATAAGAACTCTTGCTCCTCCGTCGGGATCCATCTCTGCCGAAGCAAGAAAATTTCCGGTGTATACGAGATTAAATCCGTACACCTCTCCGCTGTCCTCGTTGGCATCACGCGAGCAAAGTGCTATGAAGGGATTATGTATATGCGATGAGCATCCACTTTTACTAGACACGCTCTGCGTTCCGTGTATAAGACGTACTCTTTCAAAGCGACGCTCTTTTCCCCAACTTCCGTAAAGATGGATAAAATCCATGTCCCTTGCATCGTGAAAATCCAAGCATGCACTTAAGACGCACTTAATATTCATAGTTTTGTCCGAGGTGTTTCTGACCGTCACGTGACGTGTCATAGCGGCAAGACCTTCAAATACTGTATAGAACAGTGTTACCTCTGCTCCGCTTGCGGAATCCATGCAGAGTATCTCCAGGGTAGTCGCCTCGTTCTCGTTTGCATATGTCGCGGGTTGCCCTTCAATCGTTGGTTTGCCGGCATAAATTTTGTGCGAAACGTATTTTATATCCGTGTCCGCCGTTCCGGTATGGCGAAGTATCGAGAGAGCGCTTCCTCTAAAATCTCCGCAGCCGTTGCAGGAATACTCCATACGGTGCACCGATTTGCTGAAAAAAGGAACGGTTTTGGATTCCATTTCCACACGCGGAAAATGCGACGAATGGCTATCAGCATAATTCAGATAATCAAGCGCGTCATCGGTTATAACGGCTCCGTAATAGTCATGCATAAGATAACCGTATTTATTTACCCGAATAACGTAACTTGTAGTGTTCGTGTCAAGCTTAAAGGTATTTCTCTCCTGATTAAATTTAATTGGCATAAACTATCTCCTTGGGGTTATATTGTGTAATTTTTACTCCTTGATCCAAAAGCGCAACAAAAAAAGCATAAAATAATACTTCAAAGTGGATTATACCATAAATTCTCAGATTTTTCAATACAAAAAACATTTTTTACATTTTTAAAATTTTTTAATATTTCATAAAGTTAAAACAACCTCGAAAACACAAAAAGGTGCGGAAGATTACAACCTTCCGCACTTTTATATTCTCAAGGAATGATTTTTGTATGTTTTGTCGATGCCTCACTTTTAGTAAAGACAGAAGATCAAGGAAGAGTATCCGAACGGTTCCGGACCTTGCGATATTGTAAAACAGCTCGGCGTCTATACCACGACAATTTATAAAGAGCTTACTCGATGTGACCCCCGAGAGCGCGACCGCGCAGCGCGTCGCTCCAAATTGTCATTAGCTCGCTTCGCTCGCCTGTCTGTTGATCTACGAAGTTGTTGGATAAAATCAAAAAGAGAGGCAAAACAAAAAGCAGGTCGATTGACCTGCTTCTTCTTTTGGGTTTAGAGGTCAAAATGACAACTCCTAAAAATATATATTTTTTGTTTTATATGCTTTTTAATTTGATTATTAATTTCTTTTGTAGAAGTTATTTATCTAAAATATATTACACTATTGCTCTTTCCTTCACGTCATTTAGCAATCACAATACAACGAAAATTATTGATCAAAAATTTTAAATTTTATTTTTAATCCTGACACTATTTGTCAGGGTTAAGTTTTATAATGTGGTTGCAGCTGTGAGAAATCAGGACGCTGATTTCGAAAAATAGTTACATTTTGAACGAAAAATAAAATTATAGGAGGTAAATAAAATGCGTACTATTTTCGGTGTTAATTCAGCTACACCTATCAATAAAAAGCTAAAGAACGGTTATACAATGTATGATTGGGTAAAAAGACAAAAGTGCTTTCCCGCTTTTTGCATGAGAACGCTTAGCGGTGAAGATAAAATCACTGCTGAAGAAATTGAATTCTTGAAGGCAAAGGATTGCAAAATTGGTTTGGTTATTCGAGACCTTACCGAAGCAAAGGTTTCAGGCGTTAATGGTACAGAGGATGCATTTAAAGCAATTGAAACTGCAAAGCAACTTGGTGTTCCGCAAAACGAGGGCATTGCCTTGTTTGCAGATATTAAGTCTGAATGGAGTGTAAACCATAACTGGATGATCTCATTCGCACAAACTATTTTAGCGAAAGGTTATGTACCTGGTTTTATTGGTAATACTGATTCGTCAAAGAATTTCAATTTTGACCGTCAGTGCAGTCATTTTGTACAGGCAGCAAGGGATGTAAATAGCTTTGATTCTATCTTTGTGGCTACTGAGCCTAAACATGATTGTATACCTACAAAATGGACACCCTATTGTCCGTCTGCATTAAATCCTGAGGACATTTCACTTTGGTCTTGCGGTACAACTACCTTTGATTTTACAAGTGTAGAAGATGTATATGCCAAGGATGAAAAATGCCTTGACAAACTGTGGTAAAGGAGGTATAATAAAAATGAACAAGAAACAGTATAATAATGTAATAGAAAACACATTAAAGCACGAACATATAGACGATTCACTTAGTATAGCAAGAACTATATTTCATAACATGGGAGTTGCACTTCCGCAGGGTGATATTAGGACTGTTTACGAGACTGTCAAAACCGACAACTATATGGGTTGGAAGTCTTGCACAATGCAGGAAGCTCAAGCCGCAGCGAACAAAGGCGTTGCGTCAATCGGTATCAGTGAAGACAGAATCGTTGTTCTTTCAGCAACCGACGAAGAACAGCCTGTAACAAAAACCGTTTCTGTAATAACGCTCGATGAAAATGTTTCGGAAGATTCTATATCTGATTTGACTTTCTACCAATATGCTAATATGCGAAGTGGAGGAAATCACTATGGAGCTACATGGAGTTCGTTGGATGCAGCAATGAATTATTACGGCACAGACTTTACATACACCTATTGCGGAGGGCATTATAATTATTATTATACTTTCTCAGATGGTAGTAAAATGTACTTCCGCGTAGAATAAACATGAAAGGAGAATAATCATGAGTGAATTTTATAACAAAACAACGGTTGAATCAGAATGGGGAGCAATGCTCTCGTTGGCGAAAGCATATTTTGAATCACGCAATCAAAAGAAATATGAATATCATCAATGCTTAGTATTAACCACGGCTAACAGTGAACAAATGGTATGTCCGATTGCTGCCAATAGTGTAGACACTCTAAAGAGCGAAGCATGTTCATATATTGAGGGTTTATTGAAAGAGCATAACAATAATACAATCAAAAAGGTAATTTGCATGTGGGAAAACAATACTATTGATGTTCCTTCTTTGAATTTTATGAAAAAGATTTGTGAAATCAATAAAGAAAACAGAAATGCTATCGTTTTGTTAAATGCCGGAACGGACATTTATATTGCAAAAAAAATTGTAGATATTATTTGAGTTTTCCCGTTGTTTTTAACAAAAAGTATAGGGATAATTGAAGATTTTCCAAAATGTGCAATTTAAGAAATTCATATACAAAGAAAAATCTTATTCTCAATACGTCACATATTATACCAAAATCTTTTTCGGATCGTTATCGGTATTGCTTTCTTTCTAAATTTAATTAAACATTTCGTTTCCCGTCTGCATTCTAAAAATGCAGACGGGTTTTTCATATGTCACAATTTTGCCCTATGAGAATGAGGTTACAGGACAAAATTACAACTCTTCGTAACAAGATTATTATGCCCATATCTTCCAACACTACTTTGTGCCATCAATTGTAACTAAGTGCTTGATTGCAACTATAAATCCGCTCATAATTCTGCTGATATAAAATCATATTTATATCATAAATATGACATTAAACGGTAATTTCTTAAAAATCTTATGATATACTATTGCTTTATCACTTTATTTAAGGAGAAGCAATATGAAAGAACAAGAAAAACTAAAAGCAACCGTATTGAAACTTTATTCTTCTGGCTCAAAAGTCACGGACATCGTTACACAGACAGGTGTACCTCGAAGCACGGTATATTATTGGATCAAAAACGGAATGCCAAAAGAACTGTCGCCATTAAATTTAAGAGACTATCACTTTCTAAAACAAAAGTGTGAACGACAAGAGAAAATCATAGCTATATTAAAATCCGCCCCCTGCACCGCCACGGCACCTTTGCAAGAAAGACTTGCAGCAATCGAGCAAATGGTAAGTGACGAATACAATGTCAACACCTTATGCGAAGCTCTTGAGGTTGCAAAAGGCACATACTACAATCACACAACTCCAAATTGGCAAGTTTGCCTTGCGGTCAGAGTGACCGCATTTTGCGAGCAAAAGCAAGTCGGAGGCCAAGCGGTCTTAGGAAGACAAAATTTGTATTCAACTCCTTGGCTCACAGAACGACATGGCTACGATCCGACTTTCTTGAGGTTGCAAAAGGCACATACTACAATCACACAACTCCAAATTGGCAAGTTTGCCTTGCGGTCAGAGTGACCGCATTTTGCGAGCAAAAGC
>JAZNPQ010000122.1:0-7014 GCA_045589735.1 Eubacteriales bacterium | reverse complement strand
CTATCATTCTTTGGGAGCAGAAAAGACAGCTCGCAAAATAAAGGGGTGGACTTATGACAGAGCTTGACAGGGGGCTCGTTTATTGGATATGGCTTTCAAGGCAGCTTGGAGTGGCGAGCAGATATATTGTAGGTCTGCTTGACCGCTTTGACGATGCTTTTGACGTGTATTGCGCCGACAGTGAAACGCTTGCCGGTCTTTCGGGCTTTATGAGCGAAAGAGTGATACAAAAGCTTTGCGACAAGCGGATAGACCGCGATTCCGAGACCCTCGGCATCTGTGAGAAAAATGACATTTCGATAATTCACATAAACGACCCAAGCTATCCCCAAAGACTTCGCGCGATACAGGACCCGCCGACAGTGCTTTACGTCAAGGGAAAGCTTCCCGATATAGACGGAGAGCTTTGTATCGGTATTGTCGGTACGCGCAAGGTCAGTGAATACGGTTGTCGAGCGACGTACAGAATATCTAACGACCTGTCGCGCGCGGGAGCTGTGACGGTCAGCGGAATGGCTCTCGGAGTTGACGGTATAGTGGCGGCGGCAGCACTTGCCGAGGGTGCGCCACACGTGGCGGTGCTCGGAACGGGTATCGACGTGGTTTATCCCAAAAATCACCAAAAGATATACGAAGAGCTTACAAAGCGCGGAACGGTCATAAGCGAGTACGCCCCCGGAGTACGAGGCGCGAGCTATACCTTCCCGAAGCGTAACCGTATAATCAGTGGGCTTTCGCAGGCAACCTTCGTCGTGGAAGCCGATATCAACAGCGGAGCTATGATAACCGCAAAGGACGCGCTCGTGCAGGGAAGAGAGATCTTTGCGCTTCCCGGTAACGTCGGTGCGTCAAATTCAAGAGGTACGAACGAGCTGATACGCGAGGGCGCGCGCCCCGTCCTTGAGTCAAAGGATATTCTTGGTGAGTTCGAGTCACTATATTCCCATAAAATAGATATGTCGGTTCTTCGAAGCGGCTTGCCGGAGTATGACGCAGAGGTATTACAGAGTCTTGATATCCTTCCCGAAACGCACGAGGGTGTCGGTGAGTCGAAGGAAAACATTCCCGGAGTTATCGCGCCGAGAAAAAAGAAAACGGCAGAAAAGCCGAAGCCGACTGTCGAAGAGGTCAGTAAGGCAGAGGTCAGAAAAAACGACAAAACGGTAAAGCTGTACGACACACTTGACCCAAAGCTGAAGGCGGTATACGACGCGCTCCCCGAGTATGAGGCGGTAACGGTAGACGCAATAAAAGCAGAGGGACTTAGCATAGGAGATATTATCGCGTCGCTTACGCTGCTTGAGATACAGGGGCTTATAAAGAGTATGCCCGGCGGAGTATACGCGCGAGCTTAATTATTATTGAAAGGAAACCAAATGGCAAATCTTGTAATAGTCGAGTCGCCGCATAAGGCGGCGAATATAAAAACTTTTTTGGGCTCGGGCTATAAGGTAATAGCCTCAAAGGGTCACATCTGCGACCTTCCCAAAAGCACTCTCGGAGTTGACATTGAAAATAATTTTGAAGCACATTATATAAATATAAGAGGAAAGGGCGACCTTATCAAGGAGATAAAGGCAGAGGCAAAGAAGGCAAACAAGGTCTTTATTGCGACCGACCCTGACCGCGAAGGAGAAGCTATTGCGTGGCATCTGTCGCAGATACTTGACATACCCGTAGAAAAAACTCTCCGTGCGGAATTCAATGCAGTAAACAAGGAAAGTGTCAAGGCGGCTATAAAGAATCCCCGAAGCATTGATATGAACCTTGTAAACGCCCAGCAGGCAAGACGTATACTTGACCGTATCGTCGGTTATAAGTTAAGTCCGATACTCTGGAAGCGTATAAAAAGCGGACTGTCGGCAGGACGCACGCAGTCTGTCGCGACCCGTATAATAGTTGAGCGCGAGGAAGAGATACGCGCGTTTGTTCCCGAGGAATACTGGACTATTGATGCGATACTTGCGTCGGAGAGCGGAAGCTTCTCGGTAAAATATTTCGGTGACGAGGCGGGTAAAAAGGTAAAGCTTACCTGCGAGGACGACGCTATGCGAGTCGTTAATGCGGTCAGCGGCGAAAAATTCAAGGTAGCCGATGTAAGACGAGGAACAAAGCAAAAGACTCCCGCACCGCCCTTTACTACCTCAACGCTTCAGCAGGAAGCAGTCAAAAAGCTCGGATTCCGTTCGGCAAGAACGATGAAGGCGGCGCAGGAGCTTTACGAGGGTATAAACGTAGGCGCGGAAAACGGCGGTACACAGGGTCTTATAACCTATATGCGTACCGACTCTCTCCGTGTGTCGGACGACGCAAAGGAGGCGGCAAGAGCGCTTATCACCGAGAAATACGGCGAGAGGTTCTGTCCCGCAAAACCGAGAGTATATAAGACAAAGAGCGGAGCGCAGGATGCTCACGAAGCGATAAGGCCGGTAAATCCCGCGCTTGAGCCTCAGAAGATAAAGTCGCACCTGACTCCCGACCAGTTTAAGATATATAAGCTTATTTGGGACAGATTTATAGCAAGCCAGATGGAATCGGCAAAGTATGCAACGGTAACGGCAGACTTCACCTGTAATGGTAATCTGTTCCGTACGAGCGGATACACGGTGACGTTTACGGGATACCTGTCGGTATATTCGGATGCCGATGAGCATAGCGACGAGGGTGAGGAGGACATAAAGCTTCCAAATCTGACGGCGGGAAGTATGCTTGACAGTGAGAAGATAACACCGACAAAGCATTTCACAGAAGCCCCCCCAAGATACACCGAAGGCTCTCTTATCAAATTCCTTGAGGACAGAGGTATAGGCAGACCAAGTACCTTCTCGACCATAATCACGACGATAACCGACAGAGATTACGTCAGAATAGATAACAATAAGGTACTGACCCCGACACAGCTCGGAGAGGTAACGACAAAGCTTATGAAGGAGAGCTTTGCCGACATAGTTGACTATAAGTTTACCGCAAATATGGAAACTATGCTCGACAGCATCGAGGACGGAAGAGCCACGACCGAAAAGGTTCTCGCGGATTTCTGGGAAGGCTTTAAGAAGGAGCTTGACGCGGCGCTTGAGGCAGGCGGCGAGCATCTTACAGTCCCCGCAGAGGAGACCGATATGATATGTGAGAAGTGCGGCGCGAAGATGGTAGTAAGAACGGGTAAATTCGGCAGATTTGCCGCTTGCCCGAACTATCCGAAGTGCCGTAACACAAAACCGCTTGAAGCAGAAAAGACAAAAACAGAGGAAGAGCCCGCAGAGGAGGCAAAGGAAGTAAAGAAAAATCCCGAGCCTCAGAAAACAGGACTTAAGTGTGAGCTGTGCGGCGGCGAGCTTGTTATAAGAAACGGAAGATACGGCAGCTTCTATGCCTGCTCGAACTTCCCCAGCTGTAAATTTACAAAGCCGATGATAGAGGAAACGGCGGGAGAATGCCCGAAGTGCGGCGGTAAGCTCGTAAAGAGACGCGGACGCAATAAGACGGTATTCTTCGGCTGTGAAAAATATCCCGAATGTGATTTTTCCACGTGGGATACGCCGACCGAGGAAAAGTGTCCGACCTGCGGAAAAACACTTTTCAGACGCAAGGGAAGTCTTGTGTGTCTGACTGATAGCTGCGGCTTTGAAAAGGACGCGCCCACAGATAAAAAGCAGAAAAAATGAACGAAAAACCTATAGTAAACGTAATAGGCGCGGGACTTGCAGGCTGTGAGGCGGCGTGGCAGATACTCAAAAGAGGATGCGCGGCGCGTCTCTTTGAAATGAAGCCGCATAAAAAGACCCCCGCGCACACAAGCGATGGCTTTTCCGAGCTTGTCTGCTCGAATTCGCTCCGCGCCGCCGCGCTCTCAAACGCGGTCGGATTACTTAAAGAAGAGATGCGCCGCCGCGGCTCGCTTATAATGGAAGCCGCCGACGTAACAGCTGTTCCCGCAGGCGGAGCGCCTGCGGTTGACCGTGTAAAATTTTCGGAGTATATTACAAACAAAATAAAAAATCATCCCGACGTCGAGGTCATAGAAAAGGAGTGTGACGGTGTGCCCGAAGGCATTACCGTTATAGCAACAGGGCCTCTGACGTCAGAGCCGATGGCGAATTTTATAGAAGGTCTTGGCGGCAAGGGCTTGCATTTCTTTGACGCCGCAGCTCCCATCGTGGAGTTCGGCTCGGTCAATATGGATAGGGCGTTCTTTGCGTCAAGATACGGAAAGGGCGACGCCGACTACATAAACTGTCCGATGACCGCAGAGGAGTACGACAGATTCTATAACGAGCTGATAAACGCAAAGGAAGCTCCGCTTCACGATTTTGACCGTGACGAGCAGGAGACCAAAAAGGAGCTTAAGGTGTTTGAGGGTTGTATGCCGGTCGAGGTAATGGCAAGGCGCGGCTACGATACACTCAGATACGGACCGCTAAAGCCTGTGGGTATAACCGACCCAAAGACAGGAACCGAGCCGTACGCCGTGGTACAGCTAAGACGCGAAAATCTTGAGGGAAGTATGTATAATCTCGTGGGATTTCAGACACACCTGACCTACCCCGAGCAAAAAAGAGTGTTCGGTCTTATTCCGGGACTTGAAAACGCGGAATATCTGCGCTACGGAACGATGCACAGAAACACCTATCTCGACTCACCCGGATTTCTTGACGCGACCTATTCGGTAAAGTCCCGTCCCGAGCTTTATTTTGCGGGACAGATGACGGGAGTTGAGGGGTATATTGAGTCTGCGGGCTCGGGCCTTGTCGCGGGTATTAATGCCGCAAGACAGGCGCTCGGTATGCGGTCGATCATATTCCCGAGAACTACGGTACTTGGAGCTATGGCTGATTACGTAAGCCGTGGCGGTGTCGGAGGAAGATTTACCCCAATGAATGCAAATTTCGGAATAGTCGAGCCGCTGGGCTACAGAGTCAAGGGCGGTAAGACCGCAAAAAATGAGGAGCTTGCAAAAAGAGCGCTTGAAGCACTTACAGAAGTTGAGGAATAAATAGTAAATGAGAATAATCGTCGATGTAATGGGCGGAGACAACGCGCCACTTGAGATTATCAAGGGTACGTATGCCGCGTCGCAGGAATACAGCGCGAGCTTTATTCTTGTGGGCGACCGCGAAAAAATCGAATATATTGCCGAGGAAAACGGATTTGACCTGAGGCGTTTTGAAATAGTCGATACAAAGACTGTCATAACGATGGAGGACGACCCGCTTTGTGTCGTGCGCTCAAAAAACGATTCGTCGATGAGTGTGGCTCTTAAGCTTCTTTCTGAGGGAAAGGGCGAAGCCGTCGTCAGCGCGGGAAATTCCGGCGCACTGTTCACGGGAGCTTCTCTGATAGTCAGAAAAATAAGAGGAGTCAAGCGTGCGGCGATAGGCTCGGTGCTTCCGTTTAATCCTCCGGTGCTGCTTCTCGATTCGGGAGCAAACATAGAGGTGACCGACGAATGCCTATTGCAGTTCGCGGCAATGGGCGCGGCTTATATGAGAAATTATTACGGAGTCGAAATCCCTCGCGTGGGATTGCTTAATAACGGCGCCGAGGACTGTAAGGGTACCGAGCTGCAGCTGAGTGCGTATAAGCGGCTGAGCGCTGCGGATGACATAAACTTCGTTGGAAATATCGAGGGAAATCAACTCGCATTTGATGCGTGCGACGTACTCGTGACCGACGGCTTTACGGGTAATATACTGCTCAAATCGGTCGAGGGTATGGGAAAGCTGATGATAACAGAGCTTAAAAATCTCTTCCTCAGCTCAAACGTGTCGAAAATATCGGCACTGCTCGTAAAGAAGCACATAAAGGAGCTTAAGCATCAGTACGACTCATCGGAGCACGGCGGTGCGCCGATACTCGGCATCTCGAAGCCGGTAATAAAGGCGCACGGCTCGTCGAACGCAAAGGCGTTCAAAAACGCGATAAGACAGGCGATAGCTGTGGTCGATACGGGTGTAACCTACGATATTGCAAAGGAAGCGGAAAAATTTGAGGCAAGAAGAAAAGCCGAGATAGCCGCAAAGCACGCAGAAAAGGAGGCGCAGGAAGCAAATGAGCGAATTGCCGAAGAGCAGAGCAGAGCTTGAAGTTCGTATACGATATAAATTTAATAATGCGGAGCTTATCGAGACTGCGCTGACCCATTCTTCGTTCGCGCACGAGCAGAAGCTTAGAAAGATACCCAGCACCTGCAATGAAAGACTTGAATTTCTCGGTGACTCGGTGCTGTCGATAGCCGCGAGCCGTCTGCTTTTTGAAAAATACAAGGCTCACGACGAGGGCGACCTCACCAAAATGAGAGCCGAGATAGTATGCGAGCGCGCGCTTGCTGGCTTTGCAAGAGAGATAGGGCTTGGCGACTACCTGTATCTTGGAGTCGGTGAGGAAAAAAACGGCGGACGCGATAGCAAATCAATACTGTCGGACGCCTTCGAGGCTCTGCTTGCCGCAATATATCTTGACGCAGGAGAGGACGGAATGGATGCCGCGGAGCGTCTTGTTCTTCCGTTCTTAAAAAAAGAGATAGAGACTGTTGGAAATGGCGGATGCGGACACGACTGCAAAACGAGACTTCAACAGTTTATACAGCAGGACAGCTCTGCGCAGCTTTGCTACGTAACAGTTGCGGAAAAGGGTCCCGACCACGCAAAGACATTTGAGGTCGAGGCGCGAATGGGAAGTAATATTATTGGAAAAGGCAAAGGAAAAACGAAGCGCGAGGCGGAGCAGAACGCCGCGTACGAGGCATTGCGTCTTTTCGGCGAGATAAAATAATTAAGTAAAAAAGCTGTCGCGGAAACCCGCGGTGGCTTTTTGCGGTTTTTTATCGCCAAATTGGGATTTAACGGTGCGTTGCGTTTTTATGTGGGGCGTTGCCCCACACCCCACTTAAGGAACTTTTTGGAAAAAAGTTCCTTAAGGATCTTCAAAAACTTTCAAAAATAATTGGTTTAACCTATGTGCTTATGAGTCTTTCACCGACTGCTCGGGCGCAATCGGTGAGGGATAGCACGGAGC
>JAZNPQ010000121.1:0-2135 GCA_045589735.1 Eubacteriales bacterium | reverse complement strand
ACTGCCTGCTACGTTAAAGGCTCGGGCGATATCTGCGACGAAATTTCCAAGCAGTTAAATCTCCCCGTAGGAAGCACGTCCAGTGACGGAAAATACTCACTTGAAGCAACACGTTGCATCGGCGCTTGCGGTCTTGCTCCTGTTCTAACTGTAAACGGTGAGGTTTACGGACGTCTGACGGTTGACGATGTTCCGGGTATTCTTGCGAAATACAAAGACTGATCTTACGTGAAAGAGCTGTCACTCAACATTTTGGACATCGTTCAGAATTCGATATCCGCAAACGCGGATATGATAGAGATTTTACTTACCGAAACAAAAGACAAGCTTTTAACGCTGACTATAAGGGACAACGGAAAAGGTATGTCAGAGGAAACGCTTAAAAGCGTAACCAATCCTTTTTACACAACGAGAAAGACCCGTAAGATAGGAATGGGGATTCCGCTTCTCAAGCTCGCTTCAGAGCAGACGGGCGGAAAGCTCAGTATCGAGTCTGTCTCTGTCAATGATAATCCCGAGTGTCACGGTACTTCGGTAACGGCAACCTTTTATACAGACAGTATAGACTTCGCGCCGCTTGGAGACATAGTTTCAACAATGTGCGTGATAATACAGGGACATCCCAAAATAGATTACGTGTTTCGGCATGTCACGCCTTCCCTTGAGGTCTCTCTCGATACAAAAGAGATGAGAACGGTTCTCGGAAACGATATTTCGCTTGCCGAGCCCGAAATACTCGATTGGATAGCAGATAATTTGAATCAACAATATCAAAACTAAAAATTCGGAGGAATACATAATATGAAATCGTTAGCAGAACTCGCCGCTATAAGAGAAAAAATGAAAGATAAAGTCGCGATCCGCGAGGGTTCAGGACATATACGTGCAGTTGTCGGTATGGCAACCTGCGGAATTGCGGCAGGCGCACGCCCTGTTCTTGCTGAGCTTGTAAGCAAGGTTTCCGAGCTTGATCTTTCAGAAAAGGTCACGGTATCTCAGACAGGCTGCATAGGCATTTGCAGATACGAGCCTGTTGTTGAAATATTTGAGGACGGAAAAGATAAAGTTACTTATGTAAAAATGACACCCGAAAAGATCGCTGAGGTTGCGGAAAAGCACCTTAAGGGCGGTAAGGTTGTCGAAGAATACACAATCGGCAACAACTAATCTAAGGAGGATATAAAGCAAAATGATTCGCTCACACGTTTTGATTTGCGGTGGTACCGGATGTACTTCTTCCGGTAGTATGGTTCTTAAAGCCGCTCTCGAAAAAGAGCTCGAAGCAAAAGGACTCACCGAAGAAATAAAAATAGTTACCACAGGATGTTTCGGTCTGTGCGCTCTCGGTCCCGTTATGATTGTTTATCCCGACGGAACCTTCTACAGTATGGTCAAGCCCGAGGATATTCCCGAAATTGTTGACGAGCATCTTCTCAAGGGACGTCCCGTTACAAGACTCGAATATCATGAAAAGACAGGCGACCATCACGCGGTATCCTCTCTTTCGGAAACACAGTTCTACAAGAAGCAGCTCCGTGTTGCTCTCCGTAACTGCGGTGTTATCGACCCCGAGGACATCAATGAATACATAGCTGTTGACGGTTACTCAGCTCTCGGTAAGGTTCTTACCGAAATGACTCCCGATGAAGTCATCCAACTCATCCTTGATTCCGGTCTCCGCGGACGCGGCGGTGCAGGCTTCCCCACAGGTCTTAAGTGGAAGTTTGCTTCGGGCAATCGCGGCAACGTAAAGAAATACGTTGCATGTAACGCTGATGAGGGTGACCCCGGCGCATTTATGGACCGTTCGATCCTTGAAGGCGACCCCCATGCAGTTATCGAGGCAATGGCTATTGCAGGTTACGCTATCGGTGCTGACGAGGGTTACGTTTATGTTCGCGCTGAGTATCCCATAGCTATTCACAGACTTCAGATCGCTATTGACCAGGCTCACGAAATGGGTCTGCTCGGAACAGATATTTTCGGAACAGGCTTCAACTTTGACGTTAAGCTTCGTCTTGGTGCAGGTGCATTCGTTTGCGGTGAGGAGACAGCTCTTATGACCTCTATTGAGGGTAACCGCGGTGAGCCCCGTCCCCGTCCCCCGTTCCCTGCTGTAAAGGGTCTCTTCGGTC
>JAZNPQ010000120.1:0-12830 GCA_045589735.1 Eubacteriales bacterium | reverse complement strand
AATATTCTGTCGGGATCGATATTGAATCGGTCTGCGTTCTTTCTGACATAAGCGATAGCGCGCGCAGCTTCGGTAACGGGCTCGTATTTAAGTAAGTCGGAGGCCAAGCGGTCTTAGGAAGACAAAATTTGTATTCAACTCCTTGGCTCACAGAACGACATGGCTACGATCCGACTTCGATAATAAATATTCTGTCGGGATCGATATTGAATCGGTCTGCGTTCTTTCTGACATAAGCGATAGCGCGCGCAGCTTCGGTAACGGGCTCGTATTTAAGTACTTCGGGATATATCGAGTACATAAGAAGGAAGGCATTAAATCCGTTTCCGAGAAAACGCGACACTATAGGCTCTGCTTCTCTCTGTGAGAGCGCACCGTATCCACCTCCGGGACACACGACGATAGCTGGGCGGCGCGTAGCTTTCAGGTCCGGCTTATCGTCCCATACGTATGTCGTAAGCGTTGCTTTTGGATACTGTTCGGAAAGTGAAATCGTTTCGTATAGCATATTGATAAAATTCCTTTCAAAAAGTTTACTATATTATATCACAACTAAAAAACTTTTTCAATGTAAAACCACCCAAAACTTAAATATGTTTTTTGGATATAATGACAATGTTATTTTGTGTGGGTTGACAAAACTTTTTCGAGAGGGTAAAATTTACTGTGACAGTTAAGCGATTTTTTTCATATATTTGTACAGAGCGACATTTATGAGAGGTACATTATATATGAAACCGAACTTTGAAGAAAAATATTTTTTTGCGGCAAACAGCGGCAGCGGATTTATCGGCGGATACAAGCAGCTTATCGAAAAGGCGGAGCGCGTTTTTATAATCAAGGGCGGTCCGGGAACCGGAAAGAGCAGCTTTATGCGAGAAATAGGCAAAAACGCAGAAAAAAACGGAGTACGTACGGTGTATTATTATTGCTCGTCCGATCCCGATTCACTTGATGCGGTTTTTGTTGATTCGCGACAGCTTTTTCTTGACGGCACCGCACCGCACGCGGTAGAGCCAAGTCTGCCCGGTGCTAAGGACGAGATAGTAAATCTCGGCGCGTTTTGGGACAGTGCAAGGCTTTCATCCGAGAAAGAGCGTATAGCCTATATATCAAAGCAAAAGTCAGATGCTTTCTCTGTTGCGTATAAATATCTTTCAGCCGCCGAAAAGCTTTCGGGAGCTACCGAAAAGCTGATAGCTCCTGCCATTCTTATGGGTAAGCTTGAACGTGCCGCAGAGCGTATATGTAACGCTTTGCCGACTGAAAAGAATGGAAAAACTACCGAAATATACACGACGTCGTACGGTATGAAGGGTAAAGTCGAGCTTGATACGCTTGAGCGGCGCGCGGGAGTTATATTCGGTGTCAGCGATATTCTCGGAACGGCGCATTTTTTCCTTGACGCACTCAAAAAAACCGCCGAGACAACAAATCACAGCATAACGGTATCATACGACCCACTTTGTCCCGAGCAGGTCGAAGCGGTATATTTTGAACGCGCCGAGGTGCTTTACAAGAAAAATGCAGACGGATATAAAAAGATAAATATGCAACGCTTTATTGATACGGATATGTCGGCTTCGGTGCGTTCGGACATAAAAAAGGCACTCAAAACTCGTAACACCTGTGTGGAATACGCGCTTGAGGCAATGAAGCGTGCGTCGGAGCATCATTTTGCGCTTGAAAAGATATACGGTGACGCGATGGATTTTTCCGCAAAGGAAGAATTTACCGACAATTTTATAGGAGAGCTTTTTGATACCAAATAAACAATAAAATTAAGGAATATAAAAGATGAGGATCACATTATTTGCACTCAACGGTTCATACAACCATACAAATTTAGCCCTGCGGCGCTTGCGTCCTTTCCTTGAGAAAGAAGGATACAACGTGACCGTTGTAGAAGCGGGACTTCGTGACGGAGACTCGGCTTTGCTTGAGTCGCTGCACAGAGAAAACGCCGACGTGTACGGATTTTCCTGCTATATATGGAATATAAACAGAATGATATCGCTCGCAAAAGATTTAAAGTCGATACGCCCGGACTGCTACACGGTATTTGGCGGTCCGGAGGTGTCCTACGATACAGAACGCTTTTCGGAGTATAATTTTATTGACTGTATAATAAGCGGTGCGGGGGAGAGCGCGCTCGTTTCGGTATGTAAAAATTTTGTTGACGGAATAAAGCCCGAACGCTTTATCGACGGCGGTAAAACAGAGCTGTCGGACGGTATACTTTACCGTGAGGACGAGCCGTACAAGACCACACTTTACTATGAATCGTCTGTCGGCTGTCCGTTTTCCTGCGCGTTCTGTCTTTCGTCGGCAACGAGAGGCGTCAGCGCAAAAAGCGTAGAGCAAACGCTTTCAGAGCTTTACGACTTCGAAAGGCTTGACGGAGATTTTATAATAAAGCTTGTTGACAGGACCTTTAATTTTGACATAGACAGAGCAAACGCGATCTGGAGAGGACTTCTTGACCCAAAATACACAAAACGTTATCAGTTTGAAATCTGTGCAACGCTTTTTAATGATGAGAGCTTCGAGATACTTGAAAAATTCCCGAGAGGGAAGATACAGCTTGAAGCAGGGCTTCAAAGCACAAACGAAGCAACTCTTAAGGCGGTTTCAAGACACCTCGACCCACAAAAAACGCTCGATATTTGCAAAAAAATAAAGCAAAACGGCAACGTTCATCTTCATTTAGACCTTATCGCAGGGCTTCCGTACGAGGATTATACCACCTTCAAAAAATCCTTTAACGACGCATACTCTGCCTGCGAGCAGCTACAGCTCGGATTCTTAAAATTGCTTCACGGAACATCACTCAGACGCGACGCGGATAAGCACGGCTATAAGTTTTCTGCAGAACCGCCGTACACCGTGTTAAAAAATAATTGGATAAGCTATCAGGAGCTTCGCAGACTTGACGCAATATCAGACCTTCTCGAAAGATATTCAAACAGCGGGCATTTTAAGAGCTGTCTTGAATACGCGATAGCCTTCGCCGAGTCTCCGTTTGACTTTTTCGACGGTCTGCTTGAGCATATTTCGCAAAACGACGGACGTAATATACGCAAAATAGGACAGAACGATGCCTACGCATTGCTTTTTGCGTTTGCATCGAGTCTGCCCAATATAAATACCGATATTCTTACACAAAAGCTGCACGACGACTATACCGCATCCGAGGTCAGACGTCCGCCGAGAGTTATCAGATAAATACGGTATAAATCCAATAAATAAGTCCGTATATCCAGCCGGAAAAGATACCGTAAAGGAGAACAGGACCCGCGACGGTGAAAATTTTTGCGCCGACGCCAAGTATAAAGCCTTCGGCTTTTGAGTCGATAGCGGGGGATACTACCGAGTTCGCAAATCCCGTTATAGGTACAAGCGTTCCCGCGCCCGCGAATTTTGCAATGCTTTTAAACCAACCAAGCCCCGTAAAGAGCGCGGCAAAGAATATAAGAGTTATAGAGGTAAGCGTTCCCGAATCATCCTTGGAAAAATCAAGGAACATATAAAGCTCACGCAGTCCTTCGGCTATTGTGCAGATAGTGCCCCCCACAAGAAAAGCGTTGACGCAGTCACGGGCTATAGGTGACTTTTTCGCTCTTCCCTCGGCGTATTTTTTATAATTTTTCTTGCTTATATTCATAAGTAGCTCCCAAAAAGATTTTATAATATTTTTTGTAAAAAAGCAAAAAATATACCGAAAAAATGAGAATTATGAAAAAGTTTTACGGCACTATAAGTGAGGGAGTGTATCTCAAAAATAATTTTTAAGGTGATAATTATGTCAGAAACAAGAAATACCGACAAAAATCAACCAGTTCCCGATGACACAATAATAAATATGTATTGGGAACGGAACGAAACGGCTATAAAGGAGACCGATAAAAAATACGGGAAGTACCTTTATACCATATCCTATAACGTTTTACACGACAGACTTGACTGCGAGGAGTGTATAAACGATACATATCTTACGACCTGGAACAGAATACCGCCGACAAGGCCGAACATGTTTCAGCGCTTTCTGTCAAAGATAACAAGGGATATTTCGGTGGACAAGTACCGTAAAACACATACGCTGAGACGTATTCCGTCAGAGCTTGTCGTGTCACTCGACGAGCTTGACGATTGCATAAGCTGTATGATACCCGAAAGTGAGGCAGACACGGTCGAGAAGATAGGTGTGGTTCTGAACACGTATCTTCACAGCATAACCGAGAGGGACAGATTTATATTCGTTTGCAGATATTATTATTCTGACAGCGTGGCATATATATCGAAAATGACAGGTGTCAGCGATAAGACCGTTTACCGTGAGCTTACAAGAATAAGAAACGGGCTTCGCGAGGCTCTTTTGAGGGAGGGCATAGAGATATGAGTAAGAATCATAAGACCAAGCTTGATATAATATCAAAAATAGATGAAGATATAATAGACGAAGTAACAGATAGCAGGATCGCGCTTTCGAAAAGAATAAAACGCGCAGGTCTCGGACGTAAACAGTTTATAATTATAGGAACCTGCGCCGCAAGCTTCCTTCTCATATGCTCGATACTCCTTGCGGTTATCATTCCGATAATAAAGCAGATACCTGTGTACAGAGGAATGTCGGTATCGGGATCTGTTACGTCGGAGCAGGCGGCAAACGAGGCATACGAGGTGCTTTCGGCAGGGCAATATGATGCTATAAAGAAAAAAGATGACACAACAGCTAAACCGACGGCTGCACCAAATGCTCCGATTGATAAATATTTTGACGTTGAGGTAATCGAAGGCATAGCGTACTATACAAAACCGAATCAGGATATATATATATCGGTACATATAGACAATCCAAAGCAATATGAGATCCTTTCGTTTACTCTTAACGGCGTAAAATATCAGTCTTATATGTTTGAACCCGGCTCGACGTCGGAAGAACTGATACTCAAGCTGAACGTCGGTGCCGTCGAGGGTGTTGTCGAGTATACGATAGACGCCATAAAGTACGTTGACGGTACCGAAATAAAAGACGTACGGATGAAGGGTGACAAGACTGTTAAAATCGGCGTACAGACGCAAAAGCAGCCGAATGCGACTCTTTCAAATCTTAGCGTAGGCGATAATTCCGTCAGCTTTGACGCAAGTGTCAGCGATGAGCTTAAGCTTATAGAGAAGACAGAAGGAAAGCTGTACGCGGCGATAGCAACCGCCGCCGGAACCGAAATTATAGAAAAAAAACAGATAAATATTGACGGAACATCAAGCGTAAAATTTGAAGGACTTTCAAAAGGACACGCCTATCAACTGATGATAGTAGCCTATTACGATTCGCTTGACGGAAAAGGATTCCGAAGCCATACTTTATATGATCAGAATATTTCTACGAACGGATATCTGGAAATAACGTCGGTAACTCCCGTGATAGGTGAAAATTTAGTTACCTTTGACCTGACGACAGATGCGTCTAAGAACGTAAAGGTAAAAAAGATTGAGCTTTACACGGCAGACGGAACGCTTCAAAAGTCGATAGGTACTGACGAGCGTATTTTTGAATGGCTATACGGCGGAACGTATAAAATAGTCGTTTCGTATACCTTTGATCTCGGAGACGGTAAAGGAGAGAGAGAAGGCTCTGCAATCAGCAGTTATTTTGATATATTGTTTAGCATTTCGACGGTTGTAGAGCGTGGAGAATCCGGAAAGGGTTATTCCAAAACGACGCAGGTCTATCATTCGGCAACAGCGGATTACCGTACACATTTAGGTGTAGATATATTAGCGCGCGGAGATGATACCGTATATTGTCCGGTAAACGGAACTGTAACAGATATATTTGACAAGGGTTGGAACGGTGGAAAAACAGTTGTGATAACCGTTTCGGGAAGCAACGTAGAATATCATTTTGCAAGCCTTATGGCAGTATCTGTAAAGGTTGGTCAGAAGCTTTCGGGCGGAGAGAAAATAGGTAAAGCAAGCGATCTTCAGTTGCAGTGCTCCGAGAACGCTCCAATGGTTCACATTGAAGCTTATGTTGACGGAGTGCAGGTTAACCCGATTACCTTGAAACCGTAAAATAAAATAACAAAAACACAGGATTTCTCATGTGAGAAGTCCTGTGTTTTTGTTATTCGGTTTTGTCAATATCTCTTTTGAGAATATATTTTGCCTCGCCGCCGCGTACCGTTTCTGCGGTAAGAATTACCGTGTCAATATCGGCGCGTGAGGGAATGTCGAACATTATCGACGTCATCATATTTTCAAGTATTGCGCGAAGTCCGCGAGCTCCGGTGTTCCTGTCAAGCGCAAGCTGTGCTACAGCGTCAAGCGCGCCGTCGTCAAATTCGAGCTTGACTCCGTCCATCTCGAAAAGCTTTTTGTACTGCTTTACAAGCGAGCTCTTCGGCTCTGTAATGATTCGCACGAGAGCCTCTTTGTCAAGGTCGGAGAGGGGAACTATAACGGGAAGACGGCCTACAAGCTCGGGGATAAGACCGAACTTTACAATGTCGTGAGGTATGACCTCTTTAAAGATTCCCGTCTTGCGTTTTTCACTCTTTTTGAGTATTTCACCCGAAAAACCGACCGTCTGGTTACCCTTACGCTTTTCAACGAGCTGTTCAAGCGTGTCGAACGCGCCGCCGCAGATAAAGAGTATATTCTCGGTATTTATCTGTATGAATTCCTGATTCGGATGCTTTCGTCCGCCCTGCGGGGGAACGTTCGCAACCGTTCCTTCGAGAATTTTTAAGAGTGCCTGTTGTACGCCCTCACCCGAAACGTCACGCGTGATAGAACGGTTTTCGCTTCGTCTTGCTATCTTGTCTATTTCGTCGATATATATGATACCGCGTTCGGCAAGACTTATGTCGTAGTCTGCTGCCTGAATGAGCTTCAGCAGTATATTTTCAACGTCCTCGCCAACGTAGCCCGCCTCGGTAAGAGTGGTTGCGTCGGCTATTGCGAAGGGAACCTTGAGGGTCTTTGCAAGTGTCTGCGCAAGATAAGTCTTACCGACACCTGTCGGGCCTATGAGCAGAACGTTGCTCTTCTGAAGCTCTACCTCGTCCTCGTTTGCTTCAGCCTTCGGAACCTCGCGACCTCTGCGGCGCTTTGGCTTTGCCGTTGCCTCTTTGCTGAGTACACGTTTATAGTGATTGTAAACTGCGACCGACAGCGCGACCTTCGCGTCGTCCTGACCGATAACGTACTGATCGAGGGTCGCCTTTATCTGCTTCGGCTTAGGAAGATTTCCAAGCGTCAGGTCGTCGTTTACCGCTGATGTGGCTTCTTCTGTTTCGAGTATAAGCTCCTGACACGCATCAACGCAGAAATCGCAAATATAAAGTCCCGTCGGCGCGGGAATCAGATAATTCACCTGATTTTCGTTTCGCGCGCAAAACGAGCAATATCTTAAATTGTTTCCTTTTGAATTACCGTTTTTGGTGTTGTTTGCCATGTTGCTCCCGATGCGCTTATGCGCGCTTTGTCATAATCTTGTCGATGATTCCGTAGTTCAGTGCGTCCTCGGCTGTGAGGAAATTGTCGCGGTCTGTGTCAAGACAGACCTGTTCATAGCTCTTTCCTGTATTTTCTGCGAGTATGCGGTTGAGACGCTCCTTAATGCGAAGGATATTGTCGGCGTGTATCTTGATATCCGATGCCTGACCGCGGAAGCCGCCGAGAGGCTGGTGTATCATTATCTCGCTGTTGGGAAGGGCATAACGCTTACCCTTTGTGCCTGCTGAAAGCAGGAACGCGCCCATGCTTGCCGCCATACCTACGCAAATTGTGGATACGTCGCATTTTACGAAATTCATAGTGTCATATATTGCAAGGCCTGCCGTTACAGAACCGCCCGGGCTGTTGATATAGAACGAGATGTCCTTGTCGGGGTCTTGTGCTTCAAGGAAAAGCATCTGGGCGACGACGAGAGACGCTGTTGTATCGTTTACCTCTTCTGAGAGGAAAATGATACGGTCGTTAAGAAGACGTGAGAAGATATCGTAGGACCTCTCTCCTCGTCCTGTCTGCTCGACGACCATAGGGACTAGTGAATCACTTGGGAAATTACGGTTGTTATACATAGTTTCCTGCCTTTCTTAATTATGAATCGTATAAATCGAAGAGAGTTGATAACAACCCTCTTCGACTTAAAACATTGATGTAAATTATTCTGCCTTGGGCTCTTCTGCGGGAGCGTCGGTCTTTTCCTCGACCTTTTCTTCTGCAGGCTTCTTTGCGGCAGGCTTCTTTCTTGTGGTTGTTTTCTTTGCAGCGGGCTTCTTTTCTTCCTTAGCCTCGGGTGCCTTGTCGGTAACAACTGCCTTTTCTCTTACGAGGTCAAGAGCGTGCTGAACCTTGAGATCTTCCTTGATAGCGTCTGCAGAAACGATCTCGAGAACCTGCTCCTTTGTGATCTTGTTCTCGTTTGCGATGCGCTCGAGCTCGGCGTCTGCTTCCTCGTCGGAGATAGCGATACCTTCAAGAACAGCGATCTTCTCAAGAGCAAGACGCATCTTAACGTTTCTTTCAGCCTCGGGACGAGCCTGCTCACGCATCTTGTCAAGGTCAAGACCTGTGTACTTGAAGTACATATCAAGGCTCATACCCTGCATACGGAGACGTGTGTCGTAGTCACGGATGATGTTTTCAGCCTCTGTGTCTATCATAGCTGCGGGAATATCGGCTACGAGCTTATCGAGAAGAACGTTTACGATAGCGTCGCGAACTTCGTTCTCGGCTGTGTTATCGTGTCTCTTCTGGATTTTTGCCTTAACGTCTGCCTTATATTCATCGAACGTATCAAATTCGGAAATATCTTTTGCGAATTCGTCGTCAAGAGTGGGAAGCTCAACTGCGTTTATAGCGTGGAGCTTGATCTTGAATACAACAGCCTTGCCTGCAAGCTCTTTTGCGTGATACTCTTCGGGGAAGGTTACATTTATATCGAACTCGTCACCGATATTGTGACCTACTACCTGTTCTTCAAATCCGGGGATAAACTGACCCGAACCGAGCTTCAGGGGAGACTTTTCTGCCTTGCCGCCGTCAAATGCAACGCCGTTGCAGAAGCCCTCGTAGTCGATGGTTACAGTGTCGCCGTTCTCGGCTGCTCTGTCTGTTACCTCGATCTCACGGGAGTTTCTCTGCTGAGCAATGGAAATTTCCTCGTCAACTTCAGCGTCGGTGACCTCGACAACTGTGCGCTCTGCGTTGATTCCGAGATAGTCGGAGATCTCAACATCGGGCTTTACGTATACCTTTGCGCTGAGAACAACACCCTCGCCGTCCTCCATCGAAACGATGTCAAACTCGGGTCTGGAAACAGGGTTAATGTCTGCTTCCTTGATTGCGTTCTCGTATGCTTCGGGAAGTACTTCATTTATAGCATCCTCATAGAAGATGCCCTTGCCGTACATTTTTTCAACGATAGAACGGGGTGCTTTACCCTTTCTGAAGCCGGGGATGTTGAATTTCTTAAGCTCGCGCTTTGCAACCTTATCAACGGCTGCTGCGAAAACATCGGCCTCTACTTTGAATTCCAGCTCATACTGGCTGTGTTCTTTCTTTTCTGCTTTGAGTAAGCTCATTTTATATGTCCTCCAAAAATTTTTTCATAGTGAATATTTTGAACATCAATATATTTTAATGTATTTTATCTAAATTGTCAAGAGCTTTAGTCAATTTTACTAAATAAAATCGGGAAAAATCGGCATTGCGGCAAAATTAAGGAAGTCTGCGGAGGTCAAAACCATCTGAATTCCGTCATAAACGAAGCTTTTAGGATGGTTATATGTTCCGTGTATGTGACCGAAAAAGCATTTTTTAATGCCAAACTCTTTAAGCAGGTCAACTATCTCGGTACACACAAAATCACGCCACACCGGCGGAAAATGCAAAAATACAAGTATTTCTACATTGTCGTCGCCGCGAAGCTTTACTGCTTCGTTGAGACTGAGCCGAAGTCTGACAGTCTCACGGTTAACTATTTTTTCATAATCTACTTCACCAACCACATTTTGCTGTGCCTTGTCTGTAAACCAGCCGCGAGAGCCGCAAATAATAAAATCGTCGAGTCTGTAAGCATTGTTATACAGAAATTTTATTGTGGAGATATTGTTTTTTTCAAAAAACGCGTTCATTTTTGAGGCGGTAGACCACCAAAAATCATGATTTCCTTTTCCTATATATTTAGTACCCGGCAGGGAATCGATAAATTTGAGGTCAGAAAGCGCGTCCTCAAGCTTCAGCGCCCATGAGATATCACCTGCGATAACGATATCGTCTCTGTCTGTCAGAACGGCATTTAAATTTTTTTGAATTTTTGCGGTGTAATCGGTCCAGCGAGAACCGAAAACATCCATTGATTTATTTATGCCCTCACCGATAGAAAGGTGCAGGTCCGAAATAACGAAAAGTGACATAATAATCTCCATACCGTCCTCATAGAGGCGGCACTAAAATTTGCGTGAACAGTAATCTAAATCTTAAAAGAGATAAACTTTCGCGCTATCTCCGTGAATAATTTTTTGATTCCGTGAAATGATAATACAGAGAAAAACGTTAGGTTTTTCGATAAAGCTTCATAAAAATTCAAGGAGTTGTAAAAATGAACGATAAGAAATGCGGAAGTCATTACAATGACGGTATTACCTGTGACGTTAAGAATTGTCAGTACCATTGCGGCGAGCACTACTGCAGCGCAAACAAGATAGCTGTAGGCCCGAGCTCTGCTGAGACAAGTGCAGACACCGTTTGCGCAACCTTCAAGCCCAAGGCTGAATAAGCATCTTTGAGCCTTCGCTTTTGCGAGGGCTCTTATTTACTTATATATTCAAGCACCGAGTCGGGCATTTCACATACCTTTACGACCTTTGTAAAGTTTACCTTTCTGTCGGCGATTCCGCGAAGAGGGTAGGGTATCTCGGTGTTTGTTTTTGACGAAAGCTCGTCGAGCGCGGCGAGAGCCTCGGAGGGCTTTTCACCCGAGAGGGATTCGTAAACGTCTGCGGCAAATTTATACGGACTTGCCGTAGAGTCTATAACCATAGGAGCTGTGTCTCCCGTGTCCTTTACGTAATCCTTTGCGGCACAGAAGGCGACTGCTGTGTGAGTATCGTGGAGATAACCGTACTTTAGGAAATCTTCCTTTATGCATTCGGCTGTAGCCTTTTCGTCGGCGTAATAGCCTACGAAATTCTTGTCAATTTCGGCTTTTTCTTCCGCTGATACGGCATAGCAACCGTTATCCGAAAGCTCCTTCATATATTTTGCGGTATTTTCGCTTCCCGCAACGAAATAAAGCAGTCTTTCGAGATTGCTCGATATAAGTATATCCATTGAGGGCGACATTGTGAGGTGGAATTTACGGTTACGGTCGTAGGTTCCCGTCTTAAGAAAATCTGTGAGAATATTATTTACGTTTGACGCGCAGATAAGCTTGCCTATGGGAAGTCCCATAAGCTTTGCGATATACGCGGCAAAGATATTTCCGAAGTTACCCGTGGGAACACATACATTGAAGGTTTCGCCATTCTTGAGCTTTCCGGCATTTATAAGATCACAGTACGCCGAAACGTAATAAACTATCTGAGGCGCTAGGCGTCCGAGATTTATTGAGTTTGCGCTTGAAAGGAAAACGCCCTTTTCATTGAGCTTTTCGGCAAACTCACGGTCTGAGAATATCTTTTTGACACCCGTCTGCGCGTCGTCGAAGTTTCCTTCTATTGCGCAAACATTTACGTTGTTGCCCTCCTGCGTTGCCATCTGGAGCTTCTGAACGCGGCTTACACCGTCAACCGGGTAAAACACCATTATTTTTACGCCGTCAACGTCGCGATATCCCTCAAGCGCGGCTTTACCCGTGTCCCCCGAGGTAGCGACAAGAATAAGAGCTGTTCTTTCTTCACCTGTTTTGCGAAGCGCGCGAACGAGAAGTCTCGGCATAAGCTGAAGAGCCATATCCTTGAATGCGGCTGTCGGACCGTGCCACAGCTCAAGCGAATAAAGATTGTCACATACGGGAACAAGCGGAGCGGCGCCGCCGGGGAAGGACGTTTCGGAGTATGCGTTACTGCAATCCTCAAGCAGCTCTTCGTATGTATAGTCGGTAAGAAAACGCGACATTATATCTGCGGCTCTGTGGATATAATCCTGCTTTGCGAGCGCATCTATGTCGGCTTTTGTGATTTCAGGTATGGAATCGGGAACGAACAGACCGCCGTCATCTGCAAGACCCTGCTTTATGACCTGCGCGGCGGAATATCCGATTTTTTTTGCGTCTCTTGTGCTTTGATAGTTCATTTTTGTTTAATTTCCTTTTTTATAAGTTTTTCTTTGTTACAGCGTTTTCAATGTGTTCTATTTTTAGTACCGTCGGCTTTTCTGCATTTTTGTCGAGGTATACCTCTATGACATCGATACGCATATTCAGCTTTGACGGATTTTCTTTAAGATAAGCATACGCGGCGTTTACCGTGTTTCGCTTTTTTTCAAGATTAACGGCGTCGGACGGTCTGCCATATATCATTTCACCGTCAAGAGATTCGACCGAGCGGGTTTTTACTTCTATAAACACTATATCGGTACGTGTTTTAGCTACGATGTCAAGCTCAAGCTTGCCGAAGACGGCGTTACGTGCAAGTATTTTGTAGCGCTTATGCTTTAAATATTTTACGGCGGCATCCTCGCCGAAATCGCCAATTTTACGCTTTTCTGTTTTCATTTGTCAAGAAAACGGATGAATTGAGTTCGGTGGATCGGCGTAGGTCCGAGAGTGCGTAGCGCGTCCATATGCTGCTTTGTTCCGTAGCCCTTGTGCTTGGCAA
>JAZNPQ010000119.1:0-12397 GCA_045589735.1 Eubacteriales bacterium | reverse complement strand
CGTTTTTTAGTCTGATTTTTATTGACACCGCCCCTATTTTGTAATATAATAAACAAGTTGAATCTATTATTATTTTTGGAGAAAAATATGAGAATTGGTATTGTTGGTTACGGAAATCTCGGACGAGGAGTTGAGTCTGCTATTCGTCAGAATCCCGATATGGAGCTTGTCGCCGTTTTCACAAGGCGCCCGCCCGAAAGCGTAAAAATACGCACAGAGGGCGTGTCGGTCCTTCACATAGACGAAGCCGTCAAAATGAAAGATAAAATCGACGTTATGATAATCTGCGGCGGAAGCGCAACAGATCTCCCCATTCAGACACCTTTCTTTGCGGAGCATTTCAATGTCGTTGACAGCTTTGACACACACGCAAGAATACCCGAGCATTTTGCAAATGTTGATGCGGCTGCAAAAAAAGGCGGAAAGACCGCTATGATATCCGTAGGTTGGGATCCGGGTCTGTTTTCGCTTAACCGTATGTATGCCGGTGCAATTCTTCCCGACGGAAACGACTATACCTTCTGGGGCAAGGGCGTAAGTCAGGGACATTCCGACGCTATCCGCAGAATTGACGGAGTTAAAAACGCAAAGCAGTATACGATACCCGTCCCGGAAGCGCTTGATGCCGTTCGAGCCGGTAAAAATCCCTCTCTTACCACAAGAGAAAAGCACACCCGCGAATGCTTCGTCGTTGCCGAGGAAGGCGCAGATCTTACCAGAATAGAAAATGAAATAAAAACTATGCCCAACTATTTTGCCGATTACGACACGACCGTTCATTTTATTTCCGAGGAAGAGCTTTTGCGAGATCATAGTGGAATACCTCACGGCGGCGTTGTACTTCGTACCGGTAAAACAGGCTTTAACAAGGAAAACAATCACGTTATAGAATACAGTCTGAAGCTTGATTCGAACCCTGAATTTACCACATCGGTAATAGTTGCGTACGCACGCGCGGCGTTCCGTATGAATAATGAGGGCAATATCGGCTGCAAGACGGTGTTTGACGTTCCCCCCGCGTATCTCAGCCCTAAATCCGCGGAAGAACTCAGACGCACGCTTCTTTAAAATAAAATAAAGCTCAGAAGCACAGCTTCTGAGCTTTATTTTATTTTAGCAGCTCATCGGTAAGACGAATGATCTCGGGGGCTATTTTTTTGCGTCTGTGTTTAACCATTGCGTTATATATAGGATACGCAAGGCTTGCAAGTATACCGCCGAAAATGCCTATAATAATGCCGACTACCATTGATCTGTCCTCATAAGAGCCGAGTATTTCGGAAAGGTCGGTCATAACAAGGCTCATGCCAAATCCGAGTATAAGAGCACCTACGATACCGAAAGCAAGAGCCACCGCCTGTGCCGTGTTTGTAACGCTTGCATCGAGCTTACGCAGCTTCGCCATTTTATCTTCTTTTTCGTCTGGCGCAGCGCAATATTTTTCACGTATACGTTTAAGCTCAGCCTGATCCTCAGCCGAATAGGTATATTTAAATTCGTTGTTTTCCATTTGTATTTTCCTCTGATCTTAATTTTTTCGTGCTTTGCACTATCATGTAAATTGCCATGGCAACTATGAATGCCGATATGACGATACCCGTTACAGCAAGCATTATTCGGCTGAATTCAGGTCCTTCGTTTCCGCCCCACGTGGTCAGCATCGTGGATTCAAGCGTCAGCATAGAAACACACGCCGACGCAAAGCTTATTGCCTTTGATGCCGAATAGACCGGGCTGTTATATTTTCGGTATTTGATAACGCTTATAATAGCAAACGTAAACGACGTAAAGGTATATGCCGCCATTGCTATTGTCGTGATCTCATGATGCTCAAACGTTCTGTTCCAATACACCATAAAGAATATCATAAGCGACAGTGCAAGATTCATTACGAGAAAAACCCAACCGCAAGCGCGGTATTTTTTGAGTTCCACACGCATTTTTTCTCCTGGTTTGTTTGTGCTTGTATATCTTATCAAGAAGAAACGCATTACAGCGAGAGAAAAATAATATCCCGCCAATGAATAAAACCAAAAAGTATTGTGATATATTCCGAGCCACAGCTGAAATATCGCATAGACCGTATTCCAGATAAGAGACCCGAAAAGAGAAACGTTTACTCTTAGTCTTGCATCCTCAAGCCAGCGCCTTGCGTATTTGTTTTCATTCTTAAAGCTTTTAAAGAATTTTATAAGATACGGTATTTTTACACACCATACGGTCAATGTGTATGCCGCCAAAACGTACGAGATTATAGATATTAGAGATTCCGTTCCTATAAACACCATAGAATACACGAGAAAAGCGGTGGAAATCGGAACGAGTATTATCATAATGGCAATATGCGGAAAGAGCAACGCCTTTGCGAGTTTTTTAAGATCCATTCCCTGCTCTCCTTATTTTCACAGTAAAGGTCGTTCCGACGTTGGCGGAACTTTCAACGGCAATTTCACCCTGCATAATGTCTATAACTCTTTTAACGAGCGCAAGTCCAAGCCCGTTACCCTGTGTTGCACGTGAAGTGTCCCCTTGATAGAATTTTTCAAAAATATGTGCACCCACCTCTTGTGTCATTCCGCATCCCGTATCTTTTACCTTTACAACAGCGTAAGTGTCGTCCGCTGACAGCGAAACTGTCACGCTTCCACCCTCGTCCGTAAATTTGAATGCGTTGGAAAACAGGTTGTTCCAGACAAGAGAAAGCAGCTCCCTGTCGGCGGAAACCGTCACGTTTTCTTCTATGTCGGTATCAATTTCGATGCCGCGGCTCTCCCATACGTTCTCATACTGCAAAAGATTTTCGCAAAGCTGTTCGCCAAGGTCATATTCCTCTATCCTTGGGTATATCTGCTGATTTTCAAGTCTGTTCAGCTTAAGTATATTAGTCATCATATCGGAAAGGCGTTTCGACGCATCGGTTACCGCTCTTGCGTATTCGATCCGTTTTTCATCGGTAATATCGGGAGATTGAAGAAGTTTTCCGTAATTCTGAATCACGGCAAGAGGAGTTTTCATCTCGTGCGATACGTTTGCAACAAAATCGGTTCGAAGCGTTTCAACCCCCGAAAGCTCCTCTGCCATTTTATTGATACATTCAATAATTTCATTAAAGCTATCGTCTGTGCCGAGCTTTGCCGTCGGCTCTATACGAACGCTAAAATCTCCATCTATCATTTTCGAGGTTGCGTCTGTTATTAGCTTGACGGGGCGTTCTACCATAAATTTGCGGCGAAGATAATCCACCACAGCCATACCTATACTCAAAAGTATCACGTTAAGCATTGTGATCTTTGCGGCAAGCGTTATCTCATTCTTGGTAAAATCTCTCCCAACCGAATCCTGAAGTGCCGAAACGAAAAGCATAATACAGCAGGTCGTTACGAAAGCCGCAAGTAAAAAGAAAACAAAGAAATTGCTCACCGTACCGATGATATTTTTGAATTTCTTTTCCTTTTTCATTTTATCACCGCCTTGTAGCCAAGTCCGTGTACCGTTTGTATTTCGAAGGATTCACATGCCGCAAGCTTTGCTCTAAGCTTAGTCATATAAACGTCCACGGTTCTCGTGCTTGTTTGTGTATCAACGTCCCAGAATTCATCCATAAGCTGAGTGCGCGTAAAGGTCTTTTTGGGATATGACAAAAGCTTATAAAGAAGATCAAACTCTCTTGCAGTGAGAGAAATTTCCTCACCGTCAAGCTCTGCCGTACGTTCGTCTGCATCCATTATAAAGCTTCCGACCTCAAGGCGACGGCTCGACGCTATCTTTGAGCGACGCAAAAGCGCGCCGATACGGAGAAACATCTCGTCAAGGTCAACGGGCTTTGTCATATAGTCGTCGATACCTATGCGGTACCCTCTCTGCTTTGAGGCAAAATCGTCACGCGCAGTCATAAACAGTATCGGGATGTCTGTGTTAAGTGAACGCACTGTCTTTGCGAATTCAAATCCGTCAATATTCGGCATCATAATATCCGACACGATAAGGTCAAACGTGTTTTTATACATTTCGTCGTACGCGTCCTCGGCGCAAAGGCAACCTATCGCTTCATATCCGCTGTTATTCAGAAATGAACAAACCGAACGGTTAAGGTCTTTGTCATCCTCAACGACTAAAATCTTGAACATATCTCATTCCTCCAAATGCGTGTTTGCTTTTGCACTTATTATACCATGAGCAAAAATGCTTGCTTGCAAGAGCATTTTTGGGAAGCCGTCAATATCGCAGCCGCACAAAGTGCGGACAGCGCGACAGCGCAGAGACTTGGTAACAAGGCTTTCTGCGTATATTATAACATAGAAATGTTAAAGTTTTGTTTGCGTTTTTATATTTTTTCAAAAAAACAAGGTATTTGCAATAGGGTCGTACTCTAAAGGACAGTTTTATAAAGATACGGCACACCTCGAAATAGGTATGCCGTATCTTGCGTTTGTGTACACAAATGCAGTGCTTGTCAGGAAAATTGATAACTCATAGATGAATATAAAAAGGCTCCCTTTTTGCCGATTAGCGCACCAATGTTATTGACAAATTGAGTTTGTTCTTATTTTCTTATTTCATACCAAAAATCCAAAGCATCGTCTTTTTTTAATTCAGTATTATGTTCCAAAATCTTTTCAAATATGCGTAATAGTTCAGAATCTGCAAAAGAGTCAACTGATTTAGTTTGTGAGGACACTAAAACAATTTTCTTTTTTTCTGATTGTATAACCAGCATCCCCGCCTTTGCCATACCGTAAACAGAAACGGTTGTTCCTCTTAACCAATTAACTTTTTTTAATTCATATATTTTGTTTTGTTTTTGT
This sequence comes from Eubacteriales bacterium, assembly GCA_045589735.1. Classification (GTDB taxonomy): domain Bacteria; phylum Bacillota; class Clostridia; order Oscillospirales; family CAG-272; genus RGIG3994. Next base: position 7,592 of record JAZNPQ010000119.1, on the reverse strand, counting down.
ATGTACACTATTCCGTTTTCAATCCAATAAGCACCTGTTCTTTCAAACCACTTGCGATTTTGAGTGCATTTGTAGTAAACATACAGCCAAACAAACATAATGATAGCACAAATTAAAAAATACCAAAAATTTGCGTATTCTATTCCCATCGACTCAGCAACTAAGAGTTGAACTATTAAGATAAGGGGCAATGCAAGCCCTGCGCATCCAATTCTCAAAAACCATCGTTGATATGTGAACAGATTTTTCTCCATTTTTGATTACCTCGTCAAACTCTCATTATCATTCGGGTTCATCACTCCAATTTCGGCTCATGCATAAGGCTAAGACCACACCCTATTATAGCACAAAAAACGCAGAAAATCAATCTGCGTTTTTTTGTGTTTTAAAGCTTTTTAGTAAAAGAAAAATCTATTATCTCCTGTCGGTAGGTAATCTATTCTCAAAACTGTCCTTTAGAGTACGACCCTATTGCATTTACCTTGTTTTTTACGTTTATACGAGGCTCGTCTTTTTAAGCACTACTCTACTGATTGCACCCAAGCCAAATGCAAACAATGCACCGCCGACTGCACAGAGCGCAACATTTATGATAGTAGAACCAAGTGGCGTTATCATAGAAACCATCATAAAAAGAAGCATACCGCCGCCAAGCGAGCCGCAGATCGAAAGCCAAGCCTTCTGCTTTGTCGCTACACTTATGAGCGTGAATATAGATACGAACACCGGCATTAAAAAGATCTTTGCGAGCATACACATAACAAGATTTAATGTGCTAAGTCCGTGAAGGTCAAACGAAAGACTCGAAATAGCACCACCGAGCACAGCACCGATAAAATACGCTATCAGCATAAGCGCGCCGCAGACAAATCCGACAAGTGTTTTTGATATTACGTAATCACCCTTCTTTGCGCGGACAGTAAAAAGATTTTTTGCGTATCCGCTTCTGAAATCGTCCGAAATAAACAGACAGATAAACACCGCAACACCCATAAACGCCATATTTATATTGCACATCGCGAATATTTCGTCGCCGCCCATGGCGTCTCCGGGAAGCGTGCCGATATTCTGCCACGTGTTTTCGGGTCCCTGCATAACCGTTTCTTCACCCGTTTGAGGATCTACCGAAACAGAGCCGTCCATCATAGACATCATGACCGTCATAAGTATAGGCATTACGAGCGCGCAAGCTATAAGAATGTAAAAAAGCCTTGACTTGAACATTCTTTTAAAATCCACCTTAAGCATGCTTTTCATCCGTTTTCCAAAGCCTATAGGTTCAAATTTCACTGCTTTTTCCATTAGTTTTTACCTCCGTTCATAAGGTCTATATAGTATTCCTCAAGTCCTATCTTGTCGGTCTTTATCTCGGTGACGCAGATACCGTTTTCATATAAAGATGACACAACCTCCTCGGGCGTCGTCATATCGTAAACCCGTATATAGCCTGCCTCGTCCTCTTCTACGCGCGAGTATTTACATCCGAGTATCATTTTCGTTCTGTTCATTTCCCCACTTTGGAGTGCAACGTAGGTACGGCAGCTCGCGTCAAGCTCTTCAGCGGTCATTTCCACTATCATTTTTCCGTGACGGATGATACCGTAATGCGTTGCCACCTTCTGAAGCTCACCGAGAAGATGAGAGGAAACGACTATCGTACGTGTTCCGTCCTTTACAATATCTGTAAATACCTCACGCATAATTCGCATACCGTCAGCATCAAGTCCGTTTAGCGGCTCATCGAGAACAAGAAGCGTGGGATCACCGAGCAGAGCCATAGCGATTCCTACTCTCTGCTTCATACCGAGCGAGCAGTTTTTGTATTTATTCCCTGCCGCGCCTTCCATACGAACTGTTTTTAACACCTTTATAACCTCTTGCTCGGCGTTGGGAATAGAAAGATTCGCCGCTTCGAGCATCATATTATCCCAAACGGTAAGTCCCGGGAAGCATCCGGGTGATTCGATAAGCACACCTACCTTGGCTCGTACATTCCCATCTGTATGATCCTTACCGTAGAGCTTTATTGAACCGCCGCTTTTGGGAATAAGTCCGCATATCATTTTTTCGGTGGTTGACTTGCCCGAGCCGTTTTCACCTATAAAGCCGTATATGGCCCCCATCGGAACTGTCATATCAAGTCCGCACACCGCCTGCTTGGGTCCGAAATTTTTGGAAAGGTTTTTAATTTCTATTGCATTCATTTTTTCGTCCCCCTCTTAATATACGTCACTCTTTGAGAGTATCTTTGTGCCAAGGAAATTATATAAAACTGCCCACGCAACAGACACGACAGCACAAATTATAAGTGCGCCGATACCGCTTGAAAGGTTTGCGTTGACCGATGCGCCGTACAGGAAAATATTTAAAAATCCTGTCGGAATAGCGAGATTTTCAACGATAGCCGCCGCGCCTATAATAAGAATTCCCGTTCCGAAGAAGAAGGACGAAGCGATAGAGATACCGAAATATTTACGGAAAATAACGTTTAAAAACGTATAAAGGCTTGCCCAACCGAGACTCATTATCATTTTACCGAGAATCGCAATAATGAGAGAACCTACGTTTACCGTGGTATCATAATTCACAAGCAGACCGCCGACTGTGCCGCCTATAAGATACGTGACGCACATACAAGCCATAGCAAAAGCACAGACGAGGCTCTTTGATATCATATAGTCCTGCTTTTTTGCGTGGGTTGTAAAAAGCTGCTTGACGTAACCGGACTTATAGTCGTGACCGATAAATATAGACACCATTATACCGCCGAAAATGAATACCATATTCATATTTGCGTAGTCGGCGATAGTCTCAATTACGTAAAGAGATTTTGACGCGGCAATTATCTGCCAGACGTTAGAATAAAGAGGCTCCATTGTGTTTCCGTTCTGGTCGGGCATCATTGTCATAGCGGATACCATTGCGGGAATTATCGCCGCGATAGCGAGAAAGATGTAGAACAAAGGAGTATGGAACAGACGGTAAAAATCTACGCCGAGCATTCCTTTTATTCGTTCATTAAAGCTCGGGGACTCAAAATTCAGCTCTTTCGTCATTTTACTCTTCCTCCTTTTTTGACATCAGCTCAATGTAATACTCTTCAAGACCTATTTTATTTCTTGAAATTTCACTTACAACGTGACCGTTTTTCATTAAGTAATCTACAACGGCGGCAGTATCGTCCACGTCGTAAATTCGGATGTAGCCGTCCTCAAGACGAACGTCGTTATATTTTTCGGAAAGAATTTTCAAGGCTCCGTCGGTATCTTTTGTTTTTAGTGTCGTGAACACCTGCGCGCGACTGTCCATTTCGGCGGCAGACAGCTCCATAATCATTTTCCCCTGACGGATAATACCGTAGTGCGTGGCTATCTTTTCAAGCTCGCCGAGAATGTGTGACGATATAAGAACTGTACAACCGTATTTCTGCGTAATATCCACAAGAATTTCACGCATGATACGCATACCGTCAGTGTCAAGTCCGTTTATCGGCTCGTCGAGTATCAGAAGCGCGGGATCGCCGAGCAGCGCCATGGCAATACCTATCCTCTGCTTCATACCAAGCGAGCAGCTCTTGAATTTTATATTGGCGTTGTCCTCCATACGTACTATTTCAAGCACGCGGCGAATCTCGTCGTCGGGATTTTCAAGACCTAAATTTATGCACTGCATCATAAGGTTCTGATATACACTTGAGCCCGGGAAGCAGCCTGCGTTTTCAATAAGCGCGCCAACTCTGACTCTGACGCCTGCGTCGGTGTATTCTCTGTCAAACAGCTTGATATCTCCCTCGTCGGCAACGAGATGACCGCAGATGAGCTTCATTGTGGTTGACTTTCCCGAGCCGTTTTCGCCTATAAAGCCGTAGATCGAGCCAACAGGAACGTTCATATCAAGATGATCGACAGCATACATTCCGCGAAAGCTTTTTGATAGGTTTCTTATTTCAATAGCGTTCATTTTTTATCTCCGTTTATTTTTAATAAAGCCAACACGAGCGAGCCGCTTTTGCGCCTCGCTTATGTTATTGTTTTTATTTGTTTTCCATTATTTTTTCACTGAGCTTTATGATCTGCGGCGCGTATTTTTTCTTGCGTGAATTCATCATACCCTTATGAATGGGATAATTGATAATTGCAAATGCAAGACCTACAATACCGATAATAACACCGTATGTCATATTGTTTGCGATTCCTACGGTTTTGCCAATATCGGTCATTACAAGGCTCATTCCCGCACCCATAATTATTGCGCTTATGCTGCCGAAAACGTATGAAAAAACGTTTACGGGACGCTTTACCTTTGCGTCAAGCTCACGGAGCTCGTCAAGCTCTGACGGTCTCTTTTCCATGTACTGTGTGCGTATCTTCTGTGCCATAAACTGCTGATCGTTCTTGTTCATAATAAACACCTCTTTAAAATTTTTGTGCCCTTATTTTATCTCTCTGTTTTTTTAGTTTTGTTGGTGAAATGTTTACGTTTTGTTATAAAAAATTTTCAGCAAAAAAACACTGCGATTTTTTCGCAGTGTTTTTTTGCTTATAGATTATCATTTTGAAAGGAATTCCTTCAGTATCTTAAACAGAGTTTCAACCGAGTCGAGATCCATACGCTCGTCGGGAGAATGGAGACTGTACACGTTCGGTCCTACCGATATTATATCAATACCCGGTATATTGGAGCTTATATATCCGCACTCAAGGCCTGCGTGGAGCTGTATTACGGTGATGTCCTTGCCCGTGACCTTTTTATAGGCTTTTGCGTATTCGTCTCGAATGACAGAGTTATCGTTATACGCCCATCCGCCGTACATTTCCATATACTTTACGTCAGCGCCGACCATTTTCGCAAGCGCTTCTATCTCACGGTTTGAGGTGTGGAGCTGTGCGTCGATTCCCGACCTTGCAAAGAAAGTAAGAATGACGGCGTCGCCCTCTGTCCTTATCACGCCGAGATTTCTCGAATACTCGACAAAGCCGCTTATCTTTTTGCTCATTTCAAGCACGCCGTTCGCGACTGTTCCAATGAAGGAGACTACCTTATCTGTGGTTGCCTTGTCGAAGGCGTCGCTACCTATGTCGGCTACATCTATCAGCATTTCAAAATCACGGTCATATTCGCCAAGCTCAAACGCGATATCCTTTTCAATATTTTTAAGGATCTCGGTTACCTTGTCGGGGTCAGTGGTTTTTAATGCTACACCGCATTCGCGAGGTATAGCGTTTGCTTTTCCGCCGCCCGAAATTGATACGAGACGGTAATCAATATCCCCGAGCGCGAGAAGCGCGCGACCCATCAGCTTGTTGGCGTTTGCGCGTCCGTCGATTATATTTTCACCCGAATGTCCGCCCGCAAGTCCTTTTATCTTTACGCTTACGGTCGTTCCCGTATATTTTTCGCGTTTTCCGTTAAAAGTAACGTTACTGCGAACGCCGCCTGCGCACCCCGCAACCGCAAAATCTATTTCAGCAGAATCGAGATTTACCATTCTTTTTGCGCTTATCTTAGAAAAATCAAATCCGCTTATTCCGTCCATTCCAGTTTCTTCCGAAACTGTAAAAAGACATTCTACGGCAGGATGAGACTCGACCTCACCGTCAAGTATCGAGAGCATTGCGGCAACGCCTATACCGTCGTCAGCACCGAGAGTCGTTCCCCTTGCGCGAAGATATTTACCGTCAACATAAAGCTTTAACGGGTCTTTAAGAAAATCGTGCTCGGTGTCGTCGTTTTTTTCGCAAACCATATCGGTATGCGCCTGAAAAAGCACAGTCGGCTCGCTTTCGCGTCCCTCTGTCGCAGGCTTCTTTATAAAAACGTTGTGAAGCGCGTCACAGTAACAGTAAAGCCCTCTTTTTTCGGCAAATGCTTCTATATAATCGGCAATTCCCTTTTCGTTTCCCGAACCGTGAGGTATCGCGCATATGTCCTCAAAAAAGTGAAAAATACTCTTCGGCTCTCTGCCGTTTATAACATAATTCACAGTCTTATCCCCCTACTCATTTATATCTTGAAAAATTAATCGGTCCGTCTGATATAGCCGAAAGATGCTCAAGCGACTCGCCCGTTCCGACAGCCACGCAGGATATCGGGTCTTTCGCTATAAACGTCTTTACGTTTATTACCTTTGATATAAGCGTATTCATACCCTTAACAAGGCATCCTCCGCCTGTCATTACGATTCCGTGCTGTATAATATCTCCGACAAGCTCGGGCGGCGTTGCTTCGATAACAGCCTTTACCGCATCTATTATCTCGACAATAGGCTCAGCCAAAGCTTCGAGCATCTCGTTTGAATTGAGCGTTATTTCTTTTGGGAGTCCGTGTGTCAGATCTCTTCCCTTTACTTGGATCGTCTTTGGCGGTCGATTCGGGTCAACGTCTACAGTACCTATAGTTATCTTTATTTTTTCCGCCGTACGCTCACCTATAAGCACCTTATATTTTCTGCGTACGTATTGCATTATAGCGTCATCCATTTTGTCGCCCGCAACCTTTATAGATTTTGATACCACGATACCGCCAAGTGAAATAACTGCAATATCGGTCGTACCTCCGCCTATATCTATAACCATTCTTCCTGTTGGGCCCGACACGTCAATTCCCGCGCCTATCGCCGCCGCCAAGGGCTCTTCTATAAGATGCGTCTGTCTCGCTCCCGCCTGCGTCGCGGCATCGACCACGGCTCTTTCCTCGACCTCTGTAATTCCTGCAGGAACACATATCATTACTCTCGGCTTGAAAAACATATTTCCGCAAGCTCTGCGTATAAAATACTGCAGCATTTTAAGCGTTACCTCATACTGACTGATAACGCCCTCTCTGAGCGGTCTTATAGCTATAATATTTCCCGGTGTTCTTCCGAGCATCTGCTGCGCTTCCCGTCCGACCTTCAGTATTTTATCGGTCGATTTATCTATAGCGACTACAGAGGGCTCTCGTAAAACTATTCCCTTTCCCTTGACGTAGACCAGCACCGACGCTGTACCTAAATCAATTCCAATGTCACTGCTGAACATCTGTTTTATCTTTTCAAACATTTTGCCCTCCGCATAAAATCCAAAAACTGTATACACATAGTTTATTATACTATACTTTGCCTCAAAATGCAACAGAAAAACAAATATTTTGCAAGTATTTTCCGCAACGCTTTTCTCAGGCAAAAAAAACAAAAAAATCGCCAAAAAAATGTGTAAAATATCTTGACGCAAAACCGATATTGGTTTATAATTATAAAGTGTTGGTAATATTAATATATACAAATTTTTCGGAGGTTTCTTTTATGGAAAGACTTATCGGTACAGTTTCACGTGGAGTTCGCGCTCCTATTATTCGCAGCGGAGACGATATTGCAAAAATAGTTGCAGACAGCGTCCTTGATGCGGCAAAAAGCGAAAATATTGAGATAAGAGACCGAGACGTCATCGCGGTCACAGAGGCTGTTGTTGCCAGAGCTCAGGGTAATTACGCAACTATCGAACAGATAGCTGCCGACGTAAAGGCAAAATTCCCGTCGGGTGAATTTGGTGTTATATTCCCTATCCTCAGCCGTAACCGTTTTTCCATCTGCCTTCGCGGATTTGCAAAGGGAG
>JAZNPQ010000118.1:0-14449 GCA_045589735.1 Eubacteriales bacterium | reverse complement strand
AAATCTTCTTATGTCTTCTATATCATAGTACAGCTTTAACTTGCTTGCTGCATAATTTCTGAAGCTTTCGCAGATCTGCTCAAGGCTTACGTTACTGTCATATCTCGTATGTCCGTAGCTGTTCCTTCTCTCTTCGATTCGGCTTAGCATGCAAAATCTTTCGTCGGGAGACTCTTGTATATCGGCAGATTCTTTTTTTGTCTGCGCTACAGATATTACAGGAGTTTTCTTTTTTCCGTATACAACGAGGAATAAGAGAGTAACAAGCAAAACGGGAACCATCAGAAGCAGCACAATAATTATATACAGTGCCTTTGAGTTAAGCAGATCATTTTCCGTTATGCTCTGATTTATAACAAACACTAAAATAATTTCTATAAGTACCGCAAGAGCAATAAAAAATATTTTACTTGTAGTTTTTTTGTTGTTTTTCATAATTATCCTCAGGACTCACTGCCGTTTCCGTCTTTATTCTTGAAATTTTTTACCGTAAGCATTTCTTTGCGAATATTCTTCTTTGATTTTCTCCATTGACTCTTAAAGAACCGCGTAAACGCTTCATATTCTCTTTCAAGCTCATCGAAGCTCTCTTTTTCGGTGTAAACATCGTCCTCTGTCATTAGTTTTTTGTCTGCGCGAAGCCCCTTAAGAATTGCCTCAGTAAGTCTGTCATGCTCCTTAAGCTCCTCGTAACGGCGCTCAAGCTCGGCGATCCTTTCATTTGCTTCAAGCAACGCCCTGTCTTTCTCAGAAAGCTCTTCCTTGTGCTTTATTTCGCTTTCGCTAATATGATTTTTAAGCGCATCTATATCAAGATTATATTTGTTCTTAAGCTGTGCGGTCTCTTCCTCGTGATGTGAATTGATTTCCTTAATATTTATCTCGTGTGCCTGATTTAAAGCATCTACCTCTGCTATATGCTGTTGCTCGGCGAGGAGCTTTTCCTCCTTTAGTTTATCGATATTGTCATTAAGGTCTTTTATCTCAAGCTTAAGAGTTTTTTCCTTTTGCTTATAATTTTCAAGCTCAACACGTATGGACTCGATTGCAAGATTTTCATTTTTTAATGCTCTTAGGTGCTTTTCAAGCTCAAGCATATATTCTTGCGGGTCTTCTCCTGACAGCTTTATACGTCTTCCGAGAGCCTCGAGCTGCTCTGTTTTTTGTTTAAGAGATTCCGTTCTGCGTCTTGCTTCTTCCTTTTCATACCTTTCTTTAAGATCAGCCTTGATACCAAGACCGTATTCGTATGTAAGGAATGACAGCATTATTCCCGCTTCCGATATTTCTCTCGAAAGATCATCGCGGAATGGTGACAGCTCCTTCGTTTCCTTTGTGATAGTGTATCCCGGCTTATCGTACGAAATTATAAAATCGTACAGTGCGACAGCGCCCTTGAAGCTGTTGTCCATCTTCAAAACGTTCGTTTTGGTAATAGGCGGCTTCAGCATCGCTACCTTTGAGGCACTCTCCATAAGAGGAGTCGCCAAAAACGCAAGAACCGTCTTAAGTATAAGGTCTATACGGTCTATCGTTTGCTTTGCGGCATTATGCTCAGTCAGATAACGGTCATCCTTGTTTTCTTCTGCAAGCTCAACGCTGTAGCTTATTTTTCGCTTCGAGACAACGATATCCTTTTTCATTGTCAGCTTGCCTTTATACTTATTTGTTTCATCAAGTATATTGTTATATCTGAGCGTAACAAAATCGCGCAGATAACAAAGCAGCATATAAAGGAATCGGTTCTCGTATACGGTATAGTCGTTAAGTCTTTCTACGGTATAAAGCTTATCGGGGACTATATCCTCCCCTTCCTCGTGCTCAGATATAAGCTCGCTGTGCTTTGCAAGATGACGTACAGAATCCTTTGAGACGTGCTTCACCTTTTCAATCGGAATAACCTCTCCGTTTGAATAAATAAACTGTCTCTCTTGCTTTATTGCTTTTTCTATATGTACAAGCCCTTCTTCAATAGCGTTTATCCACTCCTCTTCTACCGTACAATACGCACGTGTTACCGTAATATTGTCAGCATCGGTATTGGAGTTTGCAAACGCAGAGGACAGACGAACACAGTCCGAGTTCGCCGAGGTCAGCTCTTGGTATTTAAGCAGTGCTCTGTAATAAACGTCAAGTTGATTCATACCGTTATTCCTTCATTAATACTTTTACGCGTTTCTTTGGAGTCTGTGAATATGCTCACGGCAAAGATTCATTTTATCGGGTCCGAATAACTCCTCAATATATGTGAGTAGTCCTTCTGCCGCGTTTCGCAGATATATCGGGTTCTGGGTCTCGAGCTTTCTTATGACCTTCTTCGACAGTATATCGTCAAGCGCGTCAAGCTCGTCTCCTCCACAGCTTATATATACGGGTATATACGTCAGTATCTGCTTCATTATTCGGTTTCCAAAGGTTATATGGAAATGCTTTATCAGATACTTGTCAAGCTCCTCAAGTCGCTTTTTGTTTCTCTCGCTTACTCCGTATTCCTTTTGCGCGCTCTCCGCAAGTGACACGAACTGCTCCCACGATATCTTCATCGGTCCCGTTGGCGGCGCCGCAAACCTCTCGGTCTTACTGTCAAGGTTAAGTATCATCGCTCGGTCATATACCTTATCCGATATCGCAAACGTTGAATCATCATTGTTTGCCGTTCCTATAAACCACATATTCTCGGGGAGCTTTATTCTTCCGTCTTTAAGCTGTGCCGGGTCATTCTCCCACTTATCCGAGACTACGTCAAGATATCTCTCCTCCGGATTCGGCAGCTCAAGAAGCGACAGAAATTCCGCAAAGTAATACTCTACCCTTGCTATATTCATCTCGTCAAGTACTGTTATATAGATGTCCTTACTGTAATTTGCTTCGTACATCTTTTCAAGCAGAAGGGTCTCGTTGAATCTCTTGGTAAATTCATTATAGTATCCTATAAGGTCGGTGCGTTCCTTCCACATTGGCTGTACAGGGATTACCGTTGAGCTGTTATCTACAAATGACCCAAACGCGTGTGCCAAAGAGGTCTTTCCTGTTCCAGATACACCCTGCAGTATCAATATCCTTGATACTGACATTCCCGCGACAAATCTTCTTATGTCTTCTATATCATAGTACAGCTTTAACTTGCTTGCTGCATAATTTCTGAAGCTTTCGCAGATCTGCTCAAGGCTTACGTTACTGTCATATCTCGTATGTCCGTAGTTGTTCCTTTTCTCCTCGATTCGGCTTAGCATGCAAAATCTTTCGTCGGGGTTTTCGGTCTGAGAGTTCTTTGTTTCTGTCTGTGCTTCACTGTTTATAAGTGTATATTCATCATTGCCTTTCGATTTTGCCTCGCGTACGATTATTGCAACAACAAGGACAGCTATCAAAGACAGTATTATAAATAAATAAACAATTATTGCGGTTGCCGAGGTGAATATTTTCGGCAACGTAAAGTCTGACAATACCGTCACAGCTTTTTCATAAAGTAATGGAAAATTTAACATTGTTCCTGCTCCTAACGTTGTTTAAGCCTTGTTTACGCTCACGCTGTTTATCATTTTATGGCATTCATCAAGAACTTCTCCGCCAAAAATAGAATCAAGAGTCTCTGATACGCCTCTGTCCTCCTTTGAAAGCTTGCCGTTAAGCGCTTTCATGACCGACGGAATAAGCTTCACTGCCATTGCGTTGTCAAGTGCCTCGTTTTTGTCTCCGTCACACGCAAGGTAGACACTTGAAAACTTTTCAAGGCCAAGCCAGATCTTGTTTCCGATGTGATATTTTTCATACGTATTGACGTAGGATTCAAATCTGTCGATCTTCTTCCACGCAGACTCGTCTACAAGATGCGCGCGGCTTGCCTTACCCGAAAGGTAGTCCATTTGATAGTATTTAAATTTGTTATACTGTGAATATTCAGCCTGCGGATTGCATTTTGAAAACGCAAAATCGTTTACAGTAGCGATATCTGCAATATATTCGGGTATCGTATCTGTTTTTTGATCTCCCTTTAGGTGAACAAAGAACCAGAGATTTGCGGGAATATAATACGTAACCTCAACGTGCTTTTCATTAAAGGTCTTTATTCCGCACAGACTCAATGGGTTTTTGACGTATCTGACAAATGGGGCAAAATAATTTGACATTACCGAAAGATCGACCTCGCTGAGACCTGCAATACAGATATTATATCTGGTTTCATTTGCCGTTTCTATTGCCTGAAGCGTTCTTGTCTTTTCAAATGAACCGTCTTTGTGAGTGGCAAAGAACATTCTGTCCTCGTTCTGATATGTGGTGTCTATACGGTCTATATAGACAGGACTTTCAAAATATGCGCATATAAGCTGCATAAATGAAGTAAATGTAGCCTCATCGAAGTCCTTGACTATAACAAGTCTTGACGCCGCCATAGAAGCGAATATGCGCTTTACCGTTGACGGATCAAAATTATAGCCTCTTTCTCTTGCAAAAAGCTCAAACTCACGGGCGGCGTCTGCAAATGTAAAGTTTTTATTGACATACTGCAGATATTCGGCAGAAAGGAAGTCGTCTTCCTTTGACTTCACCTCAGCAACACTCTCATTTACCGTTTCGAACTCTCTCACGAACATACTTTCAGCGGAAAATTCATTTTTTATTTCAGCGTCCTCAAAGTGCTTTTCATTATTTGCGTCGATCTGTCTGCGTTCTTCAATATGCGCTTTTTTTCTTTCAACTATATCCATTCCGAAAAAGACTACAGAACCGACAAGCAATATTACTGCAAGTATATCGAGGAAGATATCGTCTGATACCGCAATTACCGCATAAGTCTTTACACTTATGGCAAGGATAAGCGCCGCCACGGCAACCACTAAATTCTTTATATTTTTCTTCATACGACCGTATTTTGCCTCCAATGTATAATTATGTGTGTGTATATTTGATTCAGATTGCAGATAATCCGAAAGATTCTCGTGTCCTTCAGTAATTTCGGCATTTCCTGCTTCAAATCCTGCTGTTAATCTAATGTCAGACACCGACGAGCCTACGTATACCGTATACTTACCCTTTTCGACCGCAAAATTTCCTATTGCTTCGTCGTATACCTCAGGAAGTATTATTGGAATCGTAATCTGCTTCCTTTCATGCGGAGACAGCTCTATACGTTCAAATCCGACAAGCTCCTTAAGAGGACGTACAAGCGCGCTGTCTTTAATACCTATATAAACCTGCGCTATTTCACATCCCGAAAGCTTTCCTACGTTTTTGACTGTAAAGGTTACCTTTCCTTTTTCAACCTTTATTCCGGAATACTCGAATTTCGTATAGCTGAGACCGTGTCCAAACGGAAAGCCCACATCATATCCCGCAGTATCATAATAACGGTAACCAATAAAAGGTCCTACTTTACTGCCTAAAGCCGTCCTGTAATACGCCTGCTTTGCAAATCCGTCATATGTATTAAAATACAGAGAGGACGACAGCTTACCGCTTGGATTATAAACTCCCAAGAGTATATTAAAGAATGCATCCATACCGAATTTTCTTTCATACGGCATAAGGACCAGTCCTGCGGTATATGCTTCAAACGACATATCAACAAGATTGTTTGACGAAACAACGGCAATTATCTTTTTTGCGTGTTGTTTCAGCAAATTAAGAAGCTCAAGCTGATTTGCGGGCAGAGTGAGTTTTCCGAGCTTTGCACAGCTCGTCTCGCGAGTCTCACCCGCACCGAGAAATACTACAACCACGTCCGCTCTTGTTGCAAGTGCAACCGCCTGCGTTGCAAGACCGACGCTACGGTCAACAGTGTAATCGTAACCAGCCTCATAACCAATATACTCACACGAATTCACCGCAAGTATTGAGCTTATACGCGTTTCATTTTGTGAAATATAATCCGATACCGAGCCACCAAGGATAGCAACCTTCTTTTTCTTTGCAAGCGGAAGCATTCTGTCTTTATTTTTCAAAAGAACCGCAGATTCCTGCGCGGCAAGCAGTAAAAGCTCGTCATTATTCAATTTACTTGGGTCTATAACAGTGTCCTTTGGCTGACAGATAAATGCAAGGTCTATGACTCTGTCCACCGCCTCATCTATCATTTCGGTAGATACAGCAGTTCCTGCGTCAAGCTCTGCCTCAAGCTCTCCGACTGTTGCCACACCGTTTGTTATTGATTTTTTCAACGATTTGTAACGGTTATGTGCTTCTATCAGTGCAACCTCCGACGCTTCAATGCAGATCCCGTTTTCTTTGATGGCAGTTACGGTATCAACCGACGAAACCCTGTCATAAAGAGAAAAAGTATCGCTTTCGCCTATTTTGTGCCGAGAGATTTGTCTGCCAAGCTCAAAATTAACATTCTCATAGCCCTTTTTACAAGAGGAAAGTGAGGTTATAACTCCGTTACAGTTACCCTTCTCTATCGCCATAGCATAGGGCTTTACAATATATTCGTTTACTATTCTGTTGTTTGGAAGAGAGTCAAGCCATTCGGCCTCTTCTTCACTTATACGAAACTCCGAAATACTTGCAGAGATTCCTTCTTTTTTGGCAGCAGAAAGATAAGCACCCGACAGAACACTTGCAAGGTAATGATCCTCTGAAAGTGCCGCCCTGCAAGGATTTAGCTTTATCTTTGGCGAGGGAACAACCGCGTGAGTAATATCGCTGTTCCTCATATTTCTGTATATATCTGACGCGACGGAGGAAACAAGCCCGATATCCCAAGTATTCGAAAGGTGATAGCAAGTCGGATATGTATGCTTTTCTGCATCTCTTAGGTATCCAAGCTTAAAATACGGTATACCCAAGGTACGATATTCTGTTTTTTCAAGGCAGGAAATATCGGTCAATAGCCGTATCTTCTGGCTTTCGGTCAATTTATCAATAATAGTCTTGTATTTAAGCATGATCTACTCCGAAATATTTTTTACACAAGGAAATCATCTTCAAAGCAATGCTCTGTCACGTTTTCGACGTGTTCTATGTATTCGTTAGCATTACGTTCTTGAGCCCACTCCGTCTTTGCCAGTTCGAGAACGCAGGACAGAACAGTCATAAAGCTCACCGCAATTCCGACAATTACCGCAATCCAGGTTAACGAAGCTCTGTTTTTTATGCGGTTTGACCTGACACAGACAGTCGGCGGTCTGCTCTCAATCGGTTCTGAAATAACGTCACGGTATTTAGGCTCTTTATAAAACGTTACTACTTTTCCGCGTTTTACTCTATATCTGAAATCACCCGAGTCAACGTAACTAAAAATTATTTTAAAATCCGAGCATTTTTCGTCTACGATAATTCTTGATGTCGGAGTGAAAGTCATTCCGGCGGCAAGAGAAATCCCACTGTACTTCACGTTTTGACTGCAAATAGTTTTTCCGTTGGAATTCAGTTGAATAAGCTTAAAACATACCTCATTTATATAAAAATCGGCATCGTTCATAAACTTAAGGAGAAGGCTTTTCTGTCCTTCCTTTCGAAAGAAAATATATTGCTTTACCGTAAGGAATTTATTTACCTGCGGATATGTGTACGGTCCTTTTGAAATTACCTGTTTTTTTTCATTCATCGCTTATTCACCTTAGTTATACTATGATAATACGTTCCAACCGATACTGCGGCGAGTATCACACCGAAAAGAAGCGCCGGAACAAAAATGTTTTCATTCTCTATTGGAAGAAGTCCTTCAAAAAGTGATGCAAAGAGTGATTTTGCCACATATGCCTGAATAACAGTCGTGATCACGAGGCAAAGTGAATATGTGACAACGTTTACAGTAGGATACGAGACGGGCAGCTTTTTTGAAACGTTCTCCGAATTAACCTTATAAGGAACAATATTCACATACGACGTATTATGCGGAAGCTTCACAGAGCTTGTAAAGCCGTTTTTTTGTACCACTTCAAATATTTTCAGAGTATCAACAAGCTTGTCTCGGTTGTCGTATACCAAAACGTAATAGCAGAGATCTCTGATTGCCGCATTTATTTTGCATTTTATATACTTAGTACCGTTCACCGAAAAAAGCTCATATTGCTCTATATAATTTCTTGTTTTCAGCTCCGGCTCATAAACGACGCATCTGCCACTCGGAAAAACATATTTCTTTATTCCCCTGTCGGCGTTTTTACCGGAAACACGACGCAGACGCATAAACAGCATAGGATAAATATTGCCTACAAGCAATATGTATACGCACAAAGATACAAGCACCAATATACCTTTGGCAATATAAGACATTACAATATCAAGAACTTCCATAAAATCTCCATTCCGCCGCCATAGCGGCGGCACAAATATCAATAAAATTCAAACGTGTTTGCTTTGCAAACAAAAATGGGGTTGGGTCCCATTTTTAGTTTGAATTTGATAGCGTGACAGGTAAATTTCGCACACATCATAACAATTCTTCACGCTAATCTCCATTTCACCGTATATGGTGGCATAAAAAATCGTTTGTGTGAGGCGTATACCGACCTATAGATACAGCCTTGCACATTAATCTGTTACAAAACAGTTTATTCGCCTATATAATAATTCAAAAATTCGTCTATACGGTCAGCGGTTATGCTTCCCTCACTGTAGGATATCTCACTGAGCATAGTCTTTGCTATGGTTTCAGCGACATCGAGCGGCAACGTGTAGCCTTCATCGCTTACCTTATCGGAAATGGCAGATGAAATCAACTCGACACGGTCCTCATACGCATAATCCTTAGCAGTGTTCATTATATCGGCAATATCCGATTTAAATTCGCTGTAGGTGTTTTTTTCCATAAGGGAGGTCTTTATGTATTCCGCCGCAGTTTCAAACGCTATGTCGGCAATAACATCCACAAGATGCCCTGTCCTTTGATTGCTTATAAGCTCGTTGCAAATATTTTCAAGTATTCCGTCCTCATATATCGTCTCAAAATCTCCCGCATCAAATACATCCTTGTTTTCCGCAAATATCAGGTAGACGTTTAAAACAGTGACAATATCTACCGAGACGGTCTCGGGTGTGGTTGTAGCTGCGACCTCAAGCAATTCATCCATCACGGGCTGAACATCCTCGCCAAGTGCAGGCTTTGATATCCCTGCGTAAGTTTTTCCTTCCAGCCAATTTTCGGCTGCCTGAGAAAGGAATGCCGCCGCCACATATTTAAATGTCTCGGATTTATTTATATCAGCCTTCAGCTTTTCTATAGCAGCAATCTCCTTATCGGAAACGTGATCGTATTCACTGATTACAGGAAGCACTTCAATAAAATCGTTTAATAGAACCGTTATATTTTCAGCCTCGCCCGTAAGAGTTATATTTTTTCCGTTAAGCTCTGTTTTGGCAACCGAATCATAAACAAGCTTACCGCCACAAGCGTAAAGTACAGACGAAGGAATATCCTTGGTGTATTTTTTTATTTCTTCAAGGTCCTTTTCCTTTAGGTTAAACTCCTTTTTTAGAAGCTCCTGATGCTCGACGCAATCTATAAATACGTCCGCAACCTTAAGAGTTCCGCTTATAGGTGAGGTTATAGCTGCCGCAACTATAAATCCACTGATTCCGCCTACTATTGCGCCTAAAAGAGTCGAATGTTTTATATGCCAAGGTGCATTCTCGGGTACTGTTTTACTGTCATCCGAAAGCTTTTTCAGCTTTGTATTAAGTATTATCTTCATTATTGCACCGAAAATCAAGATTATCAGCGCAAACAGTATTACAAACATAAACGGCGTTACTATCGCTCTTGAATAAGCATATACAAGCGCATCCATATCGGATAATCCGTCAGTAAGACCGGTAGATTCAACCAAGTCATATAATACGTCGGAAAGAGCTTTTGAGATAAGCACAGCTACAACTCCGGCAGTAATCATTGAGCAAAGCGTCACGGCGAAGGATATTGCCGACCTTATAAGTCCTTTTTTTATTCCGTTTATTATTCCGAAAGCCATGCATACTGCGGCTACCAAAAAAATTGATATTGAAAACAGCGCAACCGACATATTTTATCTCCTTTTGAGAGGTTATTTATACATTATTTGTGAATTTTTATAAAAAGTATATACGTGCATTTATGATATCACTTTTTTTCTGTTTTGTCAATGATATACTAACAATTCACATATAAAAAAGCAACAACAGTCAAGCCTTCTTAACTGTTGTTGCTTTTTATACCACATTATTATTTTTCTATTCCCTTAAGTATCTTCTCTACGGCAGACGCATCAATTTTTCTGGGGTTAGTTACGGTGCAAGCATCGTTTACCGCGCTCTTTACTATATGCGCTTTATGCTTGTTGTAATCACTCATAGAAACGCCTACGTCTGAAAGTGTCTGAGGAATACCAAGCTCCTTTGACATTTTCTTTATCTCATTAACGAGATTGGCAGCCGCTTGCTTCGGTGAGAATGCGGGAAGTCCTACAAATCTTGCTATCTTCGCCATCTTAGCGCAAGCTAACGATACCTCTTTTCCGTATCCTGCAATGTCAAGCTCTGCATTGTACGCCATAACGTGAGGCAGCATCATTGCATTTGCACGTCCGTGAGGAATATGGAAAATCGCGCCAAGCGCGTGTGCTATACCGTGATTTACTCCAAGACTCGCATCATTGAACGCCATACCGGCAAGGCAGGACGCAGTGTGCATCTTTTCGCGTGCCTCTCTGTCATTACCGTTCTTAACGGCTCTCGGCAGATATTCAAAGCAAAGCTCAAGAGCTTTTTCTGCAAATGCGTCGGTAAAATCGTTAGCGCCTGTTGAAATATATGCCTCAAGCGCGTGAGTTATAACATCAAATCCCGTATCCGCTGTGATAGAAGCAGGTACACTCATTGTAAGGTCTGCAGACAGTATCGCTACGTTTGGAAGAAGCTTATCCGAAACGAGAGGATATTTTACACCGGCTTCTCTGTCGGTTATAACCGCGAACTTTGTGACCTCACTTCCGGTACCGCTCGTTGTGGGAACAGCAATAAGAGGAAGCTGCTTTCCGGTCTTCTTTGCATACATAAGTATGGTAGACTTTGCCGCGTCTATCGACGAACCGCCGCCAAGTGCGACAACGGTATCCGCATCGGCGTTAAGCAGGAATCCGAGCGCGTTGGCAATAAGCTCGACGGGAGGGTCGGGTATGATCTCAGAATATATGCTTATTTTTTTGCATCCTGTCATAAGCGATGCAATTTTATCGGCATTACCCGATTTCTTCATAAAGGCATCCGTGAAGATGACTGCGCTTTCAGACGATATCTCGGAAAGTGCATTCAAGGAATCTTCACCGAAATAAACCTTGGGTCTTATTTCAAATACGTTCATTTGTTAATCCTTAATCTGACAAATACGTCAATAATAAAGTTCAATATTTCTTTCAGCAAAAAGATGCTTCCAACGCTCATCAGGCTCTATGTCCGTGACTACTACGTCGATGTCATCAAAATCGCCGAAATGAACAAAAGAAATTTTGTCGAATTTTGTGTGATCGACAGCAAGTATAACCTTTCTTGCAGAACCGAAAAAGGATTTTTTCAGCTCGGCAAACTGCTCTCTTGTGTCGGTTATTCCATTATCAATATCCATTCCCTTGCAGGAAAGGATCGCATAATCTGTATGATAATTGCGAATTTTCTCTTCAGCCGCGTTTCCGTAAAACGCCATTGACTCACTTCGGTAAAATCCGCCTGTGGAAATAATATTCCAGTTGTGTCCTTGGGGAAGATCGAGAAGCATCTCTACAGAATTTGTAATTATAGTGAGATTCTCTTTTGCGAATATACTCTTAACTGTGAAAAGTGCCGTTGTACTTCCGTCAAGCAAAAGACTATCGCCGTCCTGAATAAGAGAACCTATTATTTCCGCTATATATTTCTTTCCGCCAACGTTGGTCTGCTTTCTGACAGTATAAGGAAGCTCTCCCGTTACACTGTCATTTCTAACAGCTCCACCGTAAGTTTTCTTTGCGTATCCGTCGTCCTCAAGACGCTCAAGATCTCGTCTGATAGTCTCCTCGGTTACTCCGTATTTTTCGGCAAGCTCACCGACAACGACTCTGCCGTCGAGCATCAGCTTCTGAAGTATCTCGTTTCTTCTCTCAATAGGAAGCATAGTTAACCCTTAAAGTATCGAAGCCCAAAGGCTCTTGTCGGGGTTCGGGATAACTGTGGTATCAAGGAGAAGTCCGTCTTCACCTACTCTGTTCTTTGCGCTCTCGATAGCTGCGCTGACTGCTGCAACGTCACCTGTGAGAAGCATATATGACTTACCGCACATACCGCGAGCGATACGAAGCTCAATAAGAGATACGTCACTCGTCTTAGCTGCCGTATCGGCTGCAACGATGATTGCGGGAGCCGAGAATGTTTCAAGAACGCCAAGTGCCTTTGCGTCTTCAACTACAGCACCGCCGTATATAGCGGGGAAAATATCGTCATGAGGATTACCCAGAACAAACGAATCTGTCAGTCTGTCTCCGAGCTGTACCTTTGCAGCATCGATAGCCGCGGCAACAGCGGAAAGCTCACCTGTAATAATTGTGATATACTTACCGGGGCAAACTACCGATGACTGGAGAATTTCTACATTTGCGGTCTTTATCATAAGGTCGGCAGCTGTAATACCTGCGCTGACTGTCTGATACTCAACCATACCTAAAGCTTTGTTTATCATATTATATACCGTCCTTTACTATTACAAATACGTAAAATACGAACCTATTTTTTATGCCTTTACAGCAACGTAACGGTCTGTTACCTCAACGACCTTACCGTTTATCGGAGAATGTACCGACGTACCGAGCTTATCGGGCGTAAATACGCCGAGAGCGTCGCCTGCGTTTACAGCATCTCCAACCTTAACAGCAGCAGAAGAAGGAACGCCTATTCCCTGTCCAAGCATGATCTGAACCTTCTTGGCGGGGATCTTCACATCCACGATAGGTGCCGGCACATCATACTTTGCAAGACCAAGTCTTGCGATAAGACGCGACATTGGAACCTTTCTGAACTCACGTGTCGAGTTAACGGGATCTGCCTCAACACCGCGAGGAGGCATAATTCCGTTTTTACGGAGTCCGCCCTTGATTTCGGCTATAATGCTTCTGGGATTAAGATTCTGTCCGCAAGCATACATTTCGCAAAGTCCGCAAGAGGAGCAGGAGAATGTTCCGAGGAACGCCGCGCTGTCGGAGGTTACGCCCGAAGCAGCCGCACGCATGATCTTGTGGGGCTCGATGGGATGACCGAGCAGATTACGCGAGCAAAGGTCTGTACACATTCTGCACTGACAGCAAGCCGCCATAGCGCGCTTTGTGCTGATAGTGATAGGTGTGATACGCTTCTGTACTATGTATGCGTTCTTCGTCATAACGAGAACGGCATTAGATGTCTTTGTAACGACTGCATTTTCTGTCGTCATCATACCCGTCATAGGTCCGCCTGCGATAAGTGCAGGATCGTCACAGGTATATCCGCCCGCAAGCTTTATAAGCTCACCGTACGTAACACCGAGAGGTGCGTAGAATGTGCAGGGATTTTTCACCTCACCCGCAATGGTGATAAACTTATGGGTTACAGGTGCGTTTTCCTTCCATGCACGATATACGTTGTAGATAGTCTCAACGTTATATACGATACAACCGACAGTTATCGGAAGCGCGCCGGGATTTACAACACGTCCCGTGGTCTCGTATATGGTAACGACCTCGTCACCCGCAGGATAAATTTCGGGAAGATATCCGATCTTTACCTTTTTGTATTTATCAAGGTTAGCTTTGACCGCATTTACCGCTTCCTCATACGCAGGCTTTACGGCAATAATTACCTGCTCTGCATCAAGAGTATCTGCGATTTCCTGAAGGGTCATCATAATTTCGTCAGCGTAGCGCGCAAGCACCTGACGGTGTAGCTTTAAGAGCGGCTCGCATTCAGCGCAGTTGAGAATAATAGTATCAGCTGCCTGATTCAGTTTTGCATAAGACGGAAAGCCCGCGCCACCGGCACCGACAACACCCGCAGTACGCATAATTTCGCTAAGTTTGTTAAGTTCCATTTCTATGTCTTTCCTTTCCGAAGGATGAGCCTTGCGATTCATCTCTCGATTTCAAAATCATACAGATTAAAATTAAGCCTCGTCAACGATACCGACTATAGCGGCATCTATCGGTGCATTTTCAAGTCCGCAGCCAATTCTCGCCGCCGAACCTCTCGCGATAAGTACGGTCTCACCGATACCCGCACCTACGTTGTCGATAGCAACGAACTCTCCCTTCTCATCCATTCCGTCACGGGGACGAATTATGAGAAGCTTTTGTCCAATAAGTTTTTCATTTTTGCGTGTGGCAATAATACTGCCTACAACGGTTCCGATTACCATTGTTCACCGTTCCTTTCTCGCTTTATTCCGCTTTTTGTGCGGTTTCCGCGCCAACCGCCGAAGTCATTTCGGTGTCTCGCGCCGGAACCGCAGCCGGCTGTGATCTTCCTAGGAAGAGAA
>JAZNPQ010000117.1:0-6244 GCA_045589735.1 Eubacteriales bacterium | reverse complement strand
TAACGGTAGAAGAAGTGCTGAAATTAGCACTCAAGAATATGATGTTTTAAAATAGGCGGAGATGAAAATGAAGAAGAGAATCATTACAACAGAAAACTTAGAAGAAGATTTGAAGATTGAGAATCATTTACGTCCGCAACTATTAAAGGATTATATTGGACAGGAAAAAGCAAAAGAGACATTGAAGGTCTATATTGAAGCTGCAAAATCAAGAAAAGAATCCTTAGACCATGTGCTGTTTTACGGTCCTCCGGGACTTGGAAAGACCACGCTTGCTCATATTATCGCAGCAGAAATGGGGGTCAACATCAGGATCACGTCAGGGCCTGCTATTGAGCGTCAGGGAGACCTTGCCGCGCTTCTTACGAATCTAAGTCAAGGTGATGTGCTTTTTATTGACGAGATACACCGCCTGTCCCGTTCTGTCGAAGAAATACTTTACCCTGCAATGGAGGATGGCTCACTTGATATCATAATCGGAAAGGGGCCTGCCGCAAGAAGCATACGCATCGATCTTCCGAAATTTACTCTTATTGGAGCGACCACTCGCGCAGGTCAGCTCACGTCTCCTTTACGTGACCGTTTTGGCGTTATGTTTAGACTTGAGCTTTACACCAATGAAGAGCTTGCGTCGATAGTAACAAGAAGCGCAACAATACTCGGAATTGAGATTTCGGGTGACGGTGCTTATGAAATAGCGTCACGCTCAAGAGGAACTCCTCGACTTGCAAACAGACTTCTCAAGCGTGTTCGTGATTTTGCAGAGGTCAAAGGAAGCGGCGTGATAGACTCAAAAATTGCTTGCTATGCGCTTGATAAGCTTGAAATAGACCAGCTTGGTCTTGACAATATTGACCGCATGATGCTCAAAGCAATTATTGACTGCTACGACGGCGGTCCTGTCGGTCTTGAAACACTTGCGGCGACCATAGGAGAGGAAGCTGTAACGCTTGAAGACGTTTACGAACCTTATCTTATGCAGATAGGATTCCTCTCAAGAACACCGCGCGGCAGATGCGTTACCCGCCTTGCCTACGATCACTTAGGGCTCAAGCCAAGAGTAAGCAATACAAAAAATTCCGATCAGATAGATATTTTTGAAGATTAAAAACAATACCACTGACAAAAATCAGTGGTATTGTTTTTTATATAATATTCAAAAGCTCTGAGAATTCAGATACAAGAATATCTGCGCCGGCGGATTCAAGTTCTTCCTTGGTTCCGTAGCCGAAAAGCACCCCGACACTATACATATCGAAGGCTTTTCCACCTAAAATATCGTATTCTCTGTCTCCTATCATAACAGCTTTTTCCGTTTCAATGCCAAAGCGATCGATCGCGTAGGCAATAACGTCTTCTTTTTTATTTCTTTTTTCATCCATTGACGCACCCGCAACACCGTGAAAATACTTCTTTAGATCAAAATGCTCAAGTATCTGTTCCGCAAACTCTTCGGGCTTTGAGGTTGCCACTATCAGCTTTTTTCCTTCTTTATTAAGCTCGTTCAGCGTTTCAACAACACCGTCGTATACAGTGTTTTCAAACATTCCACCGGCTCTGAAATATTCTCTGTAATATCCAAGTGCTTTCTTTGCCTCTTCTTCTGAAAAACCGTAGTATTTTTCAAATGAATCCACAAGCGGAGGACCGATAAATCTATAGAGTTCCTGTCTGTTTTCAACCTTTATTCCGAATTTTGAAAGCGCGTATGATACCGAGTTGGTTATACCTATACCCGGATCGGTAAGTGTGCCGTCAAGGTCGAATAAAATAAATTCGTATTTCATTTCTTATAAATCCTATATTCAAAAGTGAGCACATATAAATGCGCTCACTTTTTTGTTTTAGTTTTTGTTTTTGTGAACAGCTCTCTGTATGAGCTTTACGATTTCAACGATCGGAATTATAAGAATTGCAAGACCAAATGCGATTCCGTATTCCATAAGATCAAGGTGAGCAAGCTCAAACGCATTAGCAAGGAAAGGAACTTCTATAACGACCGTTGTGAGAACGAGCGAGAGAAGTCCTGCACCCCAGAGCCACCAGTTCTGATTCTTCATCTTGAAGATAGAGCCGTGGAGAGAACGCATATTGAACGCGTGACAGATCTCGCACATTGCAAGCGTGAGGAACGCCATTGAAATTCCGAGCATTTCTGCGGAGTAAAGTCCTGCTGTAATAGCTTCATGGTGATAAGCATCTGCAAGCCAAAATCTTCCGATCAGGTAGGAAGCAAAGGTTATAGCCGTTACGAGAAGTCCCTGGTATGCAACGGCAAAGCCAAGACCGCCCGCGAATATACCTTCTTTTGAATCACGAGGCTTACGTCTCATAACGTCGCTTTCAGGCTTTTCCATACCGAGAGCAAGTGCTGGGAAGCAGTCTGTTATAAGATTTATCCAAAGCAGGTGAACTGCGGCAAATATTGCGGGATATTCGGTATCAAGACCGAATGCGGGAAGAATAAACGTTGCCATAATAGTGGCAAAGAATATCATAAGAACCTCGGAGAGATTCGATGCGAGAAGGAACTGAATTGCTTTACGTATATTGTCGTAAATTCTTCTTCCCTCTCCAACTGCCGAAACAATGGTTGCAAAGTTGTCGTCGGCAAGTATCATATCGGCAACGTTCTTTGTAACGTCGGTACCTGTAATACCCATACCAACGCCGATATCAGCATTCTTGATAGAAGGAGCGTCGTTAACACCGTCTCCCGTCATAGCGGTAACCTTTCCCTTCTTACGCCATGCGTTAACGATTCTGGTTTTATGCTCGGGCTGAACACGTGCATAAACGCTGTATTTTTCAACCTCAGTCTCAAAGTCCTCATCGGAAATATTATCAAGCTCAGAACCCATTATCGCCTGATCTGCCGACTCAATAATACCAAGCTGCATTGCTATAGCAACGGCGGTATCCTTGTGGTCACCCGTTATCATAATAGGACGTATACCTGCGTTGCGGCATTCGTCGATAGCGGGCTTAACCTCGGGACGAACAGGGTCTATCATACCGACAAGACCTATAAAGCAAAGCTCATTTTCAACAGCTTCGGACTCATATACGGCAGGCTCGGTGCTGAGCTCTTTCTTTGCTGCCGCAAGCACGCGGAGCGCCTTATGTGCCATTGCCTTGTTTGCAGAGAGGATGTCTGCACGGATGCCGTCTGTTATATCTACAACCACGCCGTCAACAAGCGCCTTCGTGCATCTCTTAAGAAGCTCATCGGGTGCGCCCTTGGTAAACTGAACAAGGCTACCGTCTGCTGCTTTGTGAACTGTCGTCATCATCTTTCTGCCGGAATCGAATGGAACTTCACCGATACGAACAAGAACATCCTTCTGTACGTTCTTCGAAACCTCAAGCTTTTCTGCGTAGTTTACAAGCGCACACTCAGTCGGCTCACCGATAGCAGTGCCTGCTTCTGTATCAAACTCAGCGTCAGAACAAAGTGACATCGCATTTGCAAGAAGATTTTCGTCGCTTCCGTAATGGTCAACAACAGTCATCTTGTTCTGTGTGAGAGTACCCGTCTTATCGGAACAGATTATCTGCGTACATCCAAGAGTCTCAACGGCAGTGAGCTTTCTTATAATAGCGTTACGCTTTGACATATTGGTAACACCGATGGAAAGAACTATCGTAACAACCGTTGCAAGTCCTTCGGGGATAGCGGCAACTGCCAACGAGATAGCAACCATAAACGACGAAAGTATGGGATCTAAAACATTTTCATACGATCCTGTAAAGTATGCGCTTCCAAGCTGAAGAGCAAAAATAACGATACTTATGCCGATAACAAGATATGTGAGAATCTTGGAAAGCCCCGCAAGCTTTATCTGGAGAGGTGTCTTTCCCTCTTCTGCCTGTGCAAGAGCATCTGCTATCTTACCCATTTCGGTATTCATTCCGGTGCCGGTAACAACTGCTTTACCGCGTCCGTAAACGACAGTCGAACCCATAAACACCATGTTTTTGCGGTCACCGAGAGCGACGTCTCCGTTGTCTCCTGCCGAGAGTGCTTCGACCTTTTTGTCAACAGGAACAGATTCACCCGTGAGTGCCGCTTCTTCTATTTTCATAGAAGCACATTCTATAATTCTTGCGTCGGCAGGAACAGCGTCACCTGCTTCAAGAACTATTATATCACCTACGACGAGATCTTCACTTGGTATCGTTATCTGTTTGCCGTCTCTTATGACCTTGGACTGTGCTTTTGACATCTCCTGCAGAGCTTCAAGTGCCTTTTCCGCCTTGCTTTCCTGGAACACGCCAAGCACGGCGTTGATCAGCACGACAGCAAGAATTATAACTACGTCTGCCGGGAACTGAAAGCCCTCGTGAATTCCGTGATAGACTTCAACGCCTGCGGATATCGCCGCTGCAACAAGCAGAATTATGGTCATAGGTTCTGCAAGCTGCTTAAAGAATCTGTGAATCAAAGATTCTTTTTTAGCCTCAACAAGCTTGTTCTTGCCGTTTTTGGCAAGTCTTTCCTCTGCTTCGGACGCCGAAAGACCGTCAACATTACTGCCGACCTCTTTGATAACATCCTTGGCATCATTCAAGTAATGCTTCATTAATTTATCTCCTTAAAAATAATTTACCGATTAATATATAAAAAAGACTCCCACAACCGCGCGGTTGCAAAAGTCTTGCCATCAAAAGACCCGAAAACCGGACTGCAAAGAGTCGAGTTGGCGATTTTCGGAAATGCGAAGCATTTAGCTACTCCCTTTTACTGTTTACTCTATTATTATACCATATTTTAGGTGTTTGTCAACGCTTTTTTTGAAAAAAATAAAATCTTCGCTCTAATATATTTTACTATTCGTTTACGATTGTTTAATTATTATATGATATCATTCATATAATTATCATTTTGACTATAAAGAATGGATTAAAAAATGGCTTCTAAAAACAAAACATAAAAAGTAGTCTACAGTGAATCAGACAAGCTTCTTTACAAAAAATTAATATTAACTCTTTTGGCAATATCGGTCGGTTCAGCATTGCTGTTCTCTTTTTGCCTAAGTCCTCTTATTGCCTATGCAAACTCCGAAGGAACTATTCCATATCTCAGTGATATATTCTACGCGGTATATTGGGTATTCGACCTTCTTGTGTTCTTCATTTGTTACGCATTGACCGATTTTTGCTTCTACCGTTTTGGACCTTCAAGGTCTATTCTTGCGGTAGTGATATTCTCGGGGGCAACTCTTGCAAAATACGCACTCAATATCGTATCGTCTTTTTACATTTTCGGTTCATACCCCACCAGCAATGAAGCTTTGAAAGACGAGATCATACCAAATATTGTAAGCTCATCTGCAGAGCTTATTCAATATCTTATAGTTTCTGCATTTGCGTTGATCATAATAATCCAAAAAAATAAGCTTGCGGAAATTTCAAGAAAAAGCGCGGCGAAAATCGGTGTCGAATTCGACAGACGAACGCTTTTCTTCCCCTTTAAAAAGCTCTTTTATCTTAAAAATCCGATGCTTTTAACGGCATTTGTTACTGCAATTACCGTTGCCATAATCAAGATAGTTCCAAACAGACTTATCTACGATATATGGGTAGGTCTTCCCACAAGTATTATCGACGGCATGTGGATGTTCATCGCTTATGCCACCGACATTCTCTTCTGCGTTCTCGGATACTTCATTATGATATACGTATTTTCGAAAGCCGACACAAAAGACCTCACACTGAAAATCAACAACACAAAATAATAAAAATATGCTATCTCAGCTTTAAATGTGAGATAGCATTTTATTTTAAAGGACACATTTTAAAAACTGCTTTGCTCTGTCTGTTCTTGGACTGTCGAAAAATTCTGCAGGTGACGCTTCTTCTACTATCTGTCCGTCAGCCATAAAGATCACTCGGTCCGCGACCTCTCTTGCAAAACCCATTTCATGAGTTACAACGACCATCGTCATACCACCTAATGCAAGTTCTTTCATAAGCTGTAAAACTTCACCAACCATCTCAGGATCAAGCGCAGACGTCGGCTCGTCAAAGAGCATTACTTCGGGGTTTAACATAAGCGAACGCACTATTGCAATACGCTGTTTTTGTCCTCCGGATAGAGTTACGGGATATACGTCCGCCTTATCTAACAACCCTATTCTTTCAAGAAGTGCCTTTGCCTTTTCTACGGCTTCTTCTTGAGTTAAAAGTTTTAACTTTACGGGGGCGTACGTCATATTATTAATAACAGTCATATTGTTAAAGA
>JAZNPQ010000116.1:0-25637 GCA_045589735.1 Eubacteriales bacterium | reverse complement strand
CTCTAACCAACTGAGCTAATGGCCCGTTTCAAAACGGCTTGATTATTATACCGCAAAAGTCCCACAATGTCAATAGGTTTTTAGAAAAAAATTAAAATTATTTTTGTTTATATTCCCCATCTATTGCATAATAAAGGCAGTGGTGAGTTTTGCCTCTGTATTCAAGATTTTCTTCCTTCTTTATTTTTCTCATGCCGCATTTTTTCATAACCTTTATGCTCGCGACGTTTTCTTCAAACGCACCGGTAATAATTCTTCGAAATCCTTTTTTAAAAAGATCACATATAGCCGCGGAAAGCGCTTCGGTCATATATCCTCTGTTGTGATGATCAGGATGTATAACATAGCCGAGCTCTATGCTCTTCCCTTTTACTTCAACTTCGTTTATAAAACCTATGAGCGTCTTTTCGAGATATATTCCGACAAGATAATGCTTTCTTGACCGCGAGTATTTCAAAAGTCGCTCAAATATTTTCGTTATTTCGTCTTCGGTTTTGAAATCGGGAAGAATATATGTTTTTTTAACTGTTTTGTCTGTAAGTATTGCTTTTGCGTTCTCTCTATCCAATGGCGAAAGCTGCTTTAATGTAAGCCGTTTTGTCTTTATCATAATTATCCGTCAATAAGAGCTCGAAGTCTTGCTGCGGCGTTATATGCTCTTTCATAATACTGCTCAGGAGTATAGTCTGCATAGACCGTACTGTTCTTCGGCAGAGCTTCAAGCATAACGGTTCCTTCAAATCCCGAATTTCGTATATGCTCTGCAGCTCTGTTAAAATCTATTGCACCGTCAAACGGTAAAAGATGTATGTCCTTATTATATTCCTTCATATTATCATGAATATGAAGCGCAACCGTCTTTTTGCCAAAAAGCGGCATGTATTCCATAGAATGAGTAAAGCACGCCTCGTGTCCGTTATCCCAACAAAATTTTACGTGAGGGATATCGTCGTAAAGTTCAAAGACAAACGCAAGATTTGCAAGCTTTCTCTGGTTTTCAAAAGCAACGGTAACACCTATGTTTCCGGCATGCTCAACAAGTCTGTCCCATCTTGAGCGCCCAAGATCATTTACGCAGGGTGGTGTTTCGCCTGAGCTGAGATGAACTATCATAACAGGAATATTATAATGATTGCAGGCATTAGAACAGGATATCAATGTTTTAAGCATTTCCTCGCCTTCATCATTATTTTTCCAAATGTTGTTTATTCCTTTAAAGGGCGCGTGTATCGTTTCGTATATAAGTCCTTTTTTTGATGCTTCTTCGGCTATTTTCCCCACAGTTTCGTCATCCTTGAAGCCTGTAAAAAAGCTGTCAAAGCCTGCACTTTTAATATAAGACAGACTGTTAAAAGCCGAAATCCCCTCAAAGCTTCCCGCATTCATTCCAAGTTTTCTCATTTTAATATCTCCTTTGCTGACTTATCATTCCATATTTTTTGTATTAGATAATTTTGATTTGATTATTTCACCAACAAGCTCGGACATAGCTTTTAAAACGAGCTCACGCTTTTTCGGATCCACCTTCTTCATTGCCTTGAAAAGCGCAGGATATCCCTTATTTATATCTGTGAGTGTCTTTGCGTCCGACGCAGTAAGCAGCTCGTAGGTTACATTAATAAGATTTTTTCTTGTCTCATAGTCCTTCTCTTCTATCCAACTGTTTATTACATTGCTAAGTTCAAGACTCTTTTTTGCAAGCTCGCCGCGTCTTATAAAATGACGACCTCGCACCTCCCACAGGAAGCTGTTATGCTGAACGACACCCGATTTTTTGCTGTGAATCACAGTAAAATTATTATCGTTTGCAAGCAACATACCTACCACAGATTCCTGAGGAACAAGCTTCAAAATTCTGGCTTTTATATTTATATAGCCCTCGGATTCAAGGAATGCCTTTGAAAAGCCCGGTCCGTCATTGTTGTATACTCTTGATATTCTCTTCTGTACATCCTCTTTGCATTTTGCGGCAGCATATACAGCAAGATTTCCGCCTTTACTGTGTCCTCCTACTCTGATGGGTCCGTCAAAGGCATTTGCGATATCTTCAAGGTACTCGACTGCTCTTTTTTGTCCCGGGATCTCGTCAGAAAAGGACATATTCATATCCTCTTTCCAACCGATTATAGTGTCATCTGTTCCGCTGAATGAAACAAACATACTGCCGTCATCGAGTATAGCTGTAAAAGCGGCAAACTGCTGTTCTTTTTCCTCGCATATCTCTTTAGCGTATCCCATAAGTTTTGCATTTGCAAAGCGGTTGCTTTTTGCCATAAGCCTAGCCATTCTCTCAATGTCAGCGCTTGGCATAAGCGCACCGTAGTGCGGCTTTTTTCCATCCTGCTTTGCAAGACTTTTATTAACGGCATCCTTTAGTAAAACGCATCCTTTTCCAAGCTCGTTCGGGATAATATCTTCAAAATCAAGAAAGTTCAAAAAAACAAGAAGAATATTATCCACTTCATTTAGTGTCGATTGCTTAAAAGACAGGTCTCCGCGCCATATCAAGTAATCAATTACGTTTGCCATAGTTTAATATAAAATCCTCCGCTGCCGCGCGCGTTGTCGCGGCTTTTCCCTGTATCATCTCGGAGCTTCCGCCTCCTCGTCCCGAAAGAGCCGTATTTATTTCTTTTGAGCGAGCTCTCAAATCAATATTTCTGCTTATAATAACGTAATTATAATTTCCGTCCTCACCCGAAAACACAGCGGTTACCCCCTTGCATTTTTCGGACACCGACAAAGCGAATCTTCTCAGATAATCTCCTTCAAGGTCTGTCTCAAAAAGGCATATGTTTTTGTCTGTCGGTATAACCGACGCTGCTTTCAGATTTAAAAGCTCTGTACGAAGTGCGGAAAGCTTTGCTCTGCATTCGGCATAGTTTTCTTCATTTTTATAAAAGCCTTCAGAAACGCTATCCTGTTTTACAGAAAGAGCATTTGATATTTCTTTTACCGCATCGTACTTTCTGTTATAATCGTCAAGCGCATCAAGCCCACATTTAAAATGTACGCGAACACCGCCCTTGTATTTTATAGAGTCAAGCACCTTTATAATACCTATCTCGCCTGTCCTGTTAAGATGAGGCGCACAGCATGCGCACCTGTCATAGCCTTCTATTTCAACTATGCGAATATCGCCGAAAAGCTCTTTTTTGCTTCTGTATGACATTTTTGAAAGCTCTTCGGGAGTTGGTACGGTAGCCGTTATTTTAAGATTGCGGCAAACGGCAATATTTGCCTCGCGTTCTATTTCTCTTAGTTCTTCCTTACTCAAAAAACTGTTATAATCAATAGTAAGATCGGTCTCTCCCATATGGAAGCCAACGTTATCGTAACCGTGTTTTCTGTTTACTATTCCCGACAGAATATGCTCTCCGCTGTGATTCTGCATAAGTCTGAAGCGTCTCTCGAAGTCTATGCTTCCGTGAATCGACGCTCCGACCTCTATTGCTTTATCCGATATGTGAACTACTTTGTCGCCATCCTCGTAAGCGTAGGTTATATTTACGTCACCGAGAACACCTATATCCGACGGCTGACCGCCGCCTTCGGGGAAAAATGCTGTTGAGTCTGTTATTATCGCATATTTGCCGTTATCAAGAACTTCGCAGGAAACGACAACGGCATCAAATTCTTTTATATAACTGTCTTCGTAGTATAATTTCCTTGTCATAGCCTTCACTTCCAATTTTATGTACACTAATTCTATCACATTTTCTTTAAAATCGCAATAGTAATATTGATTTATTTTCTTTTTTATGGTATTATATTAACACTGTATACGACAAAGGAGACACCAATGGATTTCATTTATTCGGTTGATTTCGCAATAAACGACTTCATAAACGAACATCTGACTGCAAATTTTCTGAACCCAATAATGAGTTTTATTTCGTTTCTCGGAGACAAAGGCTGGTTTTGGATAGCACTTGCCCTTACCCTGCTTTTTTTCAAAAAAACTCGTATTATCGGAATAACGATGGCTTGCTCTTTGATTTTTTCGCTGATATTTACAAATCTTTTGTTAAAGCCACTTATTGACCGACCTCGCCCTTGGGTCTATTCCCTTGAACATTTCGGGCGAGAGATTGAGATACTTATACACAAACCGCACGACGCATCCTTTCCTTCGGGTCACACCTCGGTTTCGTTTGCAGCGGCAACCGCAATATTTATGCGTAATAAAAAGTACGGTTCGTTTGCTTTAGCTCTTGCTACTCTTATCGGATTTTCAAGACTGTATTTTTATATTCACTATCCGACCGACGTGCTTGGCGGACTCATTCTCGGTGTAGCATACGGAATAGGAGCGTATTTTCTTACTAATTTTATTATCGACATGATATCTAAAAAAATAACAAAAAATAAAATCGCCGATTAAAAAGAATCGGGACTGAGTCATTAACAAAGCCCCCGCGCAAAAAAGTCGACGTTAGACTTTTTTGTCGCTCGTAATTTGCTTTTTTTGCCTTTATAAAGGCAAAAATGACGGTGTGTAACCGTCAAGCAAAAACGTTGAGGGTGAGTCAAATGCAAAAAAATGCATTTGACTCACCCTCTTCTCTATATACACAACGCGGAGCTTCCGCGGACATATCAATCGTGACTTTATATTATATATATCATCACGTCAAATGACGTTCTTTGTGAATACGAGTGATTATTTTGCATAATCAACGGCTCTGCTTTCCCTGATGACATTTATCTTGATCTGTCCCGGGTACTTTACCTCATTCTTTATCTTCTGAGCCATATCTCGTGCAATGATCTTCATAGATTCGTCGTTGACATCTTCGGGTTTTACCATAACACGAAGCTCGCGTCCTGCCTGAATTGCGAACGCTTTTTCAACGCCTTCAAAGCTTACTGCTATCTCCTCGAGCTTTTCAAGACGCTTGATATAATTTTCAAGGTCTTCTCTTCTTGCACCGGGCCTTGCAGCCGAAATTGCGTCTGCTGCCTGTACAAGTATAGCAATAATGGTTTTGGGTTCAACGTCGTTGTGGTGTGCCTCTATAGCATGAACAACCTCACGGCTTTCTTTATACTTCTTTGCGGCATTTACACCGATCTCAACGTGTGAGCCTTCAACATCGTGCGGAAACGCTTTGCCGATATCGTGCAAAAGTCCCGCGCGTCTTGCAAGTGTACTGTCGAGTCCAAGCTCGTCAGCCATAATTCCTGCAAGGAATGCAACCTCAACAGAGTGCTTAAGCACATTCTGTCCGTAGCTCTGTCTGTAGCGAAGTCTTCCGAGGAGTCTTACGAGCTCGGCATTGATTCCGTGAACGCCGACCTCAAATGTCGCTCTCTCTCCCGCCTGCTTTACGGCGGCTTCAACCTCGTGGGTTGCTTTAGCTACCATTTCTTCAATTCTTGCGGGATGAATTCGTCCGTCCGAAATGAGCTTTTCAAGAGCAAGTCTTGCTATCTCACGTCTTACAGGATCAAATCCCGAAAGAGTAATTGCTTCGGGGGTATCATCAATTATAAGCTCGACACCCGTAAGTGTTTCGATCTTTTGTATGTTACGTCCCTCGCGTCCGATAATTCGTCCCTTCATCTCCTCGCTCGGCAGGTTAACGACCGAGATAGTAGACTCAACGACCTGATCTGCGGCAGTACGCTGTATTGCGAGAGAAATTATGTTTCTCGCCTTTGCATCCGCCTCTTCCTTGAACTCTTCTTCAAGTTCAACCATTCTTTGTGCCAATTCGTAACGTGTTTCGGACTCAACACGTTCGAAGAGCTGTGCCTTTGCATCCTCAACAGAAATCCCCGAAAGATTTTCGAGAGTTTTCAAATGTTGTTTCAGCACTTTTTCAATTTCCGCGCGCTCAAGCTCATTTTCGTGAATGCTCTTGTCAAGCTGCTCGTTCTTTCTTTCAAGCTGCTCGGTCTTTTTGTCGAGCGATTCTTCCTTCTGCGTCAGTCTGCGTTCCATTCGAGTGACCTCGGAACGACGCTCCTTAATCTCTCGGTCTGCCTCGTTACGCTGACGAAGAATATCCTCTTTGGCTTCAAGCAACGCCTCTTTTTTAAGAGTCTCTGCCTGCTTTTCACCGTCAGAGATAAGCTTTTTCGCTTGTTGTTCAGCAGAGCCTATTTCTTTTTCTGCAATCTTTTTGCGGTATACTATACCAAAAAACATTCCTCCGCCAACACCGACGATCAAGCTTGCTATAATCGCGGGAATAGCTATATACAGTTCCATCCAGCACCTCCTTCTTTTCATCAAAACTATGTAATTCGCAAGAACGCATAATTCAGGCATTCTATTGAACTTTCATTTAATTATACAATATTTGCTTAATTTTGTCAAGTAAACTAATCAAATTTATCACTATTATTTGTATAATAAACACTTATATATTGACATTATCTCGTATAAATGATAAAATTTTATAAAAATCCAAAGGAGATATTTTTTTGATAGCAATATATTCACGCGACGCAGACTTTAACAATTTTGTTCAAAAAGTGCTTTCAGATATTGGAATAATACCTATTTTCTTCGTTGATGACTCAAAGATCGAGCTTTTTAAAGATTTGAAAATAAAAAACTTTCTCATTTTTCTTGATGAAGCGTCACGCGCTGACGTTGAACGTATATGCAAAAGTATACACAATAAAATTCCTCTTTCAAGCATTGCCGTTGCAGTCAAAGAATCTACGCGCTTTAGAGAAATCGAAGGAATCGACAAACAAATAATTATTCCGTGCGACGAAAATATATTCAAGCAAATGCTACACAGATATTTTTCTTTTTCGTCTTCGTTCGGTGTGCTGAAATTTGAACAGAAAAACCGCGACGTCACTCTTCTCGGTTATCCTCTTTCTCTATCAAAAACCGACTATGCTATCGTTAAGCTTCTCGTTTCGTCTAAAGAAAGGTCTATCCCTTCCGAACCCTTCTCGGAGCTTTTGAAAATCAGCAATAATTGCTTATCCGCTCATATTTTTACCGTCAACAAAAAGGCTTTTGCCCTAACCGACAGAAAGCTGATAATACATACAAAACGCGGATATATGCTGAATCCGTATATGTAAAAAACACTTACGAAGCCGTAAGTGTTTTTTAGTTTATTTCATACATCAAGTCAAGTCTTGACATAAAGGTGTCTATTCGAGATAGTTCCTCTTTTGAGTCAAGCTCACGCCCTGATATAAAGTACCGCGTTTTACCGTTTCCTTGTCCGTCGCCTCGGCCGATACGTCTTATAAGCTGGCGTACCGTTCCTTCGTTTCCGTCAACAAACCGTATGCGGTCGGGCAGTACCTTTCTTAGCGTATCCTTGAAATAATTAAAATGCGTACAGCCAAGCACAAGGAAGGAATAATCCTCAAGATTGAATCCGTTAAAAGCATCTTTTATGTATGCCGTTACGTCGTCACCCTCAAACCTGTATTTTTCCGCGAATTTCACAAGCCCCGGAAGCGGAAGAAGGTCAACCACGTGAGATTTGTCAAGCTCACCGATAAGAAGCCTCAGCTTGTCACCGTTTAGCGTGATCGGTGTTCCTGTCACGATTATTCTTCCCTCAGCAGAAAAATCAAGCGCGCGCTTGACGGCAGGCTCCATACCTATAATAGGAATATCATACCGTTCGCGAAGCTTGGCTACGGCTACGCTTGTCGCAGTATTACAGGCTATAACTATGGCGTCAGCTCCGTTTTTTATCAGAAAATCGACCGCGTAAAAAACGTACTTACATACTTCCCCTTCGGTCTTTTCACCGTACGGCGCGTTGTCGCTGTCAGCGTAGTATAAAAAATCTGCATCGGGCATTGCTTTTTGTGCGTTAAGAAGAACCGAAAGTCCTCCTATTCCCGAATCAAGAAAACCTATTTTCACTTCAGCGCCTCTCTTACCTTTGTGATTTGAAATACTGATAAAGATTACACGGTATCATACCGTTATAAAGCTTTCTTGCTTTGTCTGCACGCTTGCCGTACAGCTTTTCAAAATTTATACAGGACGAAAGTATATATATCTGCCACGGCGACAGCTTTGCAAAATTATTTCCCATATTTCTGTAAAGCTTCTCTACCTCAGACTGTGTCAAAAGTCTTTCACCGTACGGCGGATTACACACTATAGTTCCGCGTATGTCCTCGGGCTTAGTTATTTTTGTGGCGTCGGCTCGGAAGAATTTTATGCGGTCCTCAACGCCCGCCCTTGTCGCGTTCGCTTTGGCATATTCGAGAACGTCTCTGTCAATATCGCTACCATAGGCTTCAAACGTAGAGCTGTCGTCAATATTGCCGCGAGCCTCTTCTCTTGCCCTTGACCATATATTTTTCGGCAGAAAATCATATTTTTCGGCGGCAAATCCGCGATTAAGTCCCGGGGCGCGTTTCGTCATTATCATAGCCGCCTCTATCGGTATCGTGCCAGAGCCGCAGAAGGGGTCCCAGAGTAAAACGTTTTCTCTCGGACGAGAGGTCAGCACTATAGCCGCCGCAAGCGTTTCACGGAGCGGTGCTGCGCCTGCCGCAGGTCTGTAGCCTCTTTTGTGAAGACCGACACCCGACGTGTCTATCATCACCTGAACCTTATCCTTAAGTATAAAAAATTCTATCTGATACAGATTTCCGCTTTCCTCAAACCACTTGATGCCGTATTTTGACGAAAGACGCTCCACAACGGCTTTTTTCACTATGCTCTGACAGTCGGGTACTGAATAAAGCGTGCTCTTTATCGCGTGACCCTTTACGGGAAAAGCGTCGTTTTTACCTATATAATTTTCCCACGGAAGTGACTTTACTCCGTCAAAAAGCTCGGTAAAGGTGCTTGCCTCAAACGTACCAACACATATCAGCACTCTTTCGGCACATCTTAGATTAATATTTGCGCGCGCCACGTCGTCGGGAGTACCCTCAAACATAACGCGTCCGTCTATTGTTTCGGTGCGTTTTAGTCCGAGCGCGTCGATTTCCTCGCCGACAAAACGCTCAAGACCAAACATACACGGTGCTACAAATTGCATATGACCCATTTATCTCTTTCATTAATATGATTAATTATATTATAGCTTATAGCAAGGGTTTCGTCAAGTAATTCGCGCCAAACTCTTGAAAAAACGATGCTTTTTTGTTATAATTAATACGACTTTTTTGAAAGGATGAATACGTATATGACAGATAACGAAAGAAAACGCCTTGTGCGCGGATACCTCGGAAAAAGCATTGAAATAAAAATAGACAGACCAATAGGATATATACACAAAAAAGGCGCTAAAGTGCTTAACTATCCCATAAATTACGGCTATATTCCGGGGATTATCGGCGGTGACGGAGAGGAGCTTGACGTGTATCTTCTTGGAGTGAGTGAGCCTGTAGAAAGCTATTCCTGTCGTGTCATTGCCATAGTTCACCGTGAAAACGACGTTGAGGATAAGCTTGTCGCAGCGCCCGAAGGAATGAGCTTCACAAAAGAAGAAATAGAAGAAACGGTACATTTCCAAGAAAAATACTATAAAACCTACGTAGAGCTTTATAATGAATAAAGAAAGATTTAAAGAAGCTATAAACGAAACCTCAAACGATTCGGGCGTCGGTACTCTCGGCGAAAAAACACTTCACTCGACGATAAAGCGTTATCTTCAGCCAAACGGAGAATACAGAGAGGTAAGGATAGGCAGGCTTGTCGCAGACATATACGACGGCGAGACGATAACCGAGATACAGACGCGTAATTTTCTCGCGCTTAAAAAGAAGCTACCAAGACTTATAGAGGTCGCGCCCGTCAGAATAGTTTTGCCTATTCCTTATTTAAAATGGGTATATTGGATAGACAAAGAGTCAGGCGAGATATCAAAAAAGCGGAAAAGTCCAAAATGCGGCAGACCGCACGATGGACTTTACGAAATTTCAAAAATAAAGGAATTTCTCAGAGACAGCCGTGTCTCTCTGTCTATACTTATGATAAATATGGAGGAATACCGAAACCTCGACGGTTGGGCAAACGGCGGCAAACGAGGCTCGAGCCGTCACGAGCGTATTCCTCTTGAGCTTGTCGAGGAGTATAACTTTTCATCACCCGAGGATTATATGTTTTTCATTCCCGACGGACTTAACGAAGAATTCACGTTAAAGGAATTCGAAAAAACATCAAAGCTGAATCATAACCGAGCAAACGGCGGTCTTAATATTCTCCGTTCTCTCGGCATTGTTACAACCGTCGGAAAACGAGGACGCGAAAATCTCTATCAGGTAGCGACAAGCCCTATGACGAAGTCAAACACAAGCATAGTACAAAATCCCGCAAGCATTAAGTAGGTCGCCATTCTGCCATAGCTCTCGGAATGTGTTTCGGGTATCATTTCGTCAACTATGATATAGAGCATACTACCGCCCGCAAAGGCTAACGCGACAGGCATTATAAATCTCGCAACGCTGACCGCAAAATAACCGAAAAAAGTACCGATTATCTCAGCCCCGCCGCTAATCAGCGCGACGAGGGCTGTTTTCTTTTTGCTCATTCCGCTCTGTAGCATCGGAGATATGATAACGGCAGCCTCGGGAATGTTCTGTATCGCAATGCTTCCGCAGACCATCGCGATATCCGAGACATTGCCAGTGCCGAAACTGACACCGACGGCAATACCCTCGGGAAGATGGTGAATAGCGATAGCAGACGCGAGAAGTAAGGCTTTTCCCTGCTTTTGGTCGGACGCAAGACCGTTTATTTTCGGTATGAGCTTATCTATAAGATACAGAAACGCCGCGCCGAGAAAAACGCCCGCAACGGTAACGAACACGCCGAAGCGACCGCCATAGTCGAGAGACGGCTCAATAAGACCGAAGACCGCCGCGGAAAGCATAACGCCGGCGGCAAAGCCGATAACGGCATCGTTTTGTTTTTGAGTTATATTTTTGAATAGGTAACCTATAAGAGTACCGATAAGAGTCGCGGCGGCAATGACCCCCGCGGCAACGAATACCCAAAGTAGCATATTTACTCTGTCCTTTCATAAAAAAGTAGTATCGGCAAATACCGATACTACCATATTATGCAAGAATGAGATAAAGTTCTACAGGATGTGACAAATAAGACGGTGCAGACAAAACCGGGGCTCCACGGCAGAAGCAATCGGCAAATAAAAAGAAAGCCCAGGAGAAACTAGTCTCTTGGACTTTTTGAGTTGTTTTGTTATGGCTCCACTTGCTGCGTAGAATGATTTCAAAACCATTAATTG
Organism: Eubacteriales bacterium; assembly: GCA_045589735.1. Lineage (GTDB taxonomy): Bacteria > Bacillota > Clostridia > Oscillospirales > CAG-272 > RGIG3994. The sequence continues at coordinate 14,433 of JAZNPQ010000116.1, read as the reverse complement.
GTGATATATTTTTTATAATATTCTTGAGCTTGCATCTTTGATATGCCACAATTTTCGGACAAAATACTTAATATATTGCTCACGGTGGGGTTGTTAATTTCTTTATCAATACCAGCAATTTCTTCTTTTATTTTTGCTTTTTGATCGCTGTAATATTTAACTGATTTATCATACTTCTCTTTGGCCTGATTCAATAAATACGTATGATACCCTGAATTCAGAAGCCCATTTCTAGAACATTCAAAGTTGATTCGCTGACATTCTAGCGAATATTCAGAGCCACAATCACGTATTAAATCTTCTAATTCTGCAATTTGGTTGTTTATTGGTGTTTTGCTCGCTTTCAACAAACTAATGTATTCGTTTTTTGCGATATTAAACTGCTGGGTAAATTGTTCTTTTGTTATCGCATCGGTGGGATTGTTAGTTGGAGGAATTACCTTTTGGGCTACAATTACAGTGTTGCAAACACTACAATGTTTACCTTCGGTTAGACCCGATGAGGTGTTAGTTGCAGGTATAGCGATGTCAACCACTTCTATATGACTAAGCGCGGCTATTTGTAAATATTCCGAAAAACCACACGTACCGCATGTTCTTGTTTGCATTCCAGTTGCCGTACAAGATGGCATTGTGGTTGTAACCCATGCCGAGAATGTGTGCAAGTGCTCGTCATAATTATTAGGCGTACCGTCGAGTTGAGTGGTGTCATTACCATTATCGGTTGCTCCGTCAAATTGAGTAGTGTCATTACCATTATCAGTTGCACCTTCAAGTTGAGTGGTGTCATTGCCATTATCAGTTGCACCGTCAAGTTGAGTGGTGTCATTGCCAGGATTGTTGACATCACAAGCCACAATCATGAGCAGCAGTGTCAAGCATACTAAAAGTGTAATAAGTTTTTTCATTTTCTAATCTCCTTTTTTTTTACTCAAATTCATTAAATTATAGTATAATAGTTTATTTTGTTACAACAATATTATAGTGCAAATCTTTACTAATGTCAATAGTAAATATCTTTATTTGATATAATAAATCTACAATGAAATCTATTATAAAAGCGGTGTGTATGAAGTATATTAAAAAAATCCGTGATCTGCGCGAGGATCACGATCTCACTCAACAGCAGGTGGCAGATATTCTCGGTACGTCACAGACGATGTATGCCCGTTATGAGCGCGGCGCGAATGAGCTACCCATTCATCACTTACTCACACTCTGCGACTATTACAAGGTCAGCGCCGATTATATCCTCGGCAGAGACGAAACATAAAAGCAGGAAACTTTCCCTTGTCCTTCGACGGAAAGTTCCCTGCTATTTTTTTATTTAATTATCACTTTACAGGCGAATAAAATTTAAAATCTGTAGGGACAGGCGTCTCGACTGTCCGAGACGTGCGGTTACCACAGACAATATTCCTATAAAAAGACATCGCTTTAACAATTAGCCTTCTCCAGTGGGAGAAGGTGGCTGAGCGAAGCGAAGTCGGATGAGGTGTCATTGATTTTGTACAAATAATATTTGTTGTAATTGTTCGTTTTTACACCTCATCCACCGCTAATGCGGTCCCCCTTCTCCCGCTGGAGAAGGCTTATTTTGGTTTTTATTTGTCTACTGAAATTAGCTTTTATTAAATTGTTTTATGCGGACAGTCGGGACGCCTGTCCCTACAGAACCTTTGGCTTTTATTCGTTTATGAAAATATTATTTGAACAAATCATACGTTTCGGGACCAGCAATCCGCCCCCCACAAATTTTTGTGTTTATTCGCATATAAAATGACGGTTCTGTGTCGTTTAAGGCACGGAACCGTCGTTTTTGTTTCCTTATTTAATTATTAGTCGCAATTTTCCCAGTTGTGATATACGTTCTGTACGTCGTCGTCGTCCTCGAGGTATTCAAGCAGGAGTCCCATGTGCTTGATGTCGTCCTCGCTTTCGAGATTTACGTAGGTCGAAGGTACCATATCGACTTCTGCCGATTCTATCGTGTAGCCCTTCTCAACGAGTGCGTCACGAACTGCGTAGAGGTCGTCGGTCTCTGTGTATATTTCGAATACGCCCTCTTCACCCGAGAAATCCTCGGCTCCGCACTCCATTGCGTCCTCCATAAGCTTATCCTCGTCTATCTCTCCGTCCTCGTCGGTGATTATGATAAGTCCTTTTTCCGAGAACATGAAGCTTACGCATCCGCTCGTTCCCATATTTCCGCCGAACTTATCAAAATAGTGACGTACGTTTCCCGCGGTTCTGTTTCTGTTGTCTGTCGCGGTTTTTACGATAACGGCAACACCTGCGGGACCGTAGCCCTCGTATGTGATCTCCTCGTAGTTTGCGCTGTCGCTTCCGAGTGCCTTTTCTATCGTACGCTTGATATTATCGTTCGGTACGTTGTTTGCCTTCGCCTTTGTGATAAGCTCGCGGAGCTTGGAGTTACTGTTAGGGTCTCCGCCGCCCGCCTTTACTGCGATGACGATCTCTTTACTGATCTTGGTAAATACCGATGCTCTCTGTGCGTCGGTCTTTCCCTTTTTGTGCATAATGTTTTTCCATTTGCTGTGTCCTGACATTTCTATTTACCTCTTTAATTAAATTTTTTCGGGTTTCTTGAGACATATAAGTCCGAATGCGTTTCCAAGCACCGTCTTTGTCGCGGCGGTGAGTATTATACGTGTTTTCTTTATCTTTTCGTCGTCTGCCGAAAGTATCTGACAGTCGTGATAGAATCTGTTGAATGCCGATGCGACGTCAAGAATATATCTCGTTATGACCGACGGCTCATACTGCGCGAGTGCGTCCTTGACCTTTTCGGGAAAACGCGACAGTGTTTTTACGAGTACCGATTCGGAATTGTCTGTGATCTTAAGCTCGATATCCTTCGGAAGCTCGCCTGCCTTTTCGAGTATCGAGCAGCATCTTGCGTAGGTGTACTGTACGTACGGTCCTGTGTTTCCGTTGAAGTCGAGCGCGGCTTCAAGATCGAAGCTTATATCCTTTATTCTGCTGTTGAGCAGATAGTTAAATACGATAGCACCGACGCCGACCTCTTCCGCGACCTGCTCTTTGTTCGGAAGATCGGGATTCTTTTCGTTTATAACGTCGCGAACCTTATCTACCGACATGCCGAGAAGCTGCTTGAGCCATACGACGTTACCCGAACGTGTTCCGAGCTTTGCTCCGCCTATCGACATAGTGCCGTACGGTACGTGAACGAGCTTATTTGACCAATCGTAGCCCATAAGCTCAACGACTTTGAACCACTGCGCGAAGTGGAGCGACTGCCCTGCCGAGGTTACGTATACGCAACGGTCGAAGTCATATGTGTCGTGACGGTAGACCGCCGCGGCAATATCTCTTGCGGGATAGAGTGTCGAGCCGTCGCGCTTGAGAATAAGGCAAGGCGGCATATTATAGTCTGCGAGGTCAACGATGGATGCTCCGTCGTCGATTTTAAGCAAACCCTTATCGCGCATCTTTTGAACCTGCGCGGGCATTTTATCGGTAAATGCGCTCTCACCCATATAAAGGTCAAATTCAATGTCGAGCTGTTTATAGGTCTTCTGATATTCTTCTATACTTATAGCAATACAACGCTTCCAGAGCTCGGTGTTCTCCTCGTCTCCGTTTTCAAGCTTTGTAAATTCCGCGCGGGCTTCGTCAAAAAGCTCGGGCTTTGTTTCGGCTTCCTCGTGGAATTTCTGATAAAGTGTTACGAGACCGTCAACGCCGCCTTCTTCGATCTTACTTGTGTCACCCCATTTTTTGAGTGCGACCATCTGCTTACCGAAGGATGTTCCCCAGTCTCCAAGGTGATTTATACCTACGCATTTATATCCCGAAAATTCGAAAAGACGTCTTATGGAGTGTCCTATTACCGTTGTTCCGAGATGTCCGAGATGGAAGGGCTTTGCTACGTTGGGAGACGAATAGTCAAGAACTACGGTCTTTCCCTCTCCTGCGTCGTTTTTGCCGTAATTCTCGCCCTTTGCGATAATTTCCGACACGACCTTTCCGCAAAGATATTCGTTCGAAACAAATATATTGAGATATCCGTTTACAGCCTTACATTCCGCTATAGCTTCACAATTTGCGATACCCGAAGCAAGCTGTTCCGCTATCTGCACGGGCGAGCGTCTGAGTGTTTTGCTGAGCTTAAAGCAAGGAAGCGCAAGGTCTCCGAGGTTTGCGTCGGGCGGATACTCAAGCATCTGCACGATATCTTCCGTTTCAAGTGTTGATGCGGAATTTATGTTCTGAATTTGTGTTTTTAATTCTTCCGCAATCTGAATTTTGATTTTCTGCATTTTCTATGTCCTCTGTTTTTATTTTATTCGTTTTTGGTGACGGAGCAAAGCTTTGCTCCGGTAAATTTTATAAGCTCTTTTGGGTCTAAAAGCAGCTGCATTCCGCGTGTTCCCGAGCTGACCGTTATTTTTTCATACTCCGTAGCGGTCTCGTCTATATATGTCGGAAATTTTTTCTTCATCCCGACAGGAGAGCATCCGCCGCGTATATAGCCGGTCGTCGCAAGCAGGTCTGCGGTTTTGAGCATTTCAAGGCGTTTGTTTCCCGTTGCAACAGCCGCCGCTTTCAGGTCTATTTCAAGATTTGACGGAATACATATTACGTTTATTCCGTTTTTGTCTCCGACGGTCACAAGAGTTTTAAAAACTCTCTCACACGGCAGTCCTATCTGCTCTGCTATGTGTGTTCCCGACAAATCCGATTCGTCAGGAACATATTCCATTATTTCGTATTTTATTTTTGCTGCGTCAAGCTGGCGCATTGCGTTTGTTTTTGTTATTTTCATGCCTTGATAAGATGTCTTATGCGCTCGCTTATATCTCTTGCCGATTCGGTGTCGCGCACGACTATCATTATCGTGTCATCTCCCGCGACGCATCCGAGTATTGATGAAATATTCAGTGAATCTATACCAGTTGCCACGGCATTTGCAAGTCCCGGATATGTCTTTACTACAACTATATTTACCGCGTAATCAACGCTTGTAATTGATTCGGCAAGCGCGCTGTTGAATTTGACATTAACAGAGCTGTCTGCTCTCGGCGGCAGCATATATCTGTATCCGCCGTGTCCTGTTGTTACCTTCACGAGCTTAAGCTCACGTATATCTCTCGATACCGTCGCTTGAGTCACGTCGTACCCTGCCGCCTTTAGCGCAGCTATCAGGTCCTCTTGCGTTTCTATCTCATTTTTTTCAATAATATCAATTATAAGCTCTTGTCTTTTTGTTTTCATTGCTCTCTCCCAATTCAGTTTGAAATCATTTTTGCTCTGAACCTGTTATAGAAATCGTTATCTTTGAGCCTTACGAGCTTCGCATAAAGATTAAGCTTAGTTACCTTAACTATATCTCCGTACGCTATCTCATAGTTTGATTTTCCGTCAAGCGTTAAGAACAGTACCTTTTCACGCTGACATATATTTTCTATTTCTATCTCTGCATTGTCCGGAAAAATAAACGGTCTTGACACAAGCGAGTGCGGACAAATCGGCGTTACGCAGATACAGCTCACACGTGAATCGACTATAGCTCCGCCCGCTGACATTGAATATGCCGTTGAACCTGTCGGTGTTGCAACTATCATGCCGTCGGCACGGTAGGACGAGACCTCAACACCGTTTTCATACAGTACAAGGTCAACGATTCTTGCCACAGAGCCGTTTGATATCACAGCGTCATTGAGTGCAAAAGTCACAAGCTTTGACTTTTTGTTTTTATCGAGAAGCTCTACCTTAAGAAGCATTCGCTCGTCAAGCTCAAATTTTCCGTTTATAACGTCTTCAAGACGGTCAAGCTCGTTTAACTCAAGCTCTGCCATATATCCGACGCGTCCGAGATTAAAGCCAAGCATCGGTTTTCCTGCGGGAACTGCGCGTCTTGCGATCTCAAGTATAGTTCCGTCGCCGCCAAGAGGTATTATAAGCTCTGCCTCGGCAAAAAGCTTATCAAGCGGAACGTAGTTCAGATAATCGCGCTTTACGCCTTTGCTGTTTCGGTGTATTCTTTCACGGTTGAAGGATGCAACGTAAACCTCGCACCCAAGCTCGTGAAGCTTATCCGTCACAGAAAGCGCAGCCGCCGCCTTTTCGGGAATATTAAAATTTGTTATTACCGCTATTTTTTTCATTACTGTCTCCTGCCGTCAACGACGGTGATTTATTTTCTCAAAGAAATAGTGCTTTTTATTTTGGTATCGGTAAGCGCTTCACCTGTCAAGTTGAATTTTGCTAAATATTCAACGTTTCCGTCTCCTCCGGTTATCGGTGACATTATAATATCTGTCATTATAAGTCCGACCGATTTGGCGCTGTCTCTGACTCTTGTTATCGCCGCGAATCTGTCTTTCGGATCTTTTACGATGCCGCCTTTACCTACGGCACCGCGGCCTGCCTCAAACTGAGGCTTTATAAGACTTACAAGTATTCCATCGGGTCTTAATACCTCGTGTATTCTCGGCAGTATTATCGTCTGCGATATAAACGAAACGTCCATAACCACGATGTCCACACCGTCGGGAGTAATATTGCGGTCAAGCTCGCGGGCGTTGTACTTTTCAATATTGGTGACTCTTGGGTCTGTTGCTATTCTTAGATCAAGTTGACCGATACCCGAATCCACGCAAACTACGCTTTTTGCGTTTCTTTTAAGAAGGCAATCCGTAAAACCGCCGGTCGATGCTCCAACGTCAAGCGCATCGCAACCGTCAACCGAAACTCCGAACGCATCAAGTGCGGCTTCAAGCTTAAGACCGCCTCGGCTTACAAATTTTTCGTCAGAGGTAATATCTACGCTATGCTCGCCGTCATCTATTTCGAATGAAGGCTTGTCTACCTTTTTTCCGTCTATTTTTACAGAACCCGATTCAATAAGAGTTTTAGCGTAGCTTCGGCTTTTTGCAAAGCCGTTTGAAGAAAGATATATATCTGCTCTCATTTGTCTCTGTTCAGCAAAAACTCAGCAAGAGCGATGAGTGTCTGACTGTTTTCGTATTTCTCAATCGCAGCGATCGCTTCCTTGGTGAGTCTTTTTGCGTATTCGTATGCGTCAGATTCATTCATAAAAGTGAGGAAGGTAGTTTTGTTTTCGTCCTCGTCACCCTCTCTTGCGTCGAGTATATCGTCTATTATCTGGAACGTAAGTCCGATATTCTTGGCATATATCTTGGCGTTTGCGAATTTATCGCTATCAGCCGAAACGCCTGCCGCAAGGCAACCAAGCCCAACCGCTGCAGAGATAAGCGCGCCTGTCTTCATTGAATGAAGTCGAAGCAAGGTATCAAAATCAAGCTCGTGTGTGTCACCGTAAAGGTCAATGACCTGACCGCCGACCATACCGAATGCACCCGCGCTTTTTGCAAGGAGTGATACGGCGGACACGGCGGTTTCTGCAGACACGTTTTTGTTTTCCGCACATATTTCAAATGCGTAGGTAAGAAGCGCGTCGCCCGCAAGCAGAGCGTTAGCTTCACCGTATGCGATATGGCACGAAGGCTTTCCTCGCCTCATATCGTCGTTATCCATACACGGAAGGTCGTCGTGAATCAGCGAATAGCTATGTATCAGCTCAACCGCAACAGCAAAAGAAACCGCGCATTCGTCACGACCGCCAAAAAGTCTGCAAAACTCAAGCGTCAGCGCAGGTCTTATACGTTTTCCTCCCGAAATAGTCGAGTAACGCATAGCTTCGCTTATTATTTCGGCAGCCTTAACGTCCTCCGCCAGATATTCGGATATGGCTTTATCTATAATTTCGGAATCGTATTTTATTTTGTCGGTAATATTTATCATAACGTCTCTCCGTTATATTCGGTTTCGCTTACCGTGTCTCCCGACATCTGAAGCAGTTTTATTTTCTGTTCGGCGTCATCAAGCTTCTGTGTACAAAAACGTATTAGCGATATTCCCTCTTCATAAAGCTTTAAAGCCTCTTCAAGCGAGGTCTCGCTGTTCTCAAGCTTTTCTATAACTGCCGAAAGTCTGTCAAGCGCAGTTTCAAATTTTATATTTTTGTTCATAAATCTATACCCTTAACTATCTGTTATTTCAGCGGATACTTTTCCGTCTGCAAAAGTAATGTTTATCTTCTGTCCTTTTTGGAGTTGTTCTGCACGTGTCACGGTCGCTCCGTTTTCGTCGGATACCGCACCGTACCCTCTCGATAAAACCGCAAGAGGATTTATGGCTTCAAGTTTTGCGGCGCTCTCGCGCAGTCTTGCCGACATATCGGAGCTTTTTGTTGCCATTCCGCTGTCAAGCCTCTCGGCTTTTCGGTCTATCAACATTCTACGAGTATTAAAATACGTTTCGGGCGAGGTGAATATTTTTGACCTTGACAAAAGCTCCAACGTGTCTCTGCCGTCGTCTGTTAGCCTTTTCATAAGCGTTCCGAGTCTTGTCTTCATAACCGACAGCTCATACGACAGCTCCGAGCAATCGGGTAAAGCAAGCTCTGCGGCTGCCGACGGTGTCGGCGCTCTGAGATCCGCAACGAAATCGCATATAGTAAAATCGGTTTCGTGTCCGACCGCCGAAATTATCGGTATTTCGGATTCGGCAACGGCATAAGCGAGCTGTTCATTATTAAACGCCCACAAATCCTCTATCGAACCGCCGCCGCGACCGATTATTATAACGTCAACGCTTTTTTCCGCGTTGAAATATTTTATTCCTTCAATAAGGTTTTTCGGTGCTGAGCTTCCCTGCACGAGCGACGGATATATGACTATCTCCGCCATAGGACATCTTCTTGCAGATATGTTCAGCATATCGCGTATCGCCGCGCCTGTCGGTGAAGTTATAATTCCCAATCTTTCGGGAAATTCGGGCAATTTCTTTTTTAGTGATCTATCAAAAAGTCCTTTGGCTTCAAGCCGCTTTTTTAGCTGCTCAAACGCCGTGAAAAGTGTTCCTGCGCCGTCGGGCTGTATATCCTCAACGTACACCTGATACTGTCCGTCACGAGGGAACACCGACACAGAGCCTCTGACTATGACCTTCATTCCGTTTTCGGGACGGAACGCGAGCCTTGACGCATAGCTTTTAAACATTACCGCGCGTACTGCCGAATCTTTGTCTTTAAGAGTAAAATACAAATGACCCGATCTGTGATCGGTGAAATTCGATATTTCTCCAACGACGAACAGCTTTGAAAGAAGCGGCTGACTGTCAAGCAACAGCTTTATATATTCATTAAGCTCTGTAACCGTCAGGGTCGATCTGTGTTCCATAATTTTAAGCTTTCCTCAAATTTTCAAATGTTTCTTTCTGCAAAGCAGCGCGATACCCGCCGCATTGTCGGCAGAAAACGCAGGCTTTGCAAAATATACGTTTTTACGTTTGTATGATAAACGCTCTGTTATATAAACGCTGCTCATAACGCCGCCTGCGTATATTATCGGTATGTCGGGATATTCTTCTCTTAACGCATCGGTCATTTTATACAGCGTCTTAGCTATATATTCAAAAGCAAACGCCGACGCAAGCTTTTTATCACCCGTCTCGTCGTAAAGCTTTTTCGTGAGATTTTCCACTCCCGAAAGATTGCACCACGTACCGTCTGCAGATATTTTTATTCCCTTCGGCTTTTCCTCGTTTTCGAGCGCGAGCCTGTCCATTTCGGCGCCGCATGGAAATTTAAGTCCCATCATAACGCCCGTTCTGTCTATACACTGCCCTGCGTTAAGGTCTTTTGTTCCGCCTATAAGCTCTACCGCAAAGCCGTCGCTGCTTCGTTTGACGTAAAGCATCTCGGTAGTTCCGCCCGATACGTGAAACGCCGCAAAATCTCCCGACATATCAGCGCCCGACGAATAAAACGCCGCTTCAATATGCCCGTCCTGATGCGAAAAGGTATAAAGCGGAGCGCCCGACACAGCCGACATAGCCTTTGCCGTCGCAATACCCGACAAAAAGCACGGCATATACGAGCCTTCCACGCTTCTCGGTCTTCCCGAACATCCTATCGCGACAATATTATATCCTTCAAGCGCAGCGGCAAGCCTCTCCATAAGCTCCGGCATATTTTTTGTATGTGCAAACAGAGCGTCGCTTTGTCTGAGTCCTCGTTCACCCTCCTTTACAGGCAAAGGAGATTTCAGATTTGCGATAATATTGCCGTCAAAATCACAGACCGCTGCCGACGTCGTGTAATTGCTGGTATCTATACCGACAAAGCAATCAGACTTCATTTGTGCTTTTCTTCGGGCAAAGTTCCCTTTATTGCGTTAAGCACGCCATTTACGAACGGTCTTGTCTTTTCGTCGTCAAATTCGCGGCAAAGCTCAAGCGCCTCGTTGATCGAAACTACAGCGGGAATATCGTCAAAATATAACATTTCATATACCGCTATTCTGAGTATCGTTCTTGCAACTCTCGAAATACGTTCGGGCTTCCAGCCGTGAGAATGAGAGCCTATAAGCTTGTCTATTTCATCAATTTTCTCAAGCACACCGAAAAACACACCTCTTACGTATGTATCGTCCTCAATTTCACGGTTTTCCGCCGAGCTGTCATATATTTGGGTGGATTTTTCGTCACTGCGGAATCCGCTTTCAAAAAGAAGCTCAAGAACGGCTTTTCTTGCATTTTTTCTTGTCATAGAATACCTTCCGAATAAAAATACATATTTTACTATTATAATATTATACATCATATTCCGCGAAAGTCAAGAATAAAATGAATATTTACATAAAAATATTCACTTTTAAATATCAAAACACGCTTGAAATTTTTGTCAGAATGTGGTATAGTATAATATACACGACAAAGACTTGGAGAAAAGTTTGAAAATAAAATTTCAAACTTCGTGTTTTGTGGCTTTTGCCGCAAAAATCCTCGCGGCAATTTGGCAAAGCCAAAACTGCCACAATTCCACATGAAAGGAAGCTTTTGCTAACGCAAAAGCAATGGTAATAACTATGAAAGAAGGATTTTGGAGAAAGACCTTCACCTCGGCGGCGGTCTATTATGCGGTTATTTCGACTGTTATTTTTATTATTAAATTTTTCGGAGTTGACAGAGTTTTCGATTCGTCGTTTTCAACCGTCCGAATGCTGCTGCTTTTTGGCTTCTGTATAATAATGGCTATTGCAAATACTATACTTCCGTCCGAAAAGCTGAACGGATTTGCTAAACTGCTTATCCACGCGGCGTTTACTTATGCGGGATTTTTCCTTCTGATTTTCGCTCCGATGGAAGCCGACAACAAGCACCAGGCGGCGCTTGCAGGTGTCACTTATACGCCCATAAATCTCTTCGTTATGATAGCTATGGTGACTGTCATCTACGCTATATGCTACGGAATCTGGGCGGCGATACATTCAAAGGTATCAAAAAAGAAAAATACCAAATCAGAGTATAAATCTCTTTACCGCGACAAAAAATAAGGTCATAAAGCGAAAAAAGAGAGGCGATATGCTTGACATGAATATCTCACTAAAAAAATTATGCAGACGTGTGTGGGTATTCTTTATCATAATATCGTCTCTCTTTTTTTCGTCCTGTAATAACAGTCGAGAGCCTGCCTTTAAGCAAGAAACGACCTCAGCTGAGCAGACATATTACGAAAACCCTTCGGGGATTGTTTTTATCGGAGATTCAAACACGGCGCATCTTGCAACCTACGGTCTTGTTGATGCCGATAGAATCCTCACAGGTAGTGAATCCTATATGACGCTTGAACCCGACGTGAAGAACAGCTATGTGGTCTGCACAAAACACGGCAAGGAAATGACGGTATCCGACGCCGTTGCTCTGCTCAATCCTGAATATGCCGTTATATCTCTCGGAACTGACGGCGCGCTCTCTCTTGACCGTGAGGGAGTCATACTGTCTTTTTCGGGACTTATAGAATCAATAAAGGAAAAAGCACCTAATACGGTTGTATGCCTGCAAGCAGTGCCACCCGTCTGCCAAGGAAGCGTTGGGGTTCGTTTTCACAATGTAAACACCGCCAACCAAAAATTTTCAAACGTTAACAATTGGATAAAAGAACTTGCGGAGGATACGGGATGCATATTTATTGACTCCGCCGCTATGCTCCGCGACGAAAACGGCTGTCTCAAAGCCGAATACAATACCGATCACCTCGACGGGTATCATCTTAACCGCGCCGGACTTACCGTTATGCTTGACTCGATCTGTAAAACATTAAATTATGAAGGAAAACTAACAAAATGAAAAAACTTTTGCGTTTTGTCAGCATTTTTATTGCCGTTATATTTATAGTTCTTTCGGTATCTTGCGCAAACGAAAACGGTAATGTTACAGTTTCTGTTTCAGAGCTTTCGATCGCGATAGCTTCCGCAGTTCCGCTCGACGAAGGCTATTATTCCGCGTCGGATTCCTACTGTAAATATTATTTCAAGGATGAAAACGGCGATTCTCTTCTCGGTGACCTCGTCAGCTTGGAAAATTGGACTGTAGAAAAATCAAAAAGTCAGTCGTCCGAAAATGAGTTCGGTATATTTATTACCGAGCGAAAAAACGTTGAAGCAGTAAAATCAGCATGCGAAAAATATATTGAAACGCGAAAAAACGCATATATGGAATCTAAAGCCGCATACTCCCCCGAGGAATATGAAAAATTTCGTGACGCCGAGGTCTTTGTGTCGGAAAATTGCGTTATATACTTTATAATGAAAAATTCCGACGTAAATATAGCCAAGAAATCGGTTTCTGCGTTATTTTGATAGTTTAAACTGACAAAATTAAAAAGATTATCGTCAATTACTTGACAACCGTTACCTTTTTGTTGTATAATCTAATTATCAAAATTTTAGGAGAGACTTGAAATGGATATCAAGAAAATACTTTCAGACCTTAAAAATTGCCCTTGCGGCAAAGAGCACACCTTCGACACAGAGGTTGTTGAGATCGGCAGCGGTATAACCGCGCGCGCAGGCGAGATTTTGGCCGCCGCAAATTTCCCCAAGGAGCTTCTTATCGTTGCTGACGATAACACGATAAAGGTTTCCGACGGACTTCTCGATTCACTTACAGCAGCAGGCTTCATCGTTAAAAAGAAGTACATATTCAACGACATGAAATACGCAAAGATCGAGCAGGTACGCGAGGTCGAGCTTCTTGCTGCCGACGTCGGGGGTATCATCTCTGTCGGTACGGGCTCACTTAACGATATTTGCCGTGTTGCTTCGTTTGAGCTTGACAAAAAATTCTGTATTTTCGCTACAGCTCCCTCTATGGACGGATTTGCATCGGATACAGCCCCTATAATTGAAAACGATTTTAAGACCTCGTGGAAGGCACGTCAGCCTATGATCATTCTCGCCGACACAAAGATACTCGCAGGCGCACCCAGCGAGCTTAAAGCAGCAGGCTTTGGCGATATGATGGCAAAATATCACGGTATTCTTGAATGGAAGATCTCCAATCTTCTGACCGGCGAATATTTCTGCCCCGCAGTAGCCGACCTCACGCTTCAGGCTGTTTCAAAATGCTGTGATCTTGCTGACAAGATACAGTCCGGCAACGAGGAATCGGTCGGTGCTGTTATGGAAGCTCTCGTTCTTTCGGGACTTGCAATGCAGCTCGCTATGTCGTCACGTCCCGCATCGGGCGCCGAGCACGTTCTCTCTCACTATTGGGAATGCTACAAGCTCGCTCGCGGTATCTGGCCCGAATATCACGGAATCAAGGTCGGTGTTGCATCGGTTCTTATGACCAAAATCTATCGTAATCTTGCCGACAGAGTTACCGAGGTAAATCCTCACGAGGATATTATAGACTGGGACTCTGTTGGAAGCGCCTTCTCCGAAAAGCAGATCGACAGTGTTCGTGAGCTTAACAATCCTCCTGTAACCGATAAGATCGATCCCAAGAAGCTTAAAGAATCTTGGAGCGAGATAAGACAGCTTATCTACACCGAGCTTCCCGAGACCGATGAGCTTATCCGTCTTATGAACGTCGCAGGATGTCCTATTTCTATAGAAGATATCCATGTATCTCCCGAGCTTTTTGAATCGGGTCTAAAGTATCACGGCTATATGCGTTACCGTGTGCTTCTCACTCGTCTCCTTCCCATGATGGATCTCAACATTATGGATTTTGTTGACTAAAATAAAATTCACACAAAAAACGAGCGTATTTTTCGCGCTCGTTTTGCTTTTTTTTGCTATGATTTTATTGACATTTTACACTGTTTGTAATATAATATTTTTGTTTATGAATCCAAAGGAGAAAGTATATGAGAATTGGTATTGTTGGATACGGAAATCTTGGACGCGGCGTTGAGTCTGCCATACGTCAGAATCCCGATATGGAGCTTGTCGCCGTTTTTACAAGACGTTCGCCCGAGAGCGTAAAAATACGTACGGAGGGTGTTTCTGTTCTTCACGTTGACGAAGCCATAAAAATGAAAGATAAGATCGACGTTATGATAATCTGCGGCGG
>JAZNPQ010000115.1:0-9684 GCA_045589735.1 Eubacteriales bacterium | reverse complement strand
ATCCGCCCTCGACGATACTCGTTGCCGATACAAGTGTCAGCTTCGCATTTTTCTGAAGGTCGGGAATAAGTCGGGTCGTAGCCATGTCGTTCTGTGGGCCAAGGAGTTGAATACAAATTTTGTCTTCCTAAGACCGCTTGGCCTCCGACTTATCCGCCCTCGACGATACTCGTTGCCGATACAAGTGTCAGCTTCGCATTTTTCTGAAGGTCGGGAATAGTTATTACTCCGCAGTTGCACATCGTTGACTTTACCTTGTAAAGACTCTTCTCTACTCCCTCGTGCAGCGAGCCTGCGTACACAACGTAAGAATCAACTCCCTCTTCAAACTGGAGCGAGCTCTTACCGCCAAGGTCGTATCTCTGCCAGTTACGAGCGCGGTTTGAGCCTTCACCCCAATACTCCTTAACGTATGTACCGTTAATAAAGAGCTTATTTGTGGGGCTTTCGTCAAAGCGTGCAAAGTAACGTCCAAGCATCATAAAGTCTGCGCCCATTGCAAGCGCGAGTGTCATATGATAGTCGTGAACTATACCACCGTCAGAGCATACGGGAACGTATACACCTGTCTCTTCGAAATATTCGTCACGTGCCGCGCAAACCTCAATAAGTGCCGTAGCCTGTCCGCGTCCGATACCCTTCTGCTCACGTGTGATACAGATAGAACCGCCGCCGATACCGACCTTTATAAAGTCTGCGCCTGCTTCTGCGAGGAATCTGAAGCCCTCGCGGTCAACTACGTTGCCCGCGCCGACCTTTACGCTGTCGCCGTACTTTTCACGAATGTACGAGATAGCGTTCTTCTGCCAGCAGGAAAATCCTTCCGAGCTGTCGATACAAAGCACGTCAGCTCCGGCCGCAAGAAGCGCGGGAACACGTTCTGCAAAGTCACGTGTATTTATACCTGCACCGCCCATATATCTCTTATTCTTATCAAGCAGCTCATTCGGGTTATTTTTATGCTGCGAGTAGTCCTTACGGAATACCATATAAATAAGCTTACCTTCGGCATTTATTATAGGAAGTGAATTGAGCTTATGCTCCCAGATTATGTCGTTTGCCTCTTTAAGCGTCGTGCTTTCGGGGGCTGTTATGAGCTTTTCTATAGGAGTCATAAAATCCTTTACAAGCGTATCGGTCGCCATACGGGAAACACTGTAATCACGTCCCGTGACGATACCGAGAAGCTTACCGTTCGAGGTTCCGTCATCGGTTACGGGCATAGTTGAATGTCCCGTCTCATCGAAGAGCGTAAGAACGTCTGCCAGCGAATCCTCCGGCTTGAGGTTGGAGTCACTTACGACAAAGCCCGCTTTGTAATTTTTTACTTTTGCTACCATTGCCGCCTCTGCCTCAATGCTTTGCGAACCGAAAATGAAGGACATTCCGCCCTCTTTTGCAAGCGCGATAGCCATTTTATCGTCGGATACCGACTGCATTATCGCCGATACCATAGGAATGTTAAGAGAAATCGGGCATTCCTCTTCTCCCTTACGGTACTTAACAAGCGGCGTTTTAAGGCTTACGTTTGCAGGTGTGCAGTTTTCATCCGAGTATCCGGGTATCAGCAGATACTCACTGAAAGTTCTTGATGGTTCGTTACAATAAATTGCCATGGATAATTTTGGTCTCCTTTAATACTATCTTCTATAAAAATGTATCTAAACGGCGGCGTTTACCGCCGCCGCTTAGATTTAAAATTACCTATTTATTTCTACCGGTTTTTCGTTCGCTGCGCCCCAAGTATAATGTGCCTGTACGTTTCCTACGGTATAAGGAAGAGGAATTATCGTAGTATCTCCGATGTATACACTCCTCTGCGAAAAGCACGTCGTTGACGATCTCCTTGTTAGCCTTTCGATACGCATGTTTGATACCATCACGTACCCCTATCGGCCAAAGCGCAGGCGTCGGGGCTACAAACATATACGCATCTCTGGTGTATTTTTCGTTACCTCCTGTATCGCCGCCGTTTAGCACAGTTTTTTGTTAATTTTCTTTATGCATATGGGAAGGGTAATACTTCTTCGTTCTTTACATCCCATATGCATTCGTTCTCTGCATCCCACATATAGAATCCTTGTACGTTTCCTTCAACGTAAGGAAGAGGAATTATCGTAGTGTCTCCAACGTATCCCGCAATGTATATCTCCTTTAAACACTCCTCTGCGAAAAGCACGTCGTTGACGATCTTCTTGTTTTCATTTCTATGCGCACGTCCGATACCTTCACGTACTCCTATCGGCCAAAGCGCAAGCGTCGGGGCTACAGACAGATACGCATTTTTGGTGTTTCTTTCATTACCTCCTGTTTCGCCGCCGTGGTGAGCCAGGCTCAAAATATCACAAGATATATAAGAACTGAAGTTGTTGTAGATGTTATCAAAGGCATTACCGGTTGCATCACCCGTGCTGAGGAAGGTAGTTTCTTTTCCTGTAGCACTGTCTGTGAAGGTCATCTTCATTACAAGAGAGGTATCGTTTTCATTGGGCATATTGATAGGATAGCGCGATTCGTGGGTATAGAGCACCTCAATCTTTGCGTTTGCCAGATGGAATACCTGTCCCACGTGGACCTTATGAACCGTTGCGCCTATTTTGCTTGCCGTTGTTAAGCACTTATCGATAGAACTCTTGTGTGATATGCTTTCCGAGTTTGAACCGAGAGCATAAAGTCTATCCAATTCTGCCTGTGAGGTTATGGGGTTCATAAGAACTCTTTCAACGGTTATTCCCTTATTCTTCATCTCCTCTGCGTGCGCGTAGAAAAGAGCATCGTGGTCACTGTGCGGGTGCGTGAGTATCCAAGCGGCTATTACGGGTTTGTCATTGCCGCATTCCGCTGCCTGTCTCTTTATTTCGGCAATGAATGCGTCTTTCCACTGTGTGCCCTTATGTCCGCCGTCGATAACGATAAAGCGTCCGTCCTCAAGTCTTATGAGCTCGGAAAGTCCGTTCTGTGATCCGCTGTCCTCCCCTCTAAGCTCCTGTCCGAGCATCGAGATCTGAGACGTCGTTACCTTAGTATATTGGTTCTCGCTTTCAAGTCCCGTAAGGGGCGCACCGATCTCAAGAGTAACACGAATAGTCTTGTCGTTAGGGAAATAACCGAGAGTTACCACGTATCTGTCCTTTGTGTAGGTGGCGAACTTATTCTTTCCCATTTCGGTGGAAACGTACTGCTCAAAGCCGGCAGCCTCCATCTTGGAGAGATATTCGGTATAAAGGTTTACGTTGGATTCGTTTATCACCATCATATCGCAGCTCGAACCGGTCGTGCGTATACCTGCGTCATAGTAAACCGCCCTTGTCTCACCGCCAAGAACGGGAAGCGTGTTCAGTCCGGCGTTGGTAGAGCCCTTGCAGTAAAACTCTTCCGCTGTGAAGGTTACGGTCTTTGTTGCCCTGTCTCGCTTTGAACGGCAAAGAGCTATAAATTCGTCCGCCGCGCGCTCTATTGCGTCGGGCGTGTATCCCATTATAACTATCTTATTTCCAACAGCCTTTACGATGTACTCACCGTACTTTATTTCGTCAAAAACAGCTGCGGTCTCGTCATAATCCGTAACTCCGATAAGTATTTCGAGAGTAGAGGAATCATTCTTTCTCGCTGAGTCCGTACCCAAATCGAGAGATTTTCCGATATAGTCGGCAAAAACAGCCGATATATCTCCCGACTTCTTTACGTCAGCGCTTGCAGAAGTCGAATCTTCGGGACGGATGATCTTGTAGTTCGCTTTTCCGCCTTCAAGCTTGATGGTTATAGTGTCGGGCGTTTCAAAGCCGGGCTCCGGAACATATCCAAGAGGGCCTTCTGTCGTTCCGGGAACTGTAGTCGTGTCAGTATCTCCGCTGTTATCGGTCGTCGAATCTGACGGGTCGGTCGTCGAATCCGAAGGGTCGGTTTCATCGCCGCGATTATTGGTCGTTGCGTCTGACGGGTCGGTATCGTTACCGAGGGTATCGCTCGTTGATTCCGACGGCTTTTCTTTTGTGTCGTCGGGTGTTTCGGGTCCACAAGCTACAAAAGAGCCGAGGATCATAAGTAGTGTGAGTAAAAGTGAAAGCAATCTCTTCATTATTTTTCTCTCCTTTAAGAATTATTTCCTTAAAACAAAGTTACTTCAAAGTGTCACCATTGTTCGCCTGTCGGTCAGTACATTATACCTCTTCAGACCGCATTTTTCAATAGTTTATCCGCAAAGTTCATTTTATTGTTACAATTACTATTATAATGATTGTGGGTTTTGCACAATGCGCACCGGCATTTATAGTGCATTTTGCTTTTTTGCGTTTTAGTGTTGAAATAATCGGATTTTTGTGTTATAATAATAAATCAACAACAGAATTTTATGAAAAGGCGGAAAATTTATGAGAAGCGATATTGAAATAGCCCAGTCTGTGACTCCAAAGCACATTTCAGAAATTGCGAAAACCGCAAATATTCCCGAAAACTGTCTTGAATTTTACGGAAACGTAAAGGCAAAGGTTGACCTTTCCCTGCTCCGCGACAGCGAACGTACGGATGGAAAGCTCATCCTTGTTACAGCTATAACGCCCACTCCCGCAGGGGAAGGCAAAACGACTACCACTATAGGCCTTGCCGACGGACTCAAAAAGCTCGGCAAAAACGTCGTTGTCGCGCTCCGTGAGCCTTCGCTCGGTCCTGTATTCGGAATTAAGGGTGGCGCGGCAGGAGGCGGCTACGCTCAGGTCATTCCGATGGAGGACATAAACCTTCATTTTACGGGAGATTTTCACGCTATAGGCGCGGCGAACAATCTGCTTGCCGCTATGCTCGATAACCACATCTATCAGGGTAACGCACTCGGCATCGACCCCGGCCGTATTACGTGGCACCGCTGCGTTGATATGAACGACCGTCAGCTCCGTTTCGTCGTGGACGGTCTTGGTGGACGTGTCAACGGTGTACCGCGCGAGGACAGCTACGATATAACAGTCGCGTCCGAAATAATGGCTGTGCTGTGTCTTTCCGATTCTATAAGCGACCTAAAGGCGCGTCTTGCTCGTATAATCGTAGGCTACACCTACGACGAGCGTCCCGTAACAGCGGGAGACCTCAAGGCAGAGGGCGCTATGTGCGCACTTCTTAAAGACGCCCTAAAGCCTAATCTTGTACAGACGCTCGAAGGCACACCGGCGTTCGTTCACGGCGGTCCCTTCGCAAATATCGCTCACGGATGTAACTCTGTAATAGCCACACGTATGGCTATGAAGCTCGGTGATTACGCCGTTACGGAGGCAGGATTCGGAGCCGACCTCGGCGCTGAAAAATTCCTTGATATCAAGTGCCGTATGGCAGGTCTCTGCCCGTCTGCGGTCGTCGTCGTTGCCACCGTACGCGCCCTTAAAATGCACGGTGGAAAGCTCAAAACAGAGCTTGGAGACGAGGATCTTGACGCACTGAAGCGCGGTCTGCCCAATCTTCTTAAGCATCTTTCAAACATTACCGACGTATATAAGCTTCCCGCAATGGTCGCGGTCAACAGATTCCCGACCGATACCGACGCCGAGATAGCTCTCGTTATCGAGGAATGTAAAAAGCTCGGTGTCAACGTCGCCCTCTCCACTGTTTGGGCTGACGGCGGCAACGGCGGCATAGAAATGGCAAAAGAGGTCATCCGTCTGTGTGAACAGCCCAACGACTTCTCCTTCAGCT
The DNA here is from genome assembly GCA_045589735.1 of Eubacteriales bacterium. Classification (GTDB taxonomy): domain Bacteria; phylum Bacillota; class Clostridia; order Oscillospirales; family CAG-272; genus RGIG3994. The sequence continues at coordinate 4,005 of JAZNPQ010000115.1, read as the reverse complement.
ACGAAAGCGAGCTTTCAATCACCGAAAAGATTGAAGCCATAGTCAAGCGCATCTACGGTGGCGACGGTATAAATATTCTTCCGGCAGCCAAGAAGCAGATAGCAAAGCTCGAGGCTCTCGGATTTGGAAATGCACCCGTATGTATCGCGAAAACACAGTATTCACTCTCGGACGACCCGACAAAGCTCGGTGCGCCGAGCGGATTTACAGTTACGGTCAAGAACGTAAAAATAAGCGCAGGTGCGGGATTTGTGGTCGTACTCACGGGAGATATTATGACTATGCCGGGACTTCCCAAGGCTCCCGCGGCGGAACGCATCGACGTTGACGAAAACGGAAAGATAAGCGGACTCTTCTGATGTACGAATACTCCCCGAAGCCGAACAGAACGCCGGGACTTACGCTCGGTCTTATATTCTTCGTGTCGGCAGTTGCGCTGATACTTCCGTTTCAGTCCGACCGACTGCTCGCGTCCCTCCTTATCGGTATCGGAATACTTTTTCTTATAGCGTCCTGCTCGGTGATAGAGCGATTCGTTCTGACAGATTATATTTATGCCATAGAACGTGCCGACACGGGCACAGACTTCACGGTCACGGCGGTGAGATTCAGAAGGAAAATTACCGTCTGCCGTGTATCCGTTTATGACATCTCCACGCTTGTGTTGACAAGTCAGCATGAGCGTGTAAAAGGGCTGAAGCATTACAACTACTGCCCGGATTTGATAAGCAAAAACCGTTATTTCATTAGGCTTTCGGGAGATGAAGAAGCAGTGATAAAATTCTCTCCCGACCGCACGATGATAAATATTTTAACAGGCTTTATAAGCAAAAATCAGTTCGATGTTGATTAGTCATCATACCGTGTTGAGAGCAAAAATATTTTTAATTGAGGAACAAACATGTCAGAAAAATACACTATAGGAATTGACTTTGGTAGTCTTTCCGCAAGGTCGCTTCTCGTCAGAGTCAGCGACGGCGCGGAAATAACCGACGCTGTCACCGAATATCCTCACGCCGTTATGAGTGATACCCTCGCCGCAAGCGGAAAGGCTCTGCCTCATAGCTTCGCGCTTCAGGACCCCGAGGATTACGTGTACGCTATGACAGACTCTATCAGACGAGTCGTGAAGGACTCGGGCGTTGCGCCCGAGGATATAATCGGAATATCTATCGACTTCACCTGCTGTACTATGCTTCCTATATATTCAGATCTCAGACCGCTCTCGTCAGACCCGCGCTTCGCAGAAGAGCCTCACGCCTACGTCAAGCTCTGGAAGCACCACGGTGCGCAGCCGTATGCCGACAAGCTCAACGAAACAGCACGTGAGAGAAACGAAAGCTGGCTTCCATATTATGGAGGCTGCATCTCGTCCGAATGGCTCTTCCCAAAGCTCTGGGAAACGCTTGATAAAGCCCCCGACGTATACGGCGCCGCAGATCATTTTGTTGAAGCAGGCGACTGGGTTACGTCTCTGCTCGTCGGTAAGCTTGTAAAAAGCTATACCTTCGCCGCAGCAAAGGCAATTTACATAGACGGCGTCGGATATCCGTCGCCCGATTTTCTCGCGTGCCTTGACGAAAGGCTTAAAAACGCTGTCAAAGATAAGCTCGAAGCACCGCTTTTCCGTTCAGGAGAATGCTGCGGAAAGCTTTGTCCCGAGATGGCGAAAAAGCTCGGACTCACCGAAGACACCGTGATAGGCGTCCCTCAGCCCGACGCTCACATTGCCGCGGTTTCACTCGGGGCAACAAATCCCGGAGACCTCGTCGCTATTCTCGGTACGTCTGCACCGTTTATAATGGTACAGAATAAATTCGCTTGTGTTCCGGGAACCTGCGGAAGTCTTAAAGACACGGTTATACCCGGTCTTTGGGGATACGAGTCCGGACTTTGCTGCTTTGGAGATCTCTTCTCATGGGGAGCTGAAAATATCGCCCCCGAGTCTTATCTCAAAGAAGCGCAAAAACGTGACATACCTCTGATAAAATATCTTATTTCTCTCGCATCGAAGAAGAAACCGGGCGAAGCAGGACTCGTTGCGCTCGATTGGTGGAACGGAAACAGATCGATACTCAACGACGCGTCACTCTCCGGAATGATAGTCGGTATGACCCTTTCAACAAAGCCCGAAGATATTATGAGAGCGCTCATCGAGTCCACCGCTTTTGCAACTCGTGTTATATTTGAAGCCCACGCAAAGGAGGGCGTTCCGATAAAGAGAGTTATCGCTACGGGTGGAATCGCAAAGAAAGACCCCTTCACAATGCAGCTTTTCGCCGATGTCCTTGGAGTAAAGCTTGAAGTACCGAAATCAAAGCTCAGCTCATCTCTTGCCGGGGCGATATATGCGGCAGCTGCGGCAGGCTATGATCTCGACTCTTCGATAAAAAATATGCAGACCTCTATGGAGCAAATTTACGTGCCAAATCCCGAAAACAAAAAGGTCTACGACGAGCTTTACGCCGAGTACGTTAAGCTCCACGACCTCTTTGGACGCGACAAAAACAGCGTTATGAAGCGTCTGCTTGAAATAAAGAACCGAAAGGATACCTAAAAAGTGTCAAACAATACCTGGAGAGTCATAGGGAAGATATTAAAATATACGGTATATATTTTCGTATTTTCGATATGCGCTCTCGTTATCTGGCGGCTTTGCTCGTCGGGAGACCCAAAATCAATGAAAGACCTCACGGTCACAGATACCGTACACGATATATATAAGGAAAACGGAAGTCTCAGAATATACAAGCAAAATCAGAATAACATAACAAGAGCCGAAAACAATTCCGGTTATTTTGCGGTCACGCAGGTGGCAATAATCCCCGAAGCCGACGAAATACAGATAGTTTTCAGGTACAACAACAGCACGCTGCGAAATATTGAAAAGGATCTCGGTCTTGAAAAGGGTACGCTGCTCCGCGAGGATGATCTGTTCGACATCTCCATCGCAATCAGCACCGATAAAACACCCGACCGTACCGACGACAATGCCTACAGCGCCGCAGAACATCCCGAATCGGTAAGTGAAAAAAGATATTTTCCAACCGCAAAGTATACCGAAAGCGATACAAAAAACGTATACAATTACAGACGCTACGTTTTCGAGGGTATTTCTGTAGACGAACTGACTCTCGCGGTCTACGTAGACATATACTATAAGGGACAGAACGCGGACGGCGAGAAGATAACGCCAAATTACGCCGAAAAGCCGAACGGCACGCTCTGCATCTACGATTACAAATCCAAAAACAGAACGGTAAAGCTTTCCTCAAGAGATATAGCAGCGCTTGAAAGCTATATCAAAAAGGACGAAAGCTAACTTAGAAAGGTGACTCACAATGAACCTAAAAACCTGCCTTAAATGTAAGAAAAAATGCGCCGTTGGCAAGCTGCTTAAAGCGCTGTCAAGGCTTCCCGACGTCAAAGAAAAAATAATATCCGAAATAAAGGACGACGTCGAATCGGTGCTTGCGCGTGACCCTGCCGCCAAAAGCGGTATTGAGGTGCTGTGTCTATATTCGGGAGTTCACGCACTCCTTGCGTATCGAGTATCCCACAAGCTCTACCTTTCAAAGCATTACTTTTCGGCAAGACTCGTCAGCCAAATGGCAAGAAATATGACGGGAATAGAGATACACCCCGGCGCGACTATCGGTAAGGGACTGTTTATCGACCACGGTACCGGTGTCGTTATCGGTGAAACTACCGAAATCGGCGACAACTGTACCATATACCAGGGTGTCACGCTCGGCGGTACGGGTAAGGACATCGGAAAACGTCACCCGACGCTCGGAAATAACGTAATGGTCGGCGCAGGTGCTAAGGTTCTTGGACCCGTTTTGCTCGGCGATAACTCAAAAATAGCCGCAGGCGCCGTTGTGCTTCGAGATATTCCGTCAAACAGCACCGCCGTGGGCATTCCCGCAAAGGTAGTACGTTCGGGAGGCAGAAAGGTATCTGACGACCTTGACCAGATACACATTCCGGACCCTGTATCAAAGG
>JAZNPQ010000114.1:0-3121 GCA_045589735.1 Eubacteriales bacterium | reverse complement strand
AGATGTCGTTTATGAGTGACGTTACGTATTCCTCATGCTCAAGTCCTGCCTTAAGTACGTCTATATGTGCATCAAATACCTTGTCGGGCTTTGCGATAGCTTCAAGCGTGACCTTCTGATTTTCGTTCTGCAAATACTGATAGAAGAGCATTGCGTGGTCTCTTTCCTCCTGCGCCTGTACCTTATACCAGTTTGCAAAGCCGTCAAGCCCCGCATCCTCAAAATAGTTTGAGAAATCGAGATAGAGATATGCCGAGTAAAATTCCTTGTTGATCTGCTGATTGAGCAGCTCACGTACCTTTGCGTTCATCATTGTCTTTCTCCTTAAATTTATAATTCTTTATATATCCTGTTTCCAAAGTCCGTGCAGATTGCAGTACGCATATACGGCTATCGGCTTTTCGTCCGAAAGCTCAAACGTTACTATCGGCGCTTTACCGACCTCAAGAGCTTTGCGTTGACCGCCCTTATCGGTTTCAAGGTATACCCACAGAATGCTATGCTCCTCGACCATCGGATGCTCGACCGAACCGACCGTTACCTTAACTGTACTTCCCTTTAGCTCTACCACCGGGATATGCTTTTCGTGACTTGCTTCAACCGTTCCGGGCTCAAGCTTTGTCATCTTCTGTCCGCAGCACATCATCGGAACTCCCGAATCGTGTATCATTCCTATAAGATTGCCGCAGTGCTCGCAAATATAAAATCTGTTCTCTTTCATTGTTTCTTCCTCCGAAAAATTATTTATTTTTTTATTATGGCTCTATTATACACTGTTTTGGTGTACATTTCTGTGACTTTGTCACATTAAATATTCTTCCGCGAAATGCGCCGCGACCGCGCCGTCCGACACTGCCGTTACCACCTGACGAAGCTCTTTTGTTCTGACGTCACCGACCGCAAACACACCGTCAATGTTTGTTTTTGTGGTTTCGTCGGCTTTTATATAGCCGCCTTCAAGCTCGATCTGACCGTCGAATATTTTAGTTACGGGTATTCTTCCGATACTTACGAAAACACCGTTGCACGCAACGTCTGTGACATCTCCGCTTTTGAGATTTTTGAGCTTTACACCGACAACTCTTTCCTCTGTTAAAAGCTCTTCCACGGTACTGTCCCACATAAATTCAATATTTTCCGCCTTCATAAGCGGGTCATGATATATTTTTGTGGCTCTGAGGCTGTCTCTGCGATGCACGACGATGACCTTTTCCGCAAGTCTTGAAAGATAGAGCGCGTCAGCCGCAGCGGTATTTCCGCCGCCGACCACTACGACCGTTTTACCCTTATAGAAGCGTCCGTCACAGTGCGCGCAATAATGCACTCCCCTGCCGACAAAGCTCTCCTCTTTTTCGACACCGAGCCGTCTTGGGTCAGCACCCGTGGCTATAACGACAGTACGCGTGAGCAGCTCTTCCTTTGCCGTTTTTATTTTCTTTATATCACCCGAAAGCTCGACAGACAGAACCTCTGCGTATTTTGTCTTGGCTCCGAAGCGTTCCGCTCCCTTCTGCATATTCATACCGAGAGTGAATCCGTCAATTCCCGTGTCAAATCCGGGATAGTTATCTATTATGTCGGTAAGTGCCATCTGACCTCCGACTGACATTTTTTCGATTATCAGAACATCGAGCCCGGCTCTTGACGCATACATTGCGGCAGTGTATCCCGCAGGTCCGCCGCCTATTATTATCATATCATATATACGTTCCATTTTTCTCTCCGATATTTTCTTTCTCATATTCTACCATATTTTTTTAAAAAAATCCATACTTTATCTCAAATTTCTTGACAGTTTTTTATTTCGGTTGTATAATAAAGTTATCAAGTACACGGAGAAAAATTATGGATAATCGAGAACTTTTCGCAAGTACCTTTCCCTTTTGGGATAAAATGAGTGAGTCCGACAAGGAGCTGTTTCTGCGCAGCTCACAAAGCATAAAATTCAAAAAAGGCACAAACATACATAACGGAAACGAATGTACCGGTGTAATTTTAATAAGAAGCGGAAGTCTGCGTCTCTATATTCTGTCCGAGGACGGAAAGGAGATAACGCTCTACCGCCTCTTCCCGGGAGACATGTGTATGCTGTCGGCGTCCTGCGTGCTTGAAACCGTTACCTTTGACGTTTTTGTGGATTCAGAGGAAAACAGCGATTGCGTTGTTCTCGGCGGTTGCGCGTACGAGGACGTTTCAAGACGAATGCCCGACGCAAAGATTTTTGCGCTTGAGACCGCGCTCAGCCGTTTTTCCGACGTTATGTGGGTAATGCAACAGATACTGTTTATGAGTATGGATAAGCGCCTTGCAATCTTTTTGCTTGATGAAACGGCAAAAAGCGGTACGGACATAGTAAAGCTGACTCACGAGCAGATCGCCAAATACATGGGTTCCGCCCGTGAGGTCGTGTCGCGTATGCTTAAATATTTTGTTTCCGAGGGTATCGTTGAAACGTCACGCGGCGGTATCAGAATACTCGATAAAAAACGCCTGCGTTCATTAACCCTCTAACATTTCAAGTATCTGCTCCTTGGGTCTTGCGCCCGAGGAGCTTACTGCTACCTTGCCGTTTTTCATTACAACGAGCGTCGGTATACTGAACACACCGAATTCGGACGCAAGCTCAGGCTCTTCGTCTACGTTTATTTTTCCGACAACGATGTCGTTTCTTTCCTCTGCAATCTCCTCGATGATAGGACCTACCATACGGCAGGGACCGCACCATTCGGCGAAGAAATCGAGAAGGACGGGCTTTTCGCTTGATCTTACAGATTCAAAATTATTTTTGTTAAGTTTTAATGCTGACATAGTATAAATTCCTTTCTTCAATATATAATATATGTTTTCCTTTTGTGTCTTTATTATATACTTTTCGGAAAGGTTTTTCCGTGACAAAGTCACATAATCCCACCTATGAACAAATTAAATTTTGTGACAAAGCCTCCTCGACAAATTGGGATTTATCGGTGAGTTGTGTTTTTTTGTGCGAGCCGCTGTCTCGCGCTCTGCCTAAGGAACTTTTTAGAAAAAGTTCCTTAGGAATCTTCAAAAATTTTCAAAAATAAATGGTTTATCCAAAGTGTTTATTCACCTTTCACCGACTGCACGGACGCAATCGGTG
>JAZNPQ010000113.1:0-4292 GCA_045589735.1 Eubacteriales bacterium | reverse complement strand
TTTCGCCTCTGCGGAGGCGAGCAGCGCACGCGCGCTGGAGCAGCGGGCGCCTTTTGCAAAAAGCGACGCAAAAACCTTCAAACGCTTCGCGCTGTCAGTTCGACAAATCCCAATTTACCGCTTTAAATTTAATTTGTCGGTGCGTTTTGTAATAATAAAAGCCTATTCCCCCATTTGCTTGCGTAATTTTTCAAGCGCTCCCTTTTCAAGTCGGCTGACGTAGGAGCGAGAGATACCAAGCTTAAGCGCGACCTCACGCTGTGTCAGCGGCTTTTTTACCCCGAAAAGACCGTACCTGAGGGCAATTATCTCGCGTTCTCGTTCGGTCAGTATCGTATTTACGAGCTGTATCGCCTTACCCGACAGTATTTTTCGGTCAAGCTCCTCGTCGGTGTTATCCTCAACGCTTATAACGTCTATATAGGTGAGGGGATTTCCGTCGCGGTCAACGTCGATGGTATCATTTATGGATACCTCGTTATTTAGCTTTTTACGAGAACGGAAATACATAAGTATTTCATTCTGAATACATTTTGATGCGTACGTTGCAAAGCGTACGCCGTTTTTTTCATCAAACGAATCGACCGCCTTGATAAGACCTATTGAGCCTATTGAGATTAAGTCGTCCTGATTTTTTACGCTTGAGTAATATTTACGAACAATGTGGGAAACGAGACGGAGATTGTGGAGTATCAGCTCCTCTCTCGCCGCCTCGCTCCCTTTTTTCATAAGAGAAAAGCATTCGGCTTCACGTTCGGGTGACAGAGGTGGCGGAAAATTTTGCGGCGTACCTATGCCGAGAATGATGCTTGTTAGATTTCCGAGCAGGGATAAAAGCTTTGAAAACATAAATGACACGTACCTTTCGGTTTATTTGTGTCAATTATATTCTTCCTCGGTTGTCCTTTATTCCGCGCAGAGCGTCGATGAGCGCGTCTATATCGTCTTTTGTATTGAAAATACCGAAACCGAGACGAACCGCGCCGCCTCTCTCTGTTCCAAGTGTTCTGTGACCGAGCGCCGAGCAATGATAACCGCCTCTGACACAGATATCACGTTCGCCGAGAGCCGACGCTACGCTGTCAGCCGACATACCCGACAGATTGAAAAGAAGCACCGAGCCGCTGTGCCTCGGTTCATAAACGGTAATTTTACCGAGACGCAGCAGCTTTTCGCAGGCGTATTGCCACAGCTCCTTTTCGTGACGCTCAATGCTTTCAACACCTATGCGCTTTACTTCCTTTATACCTTCAAGCAGACCGACAATAGACGGTGTCGGAAGCGTTCCCGACTCATAGCGTTCGGGCGGCTCGTCGGGCATTGCCGTTTCAAGTGACGCAACTCCGTTACCGCCCTCGGTAAGCGTATCGAGTAATATCCCTTCTCTTATGCAAAGCGCGCCGCAGCCCTGAATACCGTAAAGTCCCTTGTGACCCGGCAGACAAAGCGCGTCTATATTCATATACTTCATATCTATGGGAAGATGTCCCGCAGATTGCGCGGCATCTACTGTAAACATTATATTTTTTTGTCTGCAAAGCTCACCGAGCGCGGCGATAGGCAGCTCCGCCGAGCTTATATTCGGAACGTGTGTGCAGATAATCATTTTAGTATTTTTACGTATAAGACGCCTGACCCTATCAACTATCGAATCAGTTGGATGTGTCGGAAAGACGTCGAAGCGGATGTCACCGTCTCGCGCCATACGGTACACGGGACGAAGCACCGAATTATGCTCCATATCCGACAGCAGCACGTGGTCTCCTTTTTTGAGATAGCCTTTTATGACGGTATTGAGCGCGTGCGTGGTATTTTCGGTGAATATCACGTTTTCGGGACTGTCAAGACCGACAAGCTCGGAAAGGGCTTCACGGCAGGCGAATATTTTTTCTGTTGATATCCTTGCGGGCGGATGAGAGCCGCGACCGGGATTGCCACAGTAGGTTTCTATACATTCGTGTACCGCAGACACGACAGACGCAGGCTTAGGGAGAGTAGTCGCGGCGTTGTCGAGATAGATCAAATCCGCTCGCCCCCCTCGCGCAGGTACCTGCGTACACCGATAGATGATGAGCGCAGAGCGCGTTTTATTTGTTCTTCAAGCTCACACGGAAACTGTACGCCGTATTCGCAGCCGCGTTTTGAGCTACCCGCGCTGAGCTTGACTATATCGGAATGAAGCCCTACCGCGAAGAGCGCCTTTTGCGCCTTCATAGCGTAAGTAAGCGAGGTCAGCGCGGCGGTGCAGTAATAATTATTGTTGGGTTTCATTTTTAGATTCCTCCTTATTGTAAGTATATGTCGAAAGGAATCGAAATGACAGCGAAAGCCAAAAGAAAGCACAAAAGACCGCGAGTGAGCATAAAGAGGAAATATTTTCTAAGCGGTATTTTTCCGTCGGTTGCCGAAATTATCTGAAAATGAACGGCAACACCCGAAAATCCGAGAAAAGCCGCGCATGTTGGAAAAGCAAGACTACCGCACGCAGACGCCGCTTCTGCACAACCGCCCGAAATTTCGAGAAAACCGTGAAGCACCGAGGTGAATGTATCTGAAACGTCAAAAAAAGCGGTTATGTCGGTAATACAGGCGCAGAGAGCCGAGAAAAAAACTATATACGCCGTGACGTTAAGTGTCGCTGAAACGGCAGACGGAATCGCAGAAACGACTGCGCTTATAAAGTCTTTTTTTTCAGTATTTGTTTCGTATTCTATGTAACATTTTTCTTTTTTGGGTGAAAAAAGTCTTGCTGATATAATGTTTGAGATAATAATTATGATATACAGAAGGATACCGAGTCTTTTGTTTCCAAGCATCGCGCCGCCAACAGCGCTTATTACGAACGCAGGGCTCGGAACACTTGACACCGACACCGTGAGAAACAGCTCTTTTTCGGTGAGTGTTCGGTTTCTGTATAGCTCAAAGGCGGTGACAGCGCCTATAGGAAAGCCGCAGAGCAGACCGAGAAGCACCGCCGACGCCGCATTATCCGAGGTGCCGAACACACGTGATATCGGCTTTCCTGTCAGCTTCCCGAAAAGCTCGCCGCCGCCCACGGCGGCGAGTACAGACGATAGCATCGCAGACGGGAACACCGACGGTATTACCGACGCGACCGAGAGCCGTAATGAATTTCCGACGGCGTTTTTCACCGTGTCGGAGCAAACGATAAAGAGTATTAAAAGCAAAAGAGAGACGAGCGACGGAAAAAACACCGCCGCCGTACGTGTTCCGTATTTTTCACGAGTCGAGGTCATTTGATCACCGCCTTTTACATAAATATATTGTGATAAGATTGGATTTTATACGAGGGAGAAGTTTGAAAATAAATTTTCAAACTTCGTGTTTTGTGGCTTTTGCCGCAAAAATCCCGGCGGTAATTTGGCAAAGCCAAACCTGCCGCAATTCCACATGAAAGGATAACTATGGAGAAAAACAAATTCGGGTTTATCACAAAATTCTGGTCGGAGGTCGGCTCGTCGTTTTATATGGAGATGAGAGGAAAGAAAAATCTTACTGTTGGCGGTTGTCACGGTATTTTAGGATACAGCGACACAGAGATACGGCTTGCGATATACAGCGGCGCTGTGTCGGTACGCGGAAGCGGACTTCTCTGTGACAGCTATACGAACGGCGCTGTGGTAGTGAGCGGTAATATTGTGTGTATTGAGCTTTTGGAGGGTGAAAATGGGTCTGTATAATATGTTATTCGGCGCGAGAAGGGTATCGGTAGACGAAAAGGACGGCGCGGCTTTGCTTGGTGTTTGTATGAAGTACCGTTATCCTTATACAAATATGAAAAACGAAAACGGCAGACTTTACGTGACCCTGACTCTCTATTCGTCAGGACATCTTATGTACAGACTCACGGAAAAGGGTATCTGCGCCGAAGCCGAAGAACCCACGGGCCTTCCGAGTTTTCTGTACCGTTACAGAAAGCGCTACGGGCTTTGGCTCGGTCTTATCCTTGCGGCTATGATAATTTTTGCGTCGGGCAGGGTGGTCTGGGACATTCGCGTCACGGGGAACGAAACGCTCAGTTCGGACGAAATAGAGAGTGTACTAGCCGATTGCGGCTTTAAACGCGGAAAAGTCATATCCGAATTTAACGCAAGTCGGAGGCCAAGCGGTCTTAGGAAGACAAAATTTGTATTCAACTCCTTGGCTCACAGAACGACATGGCTACGATCCGACTTCGTCACGGGGAACGAAACGCTCAGTTCGGACGAAATAGAGAGTGTACTAGCCGATTGCGGCTTTAAACGCGGAAAAGTCATATCCGAATTTAACGC
>JAZNPQ010000112.1:0-6154 GCA_045589735.1 Eubacteriales bacterium | reverse complement strand
GATGCACTGCCCTACAACACCGCCTACGTATAAATCACCGCCTGCGAGGGTATCTGTTGCTTTTATATCTCCGTAATTAATACAGTTGCTTACGGTAATTGCGGATGAAATACGTCCGACCATTCCAACAACAGCAAAATGAGCTTTAGCTGCTACCTCAACGGTAATGTTTCCTTTGTTTGTGCAGTTCTTTAATTCCGTAACAGCTCCGTATCCGACAAGAGCGCCCAAGGAGCTTTCAAGAGTTTGATTTCCGCCGATATATTCAATATCTATATCTATCGAAACGTTATCAAACTTGACGTCAGCCGCCGCAATGCACGCGACAACACCGAAGCCGGGGTATGTTGACGTTATAAAATCGTCATCATTTACGGTCATTTTGGGACCTGTAATGTTGAGGTTCTTGATGGTGGTGTTCGCGATAGTCTCGAACAGCGGAACGCTTGTCGTGATGGTTTTTCCGTCACCGTCAAGCTCAAGAGCGTCGCCCTCTGTACGGTTGAAAACCTGAAGCTCGGTGTACGCAGCGTCGGTCTTGCTTGTGATCTCGACGTTGCCTTTGAGTTTGTACTTTCCTGCCTCAACCAAGGTAAGTACACTTTCGGAGTTGTCTTCCGCATTTACAAGATCAGCTCCGCTGATCGCGCCGTCTGCCGCTGCCGCGATATCCGTATCATCTGCTTTTTGGTTTATAACACCAACAGCAATGCACGAAACGCAAAGTGCAAGACAAACGACAAGGGTAATGATTTTCTTAATCATTGTCTGGGTTCTCCTTTTTTAAAAAATATTTCTTCGGTTTTTGTGAATTTTCTTCAAAAATTCGTACAATTACCGAACGATAATTTATTTTATCATACAATCGTGAACCAATTGTGAACGCGTCCTGTGCAATATATATATACGTGTATATATTCTGTTAATTTTTTGTAAACGTATAAAAGGCATATTAAATACGGACTGTTTCAAAATAAAATTGAGACCGCCCGTATGTTTATTTTAATAGTAAAAAGCGTGATTTCCTATTTTGCCGTAATAAGCGCGGTTACGGCTCGCCCAGCTGTTAGGTGATTTTGTCGGATTCACAAAATAAAGTATGCCGTTGCTCACCGTATATCCTTCAAGGCATATTTTGGCGGCGGCTATACTGTCGGGATTAGGCGCTTCGTATATCGCTCCGTTTGCCGCAGGTGTGAACTGCACACCGAATTTTTTATCGAATATGACACTGTATATGGTATTTGGGAATGAGCTTGACCTCACTCTGTTTAGTATTACGTTTCCGACGGCTATCTTCCCTTTCATCGGCTCGCCCTTTGCTTCCGCGTTTATGATGCGCGAAAGCCAATAGACCTCGTCGCTTCTGTAATAGCCTGTACCCGACGCGATACCGCCGCTTCCTCTCGTGACAAGGAATCCGCGCTTTGCGTCGCTCCATTTTATACCCGCGCCGAAAGCCTTGTAAATCTGGAGTATCGGAGCGTACATTCTTCCGTTCAGCATAAATATCGGTTGGTCGTAATATAAAATTCTTCCGTTTGCCTCTATGTAGCTGTTGCCGTCCTTCGCCGTCATTGTCAGCCTGTCGGTCTTTACCGTGAGTGTTCTTGCGCCGCTGTTATAAGTGACGTCAGCCGACGGATACATCGCCGTCGAAAAGCTTCTGATTCCGACGTACGTGGTATTATTTCTTACCTGCACGTCTCCGCCAAAGGCTTGTCCGTCTATGTATACGTTTATATACGATGCCGCTCCCGAGGTCAGCGGGACACATAAAAACAGTGTGATAGCAATTAGAAATATAGCAATAATTCTTTTCAAAATCAGATCCTTTCTGACTGCAGTCTTTTGTTTGGAATTGTAAAATCGCGAAAATTTACGTATTTATTCTAACACAGGAAGCCCCACAAATCAAGGAACAATATCTTCCAATACTTTTTTGGTTTTTAATTTCAAAAATCGGTTGACAAAAAATTAAAAACGTGTATAATATATTATAGTAAGTTCTGCATAACTGACGGAAACGCGGGTCACCGCGGGGGAATGCAGAAAATAGACGCCGACCGTCTGGGCAACTTTGAATGCAGAACGTATTCAGGTTGTCTTTTTTCTTTTTTGTTTACATTATTTTTATTATACAGAAAGCTTTGGAGGTACAAAATGCAACATTCAAATTGGAACGGATTTGTCGCGGGTGCTTGGCAGGATGAGATCAACGTACGCGACTTCATTCAAAAGAATTATAAAGAATACAAGGGTGACGCCGAATTTTTGTGCGGCCCTACAGAGCGTACAAGCTCTCTTATGAAAAAGGTTCAGACTCTCTTCACTCTTGAGCGTCAGTACGGCGGTGTTCTTGATATTGATACAAATACCGTATCCTCTCTTACAAGCTATTCCGCAGGATACATAGACAAGCCGAATGAGCTTATCGTCGGTATGCAGACAAACAGACCGCTAAAGAGAGGTGTCAATCCCTTCGGCGGTATGAGAATGGTGCGTCAGGCGTGTGAGGCGTACGGCTATACGCTCAGTGAAAAGGTCGAGCAGGAATTCAGATTCCGCACCACTCACAACGACGGCGTTTTCCGCGCTTACACAGACGAGATGCGCGCAGCAAGAAAATGTCACGTTATAACGGGGCTCCCCGATGCGTACGGCAGAGGCCGTATTATAGGTGACTACCGCCGTGTCGCGCTTTACGGTGTTGACCGTCTTATTGAGGAGAAGAAAAAGGATAAGAAAAATCTTTCCGAAAAGGATTTTAACGCCGAAACCATACGTCTTGACGAAGAGCTTTATCAGCAGATAGCATTCCTCGGTTATCTTAAGGATATGGCGGCTATATACGGCTGTGATATCAGCGAGCCCGCAAAAAATGCGCGCGAGGCTATACAGTGGACGTATTTTGCCTATCTCGGCGCTATCAAGGAGCAGAACGGCGCGGCGATGTCGCTCGGTCGTGTCAGCAGCTTCTTTGATATTTATATTGAACGCGATATTGAAAACGGTACACTTACCGAAGAGGGTGCGCAGGAGCTTATGGACGATTTTGTTATAAAGCTCCGTATCGCGCGTCACCTTCGTACACCCGAATACAACGAGCTTTTCGGCGGTGATCCCATGTGGATAACCGAGGCTGTCGGCGGTATGGGTGAGGACGGAAGAACTCTCGTTACAAAGAACAGCTTCCGTATGCTTAATACCCTTTATACTCTCGGCTCGTCTCCCGAACCGAATCTGACTATTCTGTGGTCTGTTTCGCTTCCCGAAAACTTCAAAAAGTTCTGCGCCAAGGTTTCGGCTGACACAGACTCGATACAGTACGAAAACGACGACGTTATGCGTCCGATCTACGGTGACGATTACGCTATCGCCTGCTGCGTTTCTGCTATGAAAATAGGAAAGCAGATGCAGTTCTTCGGAGCTCGCTGCAATCTCGCAAAGCTACTGCTTATCGCCATAAACGGCGGTTACGACACCTCAAGCGCGATGCATATAGGTCCGCAGATGCCTGTTCTTGAAGGTGAAAAGCTCGACTACGACGAGGTCATGAAGCGTGTTGACATTTACGTCGCTTGGCTGAGTAGACTTTACGTCAATACAATGAACGTAATCCACTATATGCACGACAAATACGCATACGAAAAAATACAGATGGCGCTCCATGATACCGAGGTCGGTAGGTTTATGGCGTTCGGTGTTGCCGGTCTTTCGGTCGTTGCAGACTCGCTCAGCGCGATAAAATATGCAAACGTACGTCCGATAAAGGATGATAACGGCTTTATCGTTGATTTTGAAACCGTCGGTGATTTCCCGAAATTCGGAAACGATGACGACAGAGTTGACCTTATAGCAAGGGATATGACCCACAAGGTCATCACCGAGCTTCGCAAAACTCCGACATACAGAAACGCCGAGCATACTCTTTCAGTGCTTACTATTACGTCAAACGTTATGTACGGCAAAAACACCGCGGCAACGCCCGACGGAAGAAAAGCACACGCCCCGTTTGCTCCCGGCGCAAATCCGATGCACAACAGAGAGGAAAACGGCGCGCTCGCGTCTCTCAACTCGGTCGCAAAGCTCAGCTATGACGACTGCCGTGACGGTATTTCAAACACCTTCTCGATAACTCCCGACGCGCTTGGAAGAACGTCCGAGGAAAGAGTTAATAATCTCGTTTCTATTCTCGACGGTTATTTCTCAAAGAAAGCGCATCACATTAACGTCAACGTAATGAACCGCGAAACTCTTATGAAGGCATACGAGGACCCCGAATCATATCCCAACCTTACTATCCGTGTTTCGGGATACGCAGTAAACTTCGCAAAGCTTTCACGTGAGCAGCAGAGAGAGGTCATCAGCCGTACCTTCCACGAAAATATGTAATATGTCCGAAAAGGGTATTATACATTCGATTCAAAGTCTTGGAACGGTTGACGGCCCGGGTGTCAGGTTCGTGGTCTTTATGCAGGGCTGTAATCTTCGTTGCGGCTGCTGTCACAATCCCGATACTTGGCAAATAAAGGACGGAAAGCAAATGACCGCCGATGAAATAGCTTCAAGGGCGGTCAGATACAAAGAATATTTCGGTGAGGACGGCGGAATAACCGTTTCGGGCGGTGAGCCCCTGCTTCAGGCGGATTTCGTGCGTGATTTGTTTGAGCTGTGCAAAAAGGAAGGAATAAACACCTGCCTTGACACGTCGGGGAGTATATTTAACGACAGCGTAAAGGCTCTGCTTGACGTTACCGACAGAGTTCTGCTCGATATCAAATACACAGACGAAGCACTTTACCAAAAGCACGTAGGCTGTTCCCTTTCGTGTGTTCTTGATTTTCTTTCATATCTTGATAATAAGAAAATACCGACAACAGTTCGTCAGGTCATAATTCCAACGCTTAATGATAATGTGGAAAATATAAAACGGCTGTCGGGAATTGTGTCACGGTTTTCTTGTGTCGATAAAGTCGAGCTTCTGCCTTTCAAAAAAATGTGCAGTATGAAGTATGAAAAGCTCGGCATTCCCTTCCCGTTCGGTCATCTGCCCGAGCCGACAAGAGAAAAAATGAATGAGCTTCAGATGCTCGTATAAAAACTAAAATACATTATAAAGCATTGTATCTCATCAAGGCGCAGGTAGATACACGTTGGCGCGTTATAAGATACAGCACATAGGTCCATGATATGCCAAGCCTGCGGCTTGGATAAACAAAAAGAGAACATTTGTCGGTAGACA
Organism: Eubacteriales bacterium; assembly: GCA_045589735.1. Taxonomy (GTDB): domain Bacteria; phylum Bacillota; class Clostridia; order Oscillospirales; family CAG-272; genus RGIG3994. The sequence continues at coordinate 909 of JAZNPQ010000112.1, read as the reverse complement.
AATGTTCTCTTTTTGTTGCCTTAAACGTGATAAAAGGTATCTGAACAAGGGTAAAAACGAACAAAAGGTGTCCTTATATCCTATTAGTATCCACATAATATCCGTATATCGAAAGATTTTGCCCAACTTAAAAAACTTTCTCTGTCGCCCGATATAAAATCTGTATTTTTGATGACGAACATAGAGTGCGATGTTTCCATATACAAAAATTTCTTGTAGCGATATATTTTTAAGGATTGAATCAGTTTAATTTCCTTACCATCCTTAAAAAGAGAGTTGTTCTTGATTTCAAATATATGATCCTTCTTTTGATTACTCAAAAACACACGATCATCGTGTTTTGAAAAGAAAAAAACAATATAAGAAATTGCCAAAAGCATGAGAGGAAGAATTAAAAAGACCCAAAAATATGGATTTTTTATGCATATGAAAATTATAGTTGGGATAAGTGCTATAAGTAAGGTAATTAGAAACGCCCTAAACAACATAATATGATTTCGTATAGCCACAGCCGTCCCACCGTTTCTTCCTTTGAATTTCATATTATCCCTCCTTGTTTTATCATTGTATCACACTTTCAGACAAAAATCAAGGCGTAGCCTTGCATATCATCAATTCCGTAGGAATTGCATATCATCAACACGGAGTGTTGTATATCATCAAGCCGCAGGAGGATGCACGCTGGCGCGTGATGAGATACAAGGGCGGCGAGCCGCCCTTGATGATATACACCGCACGTTGTGCGGCGATGATATACCAAGCCTGCGGCTTGGATAAACAAAAACAGAACATTTGTCAGTAGACAAATGTTCTATTTTTGTTGGTGGAGACAGCTGGGTTCGAACCAGCGACCTCATGCATGTCAAGCATGCACTCTAACCAACTGAGCTATGCCTCCGCAACACTATT
>JAZNPQ010000111.1:0-13708 GCA_045589735.1 Eubacteriales bacterium | reverse complement strand
AACCGTACTTAAGAAGAACGGAACGAAAGAACTCTTCGACAAGCAAAAGCTGCTTTCGGGTCTTTATAAGGCGTGTCAAAAGCGTCCCATAGATCCCGAAAAAATTGCCGACGATATTGAATCCGAGCTTCTCAACAATCTCGTAAACGAGGTAACGACCGCTCAGATAGGCGAAATGGCTATGGAAAAGCTCAAGGCTCTTGACGACGTTGCCTACGTGCGTTTTGCATCGGTCTACCGTGAGTTCAAGGATGTTAATACGTTTATAGACGAGCTTAAAAGTCTGCGAAAAAAAGCACAAAAAGCAAAAAAATAATATTCAAAATACTGTATGGCTACGGTCATACAGTATTTTTTACATTTATATCCTATTAATAAAACAACTTGTAAAAAAAATGTGACAGCATAGGCTGTTTTATTGACATCAAAAACATTTTGTGATATTATGTATGTGTATAACTATATTTATATTATATGAAAGGAAGAAGCACATGAAATCAATAAAAGCTATAGTATTGATATGTCTTTTTGCCGTAGTAATGACGTCTGTCTTTTCTTGCGGAATGTTTGAGGATAACACAGTATACGCAGTAGTAGAAACAGGGCGTGAAGAAAACGGTTTTATATACGACGTATACGAAAACAATACGGCAACCGTAACAGGCTGTACTCTAAAGGAGTATGCTATAACCATTCCTGATACACTTGGCGGGTATCCCGTAACGACTATCGGTGAAAAGGCGTTTGATTCAAATGAAAACATACTGTACGTAAAGCTTGGAAAGAATGTTTCCACTATCGCGCAAAGAGCCTTTTCATCCGCGAGAAATCTTTTAAGCGTCAATGCTACGTCCGAGCTTAAAACTATAGGAAGTATGGCATTTATGCTTTGCGTCAATCTTTGTGAGATAAAAAATGCAGATTCTATTGAGGTGATAGAAGACGGAGCCTTTTTAAACTGTTCTTCTCTTTCGTATTTTAACTTTTCGGAAAATCTGAAAGTTATAGGAAAGGAAGCCTTTTATTATTGTGAATCGCTCTCATCGGTATCAATTCCCGACGATGTCGTTTTGGGCAATAGCGCCTTTGCCTTTTGCTCAAGCCTTTCAAATGTAAAGTTTGGAAAAATTAAAGAGATCCCCGAATCGGCATTTGAAATGTGTATCTCACTCCCGTATGTAGAGCTTAATAAAGAGACAAGCGTTATAGGACAGGGCGCTTTCAGAGGATGTGAAAGCTTGAGAACAGTAAACTTAACCAAAAAGATCAAGAGCATAGGAAGCTATGCTTTTGACGATACGGAATGGCTTAACAGCTTAACCGATGAGTTTGTTGTTGTGGGTGACGGTATACTGCTCAAATACAACGGAAACTCCGCTCACGTTGAGATTCCAAAAGGCGTAAAATTTATATCAAACGCTTTTGCTTATAACGAAAATATCAAGAGTATAGTTGTTGGAAACAAGGTAAAAACAATAGGAAACTCAGCTTTCATCGGCTGCACAAACCTTGTTCGTGTAACAATATCCGCAAAGGTTGAGACTATCGAATCCGGCGCATTTTCATCCTGCAAAAGCCTTATGGAGATATACCTTCCGAAATCTCTCGAAACCGTCGGCAAAAATGCGTTTTCAGACTGTAAGGCTCTAACATCCGTCAATTATGCGAGTTCTCCAAAAAAATGGAACAAGATAGTTTTCGAAGAAGGAAACGACAAGGTTTTCTCAGCTACCGTAAACTATTCGGTAAAGCCATGAACATGAGGTGATTATTATGAAGATAAATAATAAAATTTTAAAGCTTCTCTCGGTTCTTTTTACCGTAATTATGCTTCTGCCAACACTTGCATCCTGTTCTTCCTGCAAAAAAAAGACGGATACAAATTTCACGATACCAAGCAGGACTCTTTCGGGAACCGAAATTCTTGAATACGGTTATTATACATATCGGCTTTTTGATGACGGTACGGCAATAATCGTCGGATACAGCGGCTCCGAATCCAATCTGACAATACCGGATAATATCAACGGTCACACTGTAGTCGAGATAGATTATGCGGTGTTTATGCCTTCCGACGTACAAATAGCTCAGAATTCGGGTCCTGCAAGACTCACTTCTGTAACCCTGAACGAATCGCTTGAAAAGCTCGGTGCATATGCGTTTTATAGCTGTCAATATCTCAATTCGGTAACCTTTGGAAATAAACTTTGGTCGGTCGGGTATAACGCATTCGGTGAGACACAATGGCTAAAGGCGCAGTCTGACGACTTCGTTACTGTCGGAAACGGCGTGCTTATAAAATATCAAGGAAAAGAATCCCACGTAGCTATTCCCGACGGTATAAGACATATTTCCGCGGCATTCACCGCTAATGAATCACTAAAAAGCGTTACAATGTGCGACAGCGTCCTGTCTGTCGGAGCATCGGCTTTTTCGGGATGTCAGTACCTTGTAAGTGTTGAATTCGGACAAAACGTAAAGCTTATCGACGAATTTGCCTTCTCGGATTGCTATGAGCTTGTTTCGGCAAGCTTTCCGGATTCACTTGAGCAGATAGGCGTCAGTGCTTTTAGTAACTGTTATTCTATAAACGCATTAAAGCTTGGAAAATCACTGAAAAAGATAGGAGAAAGCGCGTTTGAATCCTGTTCGAAGGTCAAAACGATAGATATGCCCGCAACGGTTACCACAATAGACCAATATGCATTCTCAAACTGTATGTCTCTTATCATGGTCTTTTATAGCGGTACGGAAGAACAATTCAATGCAATAACCTATGACGGAGACGCAAGCTCTAACTTCCGTCTCAAGGATGCTATAAAAATCTACGGAGAAAATCAGAATGAAAACTAACAAAAAAAGAATACTCGCCGCAATTTGCTCGATAATCCTGCTTGCTGTGACGGTGTCGGTGCTTTTGATAATGAATTCTGTCACAAAATATCTCCCGTTTATGCTTGCAATGTTTGTTCTGCTATTGCCGGTAGCTCTCAATCTAATACTTTTACTGTTCGGTAATGAGATACCGACAAAAGACAAAACCGAAAGCGGTGAAGAAAAGCCAAGCTTTTTTAAATCGGTTTTAAAAAAGCTCTGCGCTTTCGGAAGAGCTGTCGCGACACTTTTTAACAAGACACGAAAAACGGTAATATTACTTCTTATACCAATACTTACCGTCGGTGTACATATCGTGTTCTGGATAATGACTAAACGGGTAACCTCGGTATATAAGCTCACATATATCTCTCCTGTGGTCCTTGTCATAATGTTCGTGCTTTTCATCATTTTCGGAAAATGGTGCAGCTTTGCAAAAAGCGAGAAGAACGATTACCTCGACAATGTTCTCCACAACCTGTCAACGGCATTCGGCGTAGCACAGCTTACGGTACTTCTTTTGAGCCTATCCGTAATCCTTAAGCTGCTCGGAGTTTACGAAGCTCAAAAGATACTCGTTTACGCGCTTTGCGCGGTTATTTGCTACGAAACGGTGTTTATTATAGGTTCGTTTGCAGTAAAGCTTATACGTAAGGAATTTTTCAACACACCCGATATAAGCATACCCGTTCCTTTTGTAAGTCACTCGAAGGATACAGGCGTTCTTTCCTATCTTGAAAAGAACACAGGTATTACAATGCGCTCTCTTTGGAGCATGCAGCTTATTAAACAGCTTATTCCTTATGCCATTATATCAGCAGCTCTGCTCTTCTGGCTTGCAACCGGAATAGTACAGATAGAATCCTATCAAGAGGGCGCGCATTACCGTATGGGCAAGCTCAGAGACGAGCCGCTTGAGCCGGGTCTGCATCTGACTTTACCGTGGCCGTTTGACAAGGTCGAAATTTACAATACGGACACAGTAAACAAAATAACGATAGGATACACCTCTGCCGAACGCACCGACAACACCTGGACGGGTAATCACGGTAACAGTGAGTACAAGCTCCTTATGGGAAGCGGCAACGAGCTGTGTTCAATAAATCTCAGAATAGAGTACAATATTTCTGACCTCAGAGCCTATCTCAAAGCAAGCGCCGCACCCGACAAGCTGCTTGAATCAAAGGCGTATGAGCTGATAACCGAACGAACCATCGCAACAGACCTCAATTCAATACTCTCGATTGACCGAAGTCAGTTCGCCGAAAGCTTCAAGTCCGAGCTTATAGGGGAAATAGCAAAATACAACGCTGGAATAAACGTTGTAAGTGTTGTTCTCGAAAGCATACATCCGCCGGTCGAGGTCGCTGAGGTATATCAGAAGAGCATAAGCGCAGGAATCGACGCGCAAAGCAAGATATACGTCGCCGAGGCTCAGGCAACCGTAACAGTTGAGTCAGCAAAAAAGACAGCTTATACGGCAGAACAAAATGCATACGCAGAAAAATACACAAATATTGCTGCCGCCCACGCCGGCGTTTCGGAATTTATGGCAAGTGTCGAAGCCGACAAGGTAGATCCGTCGGCGTACAGATACTATAAATACCTAAGCGCAATAACCAAAGCTTACGGAAACGCAAGAATAGTTATAGTCGGCGAGGGTATAGACGCATCAAACATCTACTTTGGAAACGTCGCACCCATCGAGTAAAACAAAGAGGTACATATATGAACAACCAAGAAACAGTAAAAACAGAAAAAAAGAAATCGAACGTACATTTCAGAATCCTAAAAATATTCATCGCGGCGGTTATTCTGTTGCTCGTCTTTTATTTCGGATTCACTTGTGAAGTAAAGGAAGGCAACTGCGCCGTTATTCTCAGATTCGGTGCTGTACGCGAGGAAATAAATGAAGCAGGACTTTATTTCAGACTTCCATGGCCCTTTGAGACAGTAGTAACATATGATCACAGAGCGCAGTATCTTGAAGCAAACTACATTGAAACCACCACGAATGACAAGAGAAACGTCATTCTTCAATCCTATGTTGTTTGGGAAATATCCGACCCGATACTCTACCATAACAGCGTTGGCTCACAGGGTAAGGTTGACACGTATCTCAACGACCAGGTGTTCAGTGCAACAAACAGCGTAATGGGAGCGTATAACCTCTCACAGCTTGTTTCGCTTGACAAAAATGAGATAAAAACCGTAGAAATCCAAGACGAGATAGAAAAGCGAGTAGGTGACGTATGTCTTACAAAATACGGCATATCGGTCTCTGACGTAAGCATTCTCCGTATTTCCCTTCCCGATACAAACCTGCAAAGCGTTTTCGAGCAGATGAGAGCCGAGCGTCAGAAGGAAATAGACGCGATAATGGCTGAAGCACAGCGCAAGGCAAACGAGATAACCTCATCTGCCGATTCCGAAGCGTCGCAGATAATCGCGGACGGAACAACAATAGCCGCGACGATCAAGGCTGAGACCGAGGCAGAAGTGGCAAAGATATACGCCGCAGCACAGGCAGAAAATCTTGAGCTTTATCAGTTCTTAAAGCAGCTTGACAGCGTGGTAGCATCTGTCGGGGAGAGCACAGTTCTTGTCGTAAAAGCCGACGAATATCCCTTCAACGTGCTGTTTGAATACGGAAACAGTCTTGACGAGACCAATTCCAACACTGTACTGCACGACCTCAGCTATATCCTCGCAAAGCTTCCGAAGGAAGACCGTGAAGCACTCATTACCTCTATATACGCACTCATAGAGGCAGACGGAGCTAACAGCTCCGGTGGAGGCAACGGATAATGAAAGCAAAGAAAAAATCTCTTGTTTCCGACATACTTAATACACTGACAAAGTGCTTTATCGTGCTTGTCGTGATTATAGTGCTTGTAATCGCGTTTTCGGGTGTAAAAATAGTAAAAAGCGGAAACGTCGCCCTTGTATTCCGATTTGGAAAGCTTGTAGGCGATTCGTATGAGGAACAGGTTCACGAGCCGGGACTTCTTCTCGCATTTCCTTATATAATCGATAAGGTAGTAATGGTTCCCACCGGAAGTGTTATGGAGCAAACCGTGACAACACACTACACCAATGGAAATATGACCACAATGCGTAACAACGGATACGTTATTACAGGCGACCATAATATCGCTATCGTCAGCGCATCGGTCAAATATGTAATATCCGACCCCGTGGCATATACGCTTAACGTAAAGGATATAACAAGCCTTATAAACGCATTTGTAAGCTCTGCTATGGTTGAGGAAGCCGCAAAGACAGGTGTCGATGAGCTTTTGACCTCGGGCAAGGACGCCTACTCACAGGCAATCATGCAAAAAGCACAGCAAAAGCTCAGTAATATGGATGCGGGAGTTATGCTCAGCGTCGTCGAGCTTACAAACGTAAGCATGCCGACGGAGGTCAAGGATATATATGACCAGGTCAACTCCGCAACCGTTAATGCAGCAACTCTTATTGAAGAAGCAGAGCTTTACAGAGAAAATCTGATTCCTTCTGCCGAATCGCAAAAGGCTACCGCAATAGCAAATGCAAACACCGAAAAATCAAGCACAATATCCGCTGCAAATACAGCTCTTGCCGAATTTTGGGGTGTTGCAAATGAATACAAGACAAATCCCGAGCTTGTCAAAACGCGTCTTTACAATGCAAAGGTCGCAGAAGCCGTCACAAAGATTGGCAGAATATATATGGTGCTTGACGACGGCTCAAAAATCGTTATAGGCTCAGGCTCTGCTGCTAAATAAAGGGGGATTTATGGAAAATATTGATAATATGGCAAAAAACAGCCTCGAATCCCTGTCACGTGATAATCTAACAAAGAGCGGAAAGAAAAAGCTGACGCGCGAAATAGTCAGCGGAGCGCTGGCTATAGCGTGTCTTGCAGTCGGACTTCTCTATTCGGTTATATTCCCAACCAAAACAATATTACCTGCCCTGCTTTATACAATAGGATTTCTTATTGAGGGTATTCCCGTATTTGTTTCGGCGGCAAAGGGTATTTTTTCAAAGAATATAACAAATTCAATGGAAATACTCGTTGCAATAGCTATAATTGCCTGCTATTTTACAGGTGACCTTGTACTGTCGGTGCTTATACCGCTTATTCTCAATATCGTTCATCTTCTTGAAGAACGAAGCATAATGGGCGGCCGTGACGTCATCGAAGGTCTTAAACGTATGCAACAAAGCACGGCAATACTTCTCGAGGACGGAAAAGAAGTAACCGTTGACGCAAAAACACTCAGAATCGGTCAGTTGATTCTTGTAAAGCCGGGTTCCGGTATACCGATAGACGGCATAATAGTCAGCGGCACGACCAATATAGACCAAAAATCACTCACAGGTGAACCGCTTCCGGCACACGCAAAAGAGGGCGATATGGTATATGCGGGAACTGTCAATATTGACGGTCTTATCAAGGTAAGAGTAGAAAAAGAATACGTTGATACGTCCTTTTCAAAGATTCTTAATCTGCTTGAAAAATCCGAAACAATATCAATTCCCGAATCCCGTCTCATTGATAAGCTAATGGCTTATTACATACCGCTCGTTCTCGCGATAGCCGCAATAGTGGCGCTTATTACGTCAGACGTAAATAAAGCTATAGCGATACTCGTTGTCTCCTGTCCTTGCGGACAGATGCTCGTCAGCTCAGCTCCTATGATAGCCGCGCTCTCGGCAGCAACAAAACGCGGAATACTTATCAAAAATTCAAAATTCATCGAAGAGCTTACCGAGGTCGATGCTGTTGTATTCGACAAAACAGGTACTATTACCGAAGGTAATCTTTCACTTTCCAAAGCCGAGCCGTACGGTGATATCGAACAAGAACAGCTTCTCGCGCTTGCCGCCTCTGTTGCCGCGGCATCAACACATCCCGCATCAAGAGCTGTTGCAAACGCCGCAAAGGAGCTTGAATATAATAAGGACTTCTCGGTAAAAGAAATATCGGGTAAGGGTGTTGAAGGAATTTCTGCCGACGGTGACACAAAAATCAACTTCGGTCGCCGTGAATGGTTGCAGGAGCTTGGTTGTGAGATTCCCGATGATTTTGTTTCGGAGTTTGACGGCTCTGTCAGCTTTGTTTCACTGAACGGTAAGCTGATCGGCGCTCTCTGCTTTGGAGATACGCTTCGTGAAAATGCGACCGAAAGTATCGAACGCCTTAAGGTTATGGGACTTTCAAAAGCTGTAATGCTGACAGGAGACCGTGAAGCGCCCGCTAAACGAATTTGCGAGCAGGTTGGTATAGATACGCTTCACGCGCAGCTGCTCCCCGAGGATAAGCTGAGTAAGCTCCACGAGCTTAAAAATGAGCATAGCGTTCTCGCGGTCGGAGACGGTATAAACGACGCACTTGCACTCCGCGAAGCAGATATTGGTATAGCGATGGGAGCTATGGGCTCCGACCTTGCGATACAGTCATCGGACATTGCCCTTATGAATAACAATCTGCTCAATATTCCCTTCTCGGTCAAGCTTGCGAAGAAAACCAAGGCGATAATTTATCAGAACCTTGCGCTTTCAATGGGAATCAGCGTTGTTATGATAGGACTTTCGTCGTTCGGTATCATCAGCGCTCTTGCAGGAACGATATTCCACAATCTCGGTGCTTTTGTCGTACTGCTTAACAGCTCACGAATCATAAAAATCAAAGATTAAGCAAAAAAGTCTTTTCTCTTCCGAGGAAAGACTTTTTTATTGCGTCACCGTTTTTTCATTTAATTATGTTGTAATTATCACATTTATATGCTAAAATAAATACAGAAAAAAGAACAACAGAGGAATTTTTATGAAAAAGAATAAAGCTTATAAGCAAAAACGCCCGTTCCGTGAGCGCGTCGCAATGTTTATGTACGGCAGAAACGGCTTTGACAATCTCTGCAATTTCATTTGGATACTGTGTATTATCCTCGTTTTAGTAAATCTTTTTATAGGGTCAATTATAATTTCTGTACTTGAAACGGCACTTATAGTGTATACCGTCTTCCGCTCAATGTCAAGAAACATATACAAAAGGCAAAAGGAAAACGCGGCATTTCTAAAAATAAAAAGAAAATTCACGGGATTTTTTAAGCTTCGCCGCAACAAATGGCGCGACAGAAAAACTCACGTTTACAAGAAATGCAAAAAGTGTAAAAACGTACTGCGTCTGCCGAAGGTCAAGGGCAAGCATACTGTAAATTGCCCCTGCTGTCACAACAGATTTGACATCAAAATATAAAAAGAACCGAAATTTCGGTTCTTTTTTATTTACAGCTTAGAATAACCAAAGCTGTTGACAAGCGCGTCTATTTTCTTTCCTTCTTTGCAGAACGGACATTCGTGAGACGGGTAGGTAGCGTATCCATCAAGGTCTCTCGTGTCAAACACCGAGCGCACGGGGTATCCGGCACACTCGTCCATCGTCGCAAATATAGCAGCGACGCCGGATATTATTCCATTATAATATTTTATTGCTTCAACAGCCGCATTTGCGGTATAACCCGTCGTAACCGATGCAGCAAGAACCAGAACGTTCTTTCCCTGAACCATCGGGATTATATTATCACGGAAGAAAAGCTGACTTCCCGTCGTATGCTCGGGAGTTATGATGTAGATAGTCTGGTGCGCGTTCATATTGGCATAGCCATCGCGTGTCAGCTCTTCGGCAAGACAGGTGGCTATTACCTCGGTTCCATCAAGGCAAAGTATCGTATCAACTATCCTATTCTTGTAATAAGCCGCAAGCTCTTTGGCTACAGCGTTGGCTTCGGACAGACGTGTTTTTTGAGTAGTTACGTCTATATAGTAGTTGATATGGCTGTGACTCGTTGCAAAATGTCCTTTCGAGACACGGAGAAATAGATTTTTCTGTTTTGTACGAATTTTGTATGACGTTGGTGTCGGCATAGAATTACCCCTTTTTTTTTATTATATCACATTTTATTATGTTTCGTCAAGGATATTTTATCCAAAAAATCACAGATAATCCCCGATAACCTTCAAATCTATACCGAACGGTAAAAAAATGTTGCTTTTTTAAGAAAATTGATGTAAAATATATTCATATAAAAGCGAGGTGTTATCTGTGAAGAATATTATAGAAATCAATAATCTTTCAAAGAGCTACGGCGACATCAATGCAGTGAATGGTTTAAGCTTTTCTGTCAAATCAGGTGAGCTTTTTGCATTCCTTGGGGTCAACGGTGCAGGAAAATCGACCACTATAAATATTATGTGCGGTCAGCTTCAAAAGGACGGCGGAACTGTTATTATCGACGGAAAAGATCTTGACAGTAACACGTCAGACGTCAAGCGTGAGCTTGGAGTGGTATTTCAAAATTCGGTACTCGATTCGGCGCTTTCGGTCTACGACAATCTGAAAAGCCGCGCCGCGCTTTACGGTATTTTCGGAGATGAATTCTCAAAAAGGCTCAAGGAGCTTTCGTCTCTTCTTGAATTCGAAAATCTTCTTAAACGCACAGTCGGAAAGCTTTCGGGCGGGCAGAGACGACGTATTGATATAGCACGAGCGCTGCTTCACAAGCCCAAAATACTTATTCTCGATGAACCGACAACAGGACTTGACCCACAGACGCGAAAAATTCTCTGGAATGTCATATCAGAGCTTCAAAAGAAAGAAAGCATGACGGTTTTCCTGACAACTCACTATATGGAAGAAGCCTCCGACGCCGACTACGTTGTCATTATCGACAACGGCAGCATTTCCGCTAAAGGCACTCCGCTTGAGCTTAAAAACACCTATACGGGGGATTTTATCACTCTTTACAGTACCGACGAGTCCACTGTAAAAGAACTCGGCACTGAATACGAGACTGTGGGAGGGGCTTACCGTCTGTTTGTCCCAAACACAAAGGCTGCAACCGAGCTTATTTTGAAGCACCCCGAAATATTTAACGATTACGAAATAACCAAAGGAAAAATGGACGACGTTTTCCTTGCCGTCACCGGCAAAAAGCTTACGGAAGGAGACGCAAAATGAAAACAGTACTTGCACTTATAAAAAGAAACGTTACGCTGTTCTTTAAGGATAAAGGAATGTTTTTTACGTCGCTGATAACACCTGCTATCCTGCTTGTTCTCTACGCAACATTCCTAAAAAACGTATACCGTGACAGCTTCACGCAAAATCTTCCCGAATTTTTTAATATATCCGAAAATATAATAGACGGACTTGTCGGCGGTCAGCTTATATCATCAATACTCGCGGTGTCCTGCGTGACCGTAGCGTTCTGTTCTAATTTTCTTATGGTACAGGATAAAGCCAACGGAACGGTTAAAGATCTTAATATCTCTCCCGTCAAGCCGTGGAAGCTATCTATAAGCTATTACGCCGCAAACTTTATCTCTACTATCATTATCTGCCTGACAGCAACGGCACTCTGCCTTGCTTATCTTGCGTTTGTCGGCTGGTATATGTCTGTTGCGGATGTTTTTCTTCTTATTCTCGACGTTGTATTGCTTGTACTTTTCGGAACGGCACTATCGTCCTGCATAAATTTTTTCCTGTCAACGCAAGGACAAATTTCCGCGGTAGGAACAGTAATAAGCTCCTGCTACGGATTCATCTGCGGCGCGTATATGCCGATATCGTCATTTGCAGACGGACTTCAAAAGGTCATATCCTGCCTTCCCGGCACGTACGGAACGTCACTTATTCGCAACCACTCGATGAGAGGCGCGCTCTCCGCTATGGAAAGCGAAGGCTTACCGCCCGAAATAATAGAAGAATTCAAGGACGCGCTCGACTGTAATCTTTACTTTTTTGGCAATAAGGTCGAACTTCCTATAATGTACGTAATTTTAGTATCAACGGTAGTCCTTCTCATCGCGCTGTACGTTATTATGAATATTTTGAGAGCAAACAAAAAACGGTAGTGAAAAAGAGACGTACTCTTAAGGACAGTTTTTAAAATTTAATAGAATAAGCTACCTACCGACAGGAAAAGGACAGAGAAAGCAACTGCAATCTCTGTCCTCTTTTCTTGACAAGCACTGCATTTGTGGACACAAATGCGATGTTTCAATTGTCGATATGCCTCGCTCCGCTCCGCTCGATATATTTGCCTTCAGCAAATTCGATATGTTTTTGCGAAGCAAAAACTCGATATGATATAAATCCGCGCTCACGCAGTGAGCATATCGAGTGCGTCAGCACATATCGAACGCGTAGCGTATATCGAAAATCCGCGATAGCGGATTTATATCGATGCATAGTGTCCTTAAGGGCACTACGCTAATACTACCGCTTTTTGTTTTTATCAGTTCTTTTTTACAGGCTTCTTTATCTTGTTGAGCTTCTTATTCATTTTAAGCAGCTCTTCCTTTGTGAATTCAACGTTCATCATTCCCATCATGCTTGTGAGTCGGAGAACAGTGAAGCCGCCCATCATCTGCATAAGTCCGCCGTCTGCGGATGAAAGATCAACGTCAAAGCCACCCGACTTCTTCTCGCCGCCCTTCTTGCCTGCGTCCATCTTCTTCTTTATCTTAAGACCTACGCCGACAAACCACATCTTACCGCGCTTCGATTCCATAATATCGGATATCTTATCGTTAAGCGAGAAGCGTCCTTCGGGGGCGTCAATGTCAAACCAGTTAAGGACTGCACCCTTCTCGACGAGAACATAGTCCATATTTCTTTCGCTTACCTTGCGGATCTTGCCCTCATCGGTAAGCTCGCCCGCCTTGGCTACGATGGTGCTCTCGCCTTCGTTCTTTACGTCAAAGTAGAAGAAATGATCCTCTGCGGTCTTCTTTCCGATGCTCTCACCGTTTACAAGCAGCTCGACCTCGGGAAGATTCGAGTAGACCGTGACCTTTGTTACGTCCTCAACTCTGTCGATATATCTCTTTCCGCAAAGATGTACGAACGGATCAATGTCGGGAGATACGAGCCATGCCTTGTATGCATAGAAGGAATCCTTTTTGTACTTTCTGTCGAACGTGACAAGACCCTTGTGGTTCTGTCCGTTCTCGCCGCCCTCGGATCTTGCGTCGGCACCGAAGTCAAACATATTCCATACGTGAGTTGCCCACATATATTTTCTTGTGAAGAGCTGCTTTATAAGCTCCTCGTGATAGTATGCCTGATATTCCTCGGTATAGTCGCCCTGCTTCGGGTCGCTTGTGTGCCAGTTAAGAGCCTCGCATCCGTACTCGGAGCAGCCTATCGGAATATTCGGGTGAATCTCGTGGAATTTATCGAACCAAGGACCGTTCATAGACGTGTCGCCGCCGTACCAACCGAAATAGTGGTTATAGGACACAACGTCGGGTATCAGCAGATAGGGGTCGTCCATCTTACACATCGAAACTGCCGCGATCGTTGTAAGTCTTGTCTTGTCCATTTCGTGACAGAGATCGTTGAGTATTCTGTGATTTTCAAGCAGGTCGTCATCGGAGCCGCCGATGGATATTTCGTTTGAAAGTCCCCACACTACTATAGACGGATGGTTGTAATTCTGCGAGATAAGCTCCTTCATTTGAGAAATCGTGTTCTCGCGTCCCCCCGGCATATGCTTTGAAATGTACGGAATTTCCGCCCAGATAACGAGACCGCGCTCGTCACAGAGGTCATAGAAATACTGGTCGTGCTGATAGTGTGCAAGACGGATCGTGGTTGCACCAACCTCACAAATGAGGTCGATATCTTCCTCGTGATGCTCGGAAAGAAGCGCGTTACCAACGCCCCGTCTGTCCTGGGGGCGCGATACGCCGCGGAGGGGGTATTCCTCACCGTTGAGGATAAAGCCGTTGTTGGGATCGATCTTAAAGGTACGGCAACCAAAGCGGCTGCAAACGT
>JAZNPQ010000110.1:0-10726 GCA_045589735.1 Eubacteriales bacterium | reverse complement strand
CGTCCTATGAGAAAACGCATACAGCCGCCACCCTCGTTGACAAGCTCAAGGTCGGAAAGTAGTGCAGATATCTCATCAGCTCGTCCTATGGCTATATACGGCGCGCCGCTTCTCGGAACAACTCCCGCAGATATTGACGAGAGAAGTGAGGTGAGAACTCGCTTTGGTATTTTCTTTATGTTTTCATCAATCATTTTCAAATAACTCCCTGTAATCTTTTATTATTGTGTATCCGCCGTCATTTTCCTCGAGTATTATATCACCGAGAATATCGGCGGCAAGGTCGTTTATCCCATCGGCAAGCGCATCGGTCATAAGCGAAAGCTTTGAGGCAAGGCTGCGTTGATTTTTGAAATCTTCATTCAAGGCATATATTATGAAATCATACTTTTCGCCGAGTCGGTTTTTCATTTCTTCAATATGCGAAAGCTCTGATATAATATTGCTTTGCTCAACTTTGGGTTCATCGGAAAACTCAAAGGAATCATCTTCGCCGTCAAACGCATCTATGAGAAGTCCCGTGGTGTTCCAAGAGTATTCTTCAATCTTTTCTGCGTTTTCAAACGAAAGATCTGTTTTTGGAGCATCATAGAGCTTTTCGTATTCCTCGGCAGTTCGATCTGTGGCTGCTTGCTTGCGCCTTATACTTTGCAGATTTTCGGCAAAATAAGCATCAAGGGCGTCCTTTATATTTTTAGGAAGTCCAAAAACGCTTAACTTTGATTTTATACCGAGATATGCGCGTATCTTGTTTTCTGAATATTTTATTATGTCGGCAACAAGAAATCTTAACTCGTGTGAGCGTGAGAAGGAGCAAAACTCTATTTCAAGACGTCGTTTTACTTCCGAAGCACAGAGCGCACCTGTGTATGCGTCACGTGTTATCATGTTGCTTTCAAGTCCCGCTTTGGATAAAAGCCCGTTTTTGTCCGAGCAAACACCGATAGCTCGCGAAAGCGCGGACAAAATATGCTTATCGTAAATTTCAAGATTTTCTCCGACTGCAAATTTACTCTTTGTGTAGTCGTAAGCAGAACAGAATTTTATAAGAAGTCTTGCGTATGAGTCTGCGGCGTCGCTTCCTTCAAAATAAACGTAAAATTCCTTAAGCGAAGAGCTTTCCGCAAGCTCCTCTGTGAGGAAGTTCAAGGGTGGCGGCAGGTGATGTATCAGCGAATAGTCGCATATCCACTCTCCGAGATATCTGTCAAGCCGTGAAAAGCTGTGTCGGTAGTTTTTGTGAAGCTCACAAAGCATTTTCTGACCCTCTTTTACGTCGATAAGCTCACCGAGATTGATTATTTCGTAAATAAGAAGGGTAATATAGCTGTGGTCTGTATCGGGGAAGCTTCCGTGTCTTACGCAGTCGCGGAAGTAAAGATACCACGAAAGCTGCTCACGGTCAAGCTGAACGTATTGAGGAACGTAAGAAAAGAACTGCTTGTGAGGGCAGGGCGGAGCTGACGCGCTCAAAAGCCTTACTGCGTCATTTTTAAAATCCTCGTAATAATTGTAATTGTTGTTCCACTTATAAATTTTTACACTATTTATAAGCGGACTTGTCGGTGTATAGGTGTCTATCGGTGTGTGGGCAGGTGCGTTTGCCTTGACTGCCTGGGGAAAGGTCAGACGGGATTCGGAGTTTTTTGTTTCGGGAGCGTTAGAAATTATTTCGACAGCCGAAACGTCGGGCACCGTTCTTTTTGTATAACGCGGCTTTTCTGTTCTTGGGATAAGCTTTTGGATGTCCCAGAAATCGTCCTTTTCGTTACGTCTTCCGTCATTCATCACCGTCACCTGCCTTTCTTTCTGCAAATAAATATTATACCATATCCGAGTTCGTTTGTCAATCAATTTGATTTTTTATGTTATTTGTGTGTTTTTCGGGTGAATTGTTGCTCTCGGTTCTTGATATTATGAAAAATATATGTTATAATATAAAATGATCAAAATGACGGAAGGTATTATCATGAACCGAAAAATTATAATTCTTATTGCATTGATGCTTGCGTGCGTGCTTTTACTTGCCTCGTGCGTCTCGGGTCATTCGGATCCTGCCGATACCACTTTGGCAGACGAAACGACAGCCGCAACAACGACACAGACACATACAGGAAAATATCCCTGTATGGATATGACAGAGGAATCGCTCGCGCCGTATATCGTGCTTGGTGATTATAAATCTATCAGCATAGATATAAGTGTTTATGTTGAGGACGAAGCGGTGGACAAGGCTCTTGCGGAAATCGCGGAGAAATACGGATATTATACTGAGATAACCGACAGACCCACTCAAAAGGGTGACAAGCTTTGTATTGATTTTGTAGGATATATCGACGGAGAAGCCTTTGAGGGTGGAACAGCAAAGGGTAGCTTTATTGATCTTACCGAAAATACCGGATATATAGACGGATTTGACGCAGACCTTTACGGAGTTGAGGTCGGTACTAAGGTCAGCACGAACGTGACCTTCCCCGAAAACTATCACGCGACCGACCTTGCGGGAGTCGATGCGGTATTTGAAATAACCGTTAACGCAATAGTTGACGAATACAAATTTACCGACGAAACGATAAAGGAATACACCTCGGAAGAATTTGAAACGCTTGCGGAGTACAGGGAGTATTACCGTGAGCTTATGATAATCGATAATCTTGACCAATATGACGTTACGCTTTCGAGCAAGATATGCGACGCTATCCATAAAATATCAGAGATAACTGTTCTTCCCGAAGAGCAGTTTGAAACGTATAAAAATATTCTTTCTGACAACTACAAAGCCAGATATGAGTACAACGCGTCCATGTACTACTATTATTATGGAATAGAAAGCTATGAAGAATATGCAAAAGCCATGGGTATTACAGACGAATATATAAGCAACGAGGCAAAGCTCTGGCTTATCGAGGATATGATAATAATAGCTTGCGGAAAAGATCTCGGCGTCACTCTTTCAGATGCGGATTTTTATGCAGAGCTTGACTATCTTACAAAGGAATGGGGATTTGAAAGTACAGACAAAGCTATAGAGACATACGGCGAAGCATATTTACGCAATCTTGTTTTTAAAGACAAGGCTTATCCTGTGATCAAGTCAGCCGTTACCGTTAATTCGGATTATGCCGACTATGAGCATCTTTACGAGAAGCACGCTGATAAATAATGTTCGGTTATATAAAAGCATATTCGCCCGAGCTTAAGGTCAGGGAGAACGAATACTACCGTGCAGTATATTGCGGTCTTTGCCGCTCACTTGGAAAATGTACGGGACAGTTATCGCGTCTGACGCTCAGTTACGATATAACCTTTGCGGCGCTTTTAAGACTTGCGGCAACGGGGGGAAAGCCGAAAATATCGATGCGTAGGTGTGTAGCGCATCCCATAAAAAAGCGTCCGATGGCAGACCATTGCGACGAGCTTGATTTTTGCGCGGCGGTAGGTATTTTGCTTGCTTACCATAAGCTCGGAGACGATATTTCCGATGAAAAAGGCGGAAAACGTGTCAAAGCACGAATAGGAAAAGGCTTTATGCGCGGCATGGCGAAAAAAGCGCGCAGGCAAATAGCCGATGCCGAGAATATCATAGTAAAAAGACTTTCGGAGCTGTCGGAGATAGAAAAAAAACGACTTCCGTCGGTAGATACACCCGCCGATTGTTTCGGAAATCTTATGGGTGAGCTTTTGAGTCTCGGACTTCCTTCAAGAGATTCAAGAATAATATCAAAGATTGGCTTTCACCTTGGCAGATGGCTTTATATTATAGATGCCGCAGACGATTATTGCGACGACATAAAGAAAAACAGATTTAATCCTTTCGATTTTCTATACGGTGGAAGGGAACTGACGGAAACCGAGCGTGAAAATATTTTCAATGCGCTCTCTGCCGAGCTTATGTCGGCATCCGATGCCTTTGACCTTATGGAAATGTCCGAAGGGCAGAGTGATATATACGCCATAATACATAATATACTTTATTTGGGAATGCCCGATGCGGCGCACAAGGTTATTTATCCGGAAAAACACGAAAAAAACAAATGAGAAAAAGGACTTGTGATAATGAACGACCCTTACAAGATACTCGGAGTGTCGAGAGACGCATCCGACGATGAAATAAAAAAAGCATATAGAGACCTTGCAAGAAAATATCACCCCGACAAGTACAGAGATTCTGACCTTGCCGATCTTGCAGGTGAAAAAATGAAAGAGGTCAACGCAGCCTACGAGCAGATACAGGCGGAGCGTTCGGGCAAAGGGCAGTCGGGTAATACCGCAGGCTACGGCTCGTCATACGGCGGCTCATACTATAATGCAGGACCTCGCGTAGATAATGAGGGCGCGAGCGGAAGCGATATATACAGACGTGTGCGTGTCGCTATAAACAACAGGAATATTGCAGAAGCTGAGAAACTGCTTGAGGGCATTTCTCCCGACAGACGCGACGCCGAGTGGGACTTTTTGTACGGTACAGTGCTTATGGCAAGAGGACACTACGTTGACGCGCAAAATTATTATGACCGCGCGTGCGCCAGAGACCCACATAACGCCGAATATGCCAACGCAAGAGAAATGCTACGACGTCATACGCAAGGGTATAACGGTGGATATCAGACGGTACGTACGTCGTCCTGCGGCATTTGCGATATTTGCTCTTGCCTTATGTGTATGGACTGCTGCTGTAACTGTCATTGAGGTGAGATATGCGCGTATCGAAAAAGATAAAAAGCCTTGCGCTCTGCTCGGTGCTGTCGGCATTCGGCGTTGTCATTTTGATCTTGGGTTCTTTTATTGAAGTACTTGATATGTCGGCAGCAATGATAGCATCGCTGCTTGTTGTCGTTGCGGTTATTGAGGCAAAGGGATTTTGGCCTTGGTTGACCTACGGAGTAACAGCGGTTATTGCGATTTTGCTGTTTCCTGTGAAAACAGCGGCGATAATGTACCTCTTTTCGGGATATTACCCCATAATCAAATCAAAGCTTGAAAAATTACCCAAGTGGATAGCATATATACTTAAATTCCTCGTGTTTAACGTATCGCTTGTGGCGGTATTTCTTGCCTTTGAGCTTCTTTTTACGGGAATATCAGTAGAGCTTGTGCCGGGCATTGGCAAAAAGATCACATATCTTATTTACTGTGTGGTCGGAAACGTTATTTTCCTGCTGTACGACATATTGATTACAAGACTTGTTTCCTTGTATATATTTAAGCTTCGCGATCGCATTGGATTCGGAAGGAAAAAATAAAAAAGTTCCGATAGAGTGATAGCTTTATCGGAACTTTTTTGTAATTGTTGTAACCTTAACGCAAAAACGGCGACATTATTTGTAAAGCGAGCAAAAACTTTCTTGGAGGTGAAACGATGGAGGATCATCAAATAGTAGATCTTTATTGGGAAAGAAGCGAGCGCGCCATAAAAGAGACAGATATAAAATACGGCAGGATGCTCAAAAGTACGTCGTATTCTTTGCTTTCGTCAAATGAAGATGCCGACGAATGTGTAAACGATACATATCTTGCGGCTTGGAACAGAATGCCAGAGGAAAGACCGATCTATCTCGGAGCGTTTTTGTCGAGGATAATCAGAAATATATCAGTCAGCCGTTATCGCGCAAAGCACAGAGAAAAACGCGGCGGAGCAGACTCCGTGACCGTAGAGCTTCTCGAATGTATTCCCGACAAAAGCAGTGTTGAAAACGATTTTGACAATGATAGGCTATAAGACGCGCTAAATAATTTTATAATCTCTCAAAGCGAAGAAAAACGCGCGATATTTATACGCAGATATTTTTGGTCGGAGGATATTTCAAAGATAGCGAAGGATATAGGCGTAAGTGAATCAAAGGTCAAAACAACACTGTTCCGAATGCGTGTTGCCCTTCGTGATATTCTTGACAGGGAGGGGCTTTTATGAAAGAGAGTAAGAACGAAAGACTGCTCGTCCTTTATGAAGCTATTGGGGAAATAGACCCGCGCGTTGCCACATCCGCGCTTGATTATAGGCATAAAACAAACATAAAGAGTGTTCGTTTGATTATTGTTCTGGCGGCGTGTATATGTATTCTCGCGGCAACTCTTATCGTTGGAATGAATCTTGCTCTCGGCGGTGCGAAATCAGAGGACCCGATGGCAGATAAAAACATGGAAAACGCTGAAGGCTCGTCTGCACCCGAAGGAACTCAAGCAACAAATGATGAGATGGCAGATGATGCAACGGCGGTAACTACACCGGCACCTGAAATAGGTGACGGACCGCAAAATTCGCTCGGAGAAACCGACAAAATTGATTTTCTTCAAAATTGTTTGTCATACTACAAAGACAGTATGGCGCAAATAAATGACAGCGAAGTCGATACGGTTTTGTATAACGGAAAGCTGACGCTTATATTGTCGGACGGCGCCAAGCTGTATGCCAAGGCATTTGAAAACACGGAAAACGCGGAATCACTTAAAGATGCGTTATACATTTCGGGCGAACCGATTGGAGACGCTGAAATACCTACGTATAAAACATGGATATCCTTCGGTGACGGTAAAGTTGTAACTCCGTATATTGAATATTCTGAAGAAAATATTTTTAACGGGATACTTTTCGACTATTCGTCAAAGGTCTGGCCGTCCGATGCTTTTGTGACCGAGCTTAAAAATCTTTTTGAAAATAATTGATATATGAAAGGGAAGTAATTATGAAAGCGTATATTCGAATAATAACATTATTTGCGGTTGTCTCAGTTTTGCTTCTTGCTTTTGTTTCTTGCGGAAAATCCGCAAATGCAAGTGATTCTTATTCACCCGAAATAGGTGTGACAGAAGATTCTGCCGCATCAAAAGACGAGATGTCTGCGGAAAACGTAAACGAAGCCAAGATAATCAAAAATGCAACTGTCAGCGCAGAGACAAAGGATTACGCAAAATCCACGGAAGAGCTTAAAGACTTAATAGCAAGTGTTGGCGGAAATATTGCAAATTCAAGTGCGAGCGAGAGCGCAAGCTACTACACCGACGGTAAGGTGGAACGCCGCGCAGACTATACAATAAAAATACCGTCGGAAAATTTTGATGTATTTCTTGACGGTCTTGGAAAGCTTTTGAACATCACTAATCTTTCAACGTCAACAGATGACGTGACAGAAACGTATTTTTCGTATGAATCCCGTATAAGCACACTTGAATCAAAACGCGAGGGGCTTTTGACCATGCTTGAGAATGTTGATGTAAATATAGATTTTAATACGTGGCAGAAGATAAATTCCGAGCTTACAGAGATTGACGTTCAGTTGAATTATTACAACGAGCTGCTGAAAAATCTTGACAGCAAAATAACGAAATCTACCGTAAGGCTTTCATTGCGAGAGGTGATAACTTATACAGCGGTGGAAGAGAAGACCTACGGTGATGAGGTTGCAGAAGCCCTTAAGGAAAGCCTTAGCAATGTCGGCGGCTTCTTTAAAGGACTGTTTATAGCTTTGATATACATTGCTCCGTTCGGTGTGATAGTGGGTCTGTCTGCTTTTGGTATAGTTGTACTTGTAAAGCATATCAGAAAAAAGAAAAAATCGGATGACAAGGAAAATAAAGAATAATAAAATCACAGCAGACCGTGAGGCCTGCTGTAATTTTATATAAACATAAGTGAAAGTCCGAAAAGGAAGGACACAAGATTAAGCACAAGGCTTATTTTAAAAGTTTTTTTTGTGCCGTAGTCGGTCATTCTTGAAAGAATAATACCTTCGACATATATCGTCAAAATCTCAAGAAATCCAAGTATACCGAAATATATAACAAGGCTTTCGGTAAAATGTCGGATACCGAGCATAATGAGATTGACGGCAGGATTCGTTATGAGATTACAAAGCAAAACCGATTTTAAGGTTTTGTTATTATTGCTCTCCCAAATCAAAACTACCAAACATTCGGTAAGCTCTGTCAGCGCAAGTGCAACAATGACTGTAAAGAAAACGGTCATTTTGAGATACTCTCGTTTACCGCTTTCAGCATATCATCCATATTGTAAAGTCCTGTCGGGCACTTATAGAGATAATCGGCCGCGGCAAGAGCGCCTTCTGCAAACAGCGAACGGCTGTGAGCTTCGTGCTTGAGCGTTAGTGTCTGCGTATCCGTAGATATGAGAACCTCGTGAATACCGACGATGTTTCCTCTGCGAACTGCTGAAATACCGATTTCTCTCGGTTCGCGCTTTTTGTTGCCTGAGCGTCCGCAGTTGTTGTATGCGTCGGGTCTTACGTTTCTTATACCGTCAGCCAGCATAAGCGCTGTTCCGCTCGGGGCGTCAAGCTTTCTGTTATGGTGAGTTTCAACGATTTCAATATCTGCTTCTGGAAATGCCGCAGCTGCCTGCGCCGCAAGCTTTATAAGCACGGCTATGCCGACAGACATATTCCCAGAATGAAATACGGGAATGTATTTTGATGCCTCTCGTATTTCCTCGATCTCGTCGCAGGTGTGACCTGTGGTACAAACCACAACGGGTGTGCGTCGGGTGCGAGCATATTTCAAAAGGGAAGAGACCGCGGAATGGTGGGAAAAGTCGATTATAACGTCGGCGTTTCCGTCAAAAGCTTCAAGCGAGGTGAGGATACCATCACCGCCCGCACGGTCAACCGCTGCGGCAAGCTCTGCGCCTCTTGCTCCGTTTTCTATCATACGGAGAAGCTCTGCACCCATGCGTCCTGCGGCACCGTTTACGATTATTTTCATACGTTTATACCGACCTCTCTCATGCGCTGAATAAGTACGGCTCTGTGAGCGTCTTCCATTTCAGTAAGAGGCAGACGGATATCGTTTGAGCAGAATCCCATGGCGTTCATAGCTGCTTTCGCGGGAATGGGATTGACTTCGCAGAAGAGAGCGTTTATAAGGTCAAGGTACTTGCACTGAAGCGCAGCCGCACCCTTGATGTCACCGCCGAAGAATTTTGTGCATATCTCGCGCGTCTCACGGGGAAGAAGATTGGAGAGAACCGAAATACATCCAATACCGCCCATAGACATAACGGGAACTATCTGGTCATCATTTCCCGAGTATATGTCAAGCTTATCACCGGCAAGAGCAACGGTTTCAACGATTTTGCTGATATTTCCGGATGCTTCCTTTACAGCTACAATGTTTTCGTGCTTTGAAAGCTCAGCGTATGTAGCAGGCTCAATATTACAACCCGTACGTGAGGGTACGTTATATAATATGATAGGTTTTGTACTTGCATCGGCAATAGCATTAAAGCTCTGGATAAGACCCTTCTGTGTTGCCTTGTTATAGTAAGGAGTAACGACGAGCATAGCATCGGCACCCGCATCACAGCAGTGTTTGGTCAGTTCTATTGCGTATGCTGTGTCATTTGAACCCGTACCTGCGATTATCGGAACACGTCCTGAGGCTCTCTTTACAGAAAATTCAACTACGTCACGGTGTTCCTCGTCTGAAAGAGTAGAGCCCTCACCGGTAGTTCCGGCTATAACGAGAGCGTCGATGCCTTCTTCAATTTGCCAATCGATAAGTCTGCCAAAAGAGTCGTAGTCAACGCCGGTAGCCGTCATAGGGGTGACAAGAGCGGTAGCAATGCCTTTGAAAATAGGTGTGTTTGTTTTCATTTAATATATCCTCCGAATAATTTTCAGTATAAAACAAAAAAGCAGCGATCCTACGAAACGCCGCTCAAAGATACATAATAAATATGAAGATATTTAAAATGCTCGAAGAGAAGCACTCCGCAAAAAATGCGACAGTCGAATATCATATTAATATATCCGCCCAGCCCTTACTCGCAACTTTAAGGACTTCGGCACCTTGCACCTTTCGAAAGACCAACGGTTAGCTTCCTCTACGGTCTGCCTACTAATTACAATGTGCACCTCTACTCTTAAGTTGAGATAATTATACACAATAACTTTATAATTGTCAAGTGAATTATCAAAAAAATACAAAAAAACTATTGACAACTTCGGAAGGTTATGGTAATATAAAAGTCCACCGCTTGAGAGCTTGTCAAATTTTTTAAAAAAACTAAAAAAATTTTAAAAAAGGTATTGACAAAGCTGAAGGCAGGTGGTATAATAGTCAAGCTGTCGCCGAGAGGGAAGCCTTGAGGGAGATGGCGAACGGTCATTGAAAATCGAACAACAAGAGATTGAAAGTACAAAGCGAACGAAAAAGGAAGCGTGTACGGAAGTCTCGTTAATTCTAAAACTTGAGAATATACTCAAAAAAACAGTAAAGAGCAATCAATGCTCGGAATTAAAAGATTTTAACTCACGGAAGTGAGATAGAATACAAGATTTCGAGAGTTTGATCCTGGCTCAGGATGAACGCTG
The DNA here is from genome assembly GCA_045589735.1 of Eubacteriales bacterium. Lineage (GTDB taxonomy): Bacteria > Bacillota > Clostridia > Oscillospirales > CAG-272 > RGIG3994. The sequence continues at coordinate 401 of JAZNPQ010000110.1, read as the reverse complement.
GCGGCGTGCCTAACACATTCAAGTCGAACGGAGTTGACTTAATTAATCCTTCGGGAAGCGTTGAGACAACTTAGTGGCGGACGGGTGAGTAACGCGTGAGGAACCTGCCCCTGCGAGAGGGATAACGACCGGAAACAGTCGCTAATACCTCATGACACATATTTACCGCATGATAGATATGTCAAAGATTTATCGCACAGGGATGGCCTCGCGTCTGATTAGATAGTTGGTAGGGTAACGGCCTACCAAGTCAACGATCAGTAGCCGGACTGAGAGGTTGAACGGCCACATTGGAACTGAGATACGGTCCAGACTCCTACGGGAGGCAGCAGTGGGGAATATTGGGCAATGGGCGCAAGCCTGACCCAGCGACGCCGCGTGAGGGAAGACGGTCTTCGGAT
>JAZNPQ010000109.1:0-6268 GCA_045589735.1 Eubacteriales bacterium | reverse complement strand
AAAAGCGCCACGGAGGGGTTCGGGGAACCACACAAGTGGGGGGTTCCCCGTCCTATGCGATGCTTTTCCACGGTTTTCACCCGCTTTTTTCTTTGTGGCAAAAGGCGCAAAGAAAAAAGCTTGGCAAAAAAGAACACGCCGTGGGGGAGATTTCGCCCTCTGCGGAGGGCGACCGCCGATCGCGGCGGCTCCGACAAGCCTTTAAAAAGGCTTGAGCGAAACTTCAAACGCTTCGCGCCTAACAGTTCGATAAATCAAAATTTGAAGCATATAACATATAAAAACAAGAAGCTGCCCAAATTTGTGTTTAGAGCAGCTCCTTAGTATAATATTACTTTCCAAGAACCTCTTTTGCTACCTTGCCGAGTCTCTTGCAGCCTTCGACTATCTGTTCGTCGGACGGTGTTGAGTAGTTCAGTCTGAAGCAATTTGAGGGGGCATTAGTGTCACAGTTAAATGTGACGCCCGGAACGACTGCGACCTTATGCTCAAGTGCTTTCTTTACGAACGCCGACATATCTATACCGTCGGGAAGTGTACACCAGAGGAAAAGACCTCCCTCGGGGCGCGTGAATTTTATCTCGCTCGGCAGATATTTTTCAAGACTTTGAGTCATAAGATTGCATTTGCGGCGGTAGAGCGCGCGGATACCGTCAATATGCGCGTCGATATCGCACTCTGTCATATATTTGTGGCAGAGCATCTGGAAGAACATATTGGTATGTACGTCCTCGACCTGCTTCGCGATAACAAGCTTAGTTGCTATCTCCTCGGGAGCGACCACAAAGCCCACACGCATACCTGCGGACAGTATTTTCGAGAACGTCGAGCAGTATATAACGAGACCTTCCGTGTCAAAGCTCTTTATTGTGGGAATGTCCTCACCCGCAAAGCGAAGCTCACCGTAGGGGTTATCTTCGATTATCGGAATACCGTACTTCTTTGCGATCTCGTATATCTTAACGCGCTTTTCATAAGACGTTGTGATACCTGCGGGATTCTGGAACGTGGGAATGAGGTATATAAGCTTTGTTTTCGGATTTGCCTTTATAGTGGCTTCAAGCTCGTCGGGGTCGATGCCGTCGTCGTGAAGCTCAACACCGACAGTGTTCGCTCCGTTTGAGCGGAAAGCGTTAAGTGCGCCGATAAATGTGGGATTTTCACAAATTACGGTGTCGCCCTCGTTGCAGAACGCCTTGCACGCAAGCTCGATACCCTGCTGACCTCCCGAAACGATGACCGTAGTGTCATTGTATTTATCGCCGTTATCTAACGACTTACCGATACCGAAAACCTTCTTCTGACGCTCGGCAACTGCGGCTCGGAGAGGCGGATAACCGTCTGTCATACCGTATTGCAGCGCGGTTGTCGATGTATTTTTGAAAATGTCCTCTGAAAGCTTTGCAAGCTCGTCCACGGGGAAGGATTCGGGTGCGGGATTTCCCGCGGCGAAGGAGATTATAGTCGGGTCTGTGAGCGATTTGAATATCTCACGAATTGCTGACGGCTTCAGTGCCGCGAGCTTATCTGAAAAATTGTAGTTCATCTTTTTAAAGTTCCTTTATATCATTGTTTTTATACGTACAGAAACGTATAGTATATCCGTTTGTGACTATCGGTTCCGAAATCTTGACGCACTCCCAATTTTCTTTTTCATCAAGATTCGGAAAGAATACGGTTGCATCACCGTCAGCGTCAACCTTTGTTATCTCCGCTTCGGAGCAATAGTCACACATCTGACGGTACATCATACCGCCGCCGATAACGTACAGGTCGTCGGGTGTATATTTTTTCAGCTCTTCATGAAGCTCTTCCATTGAGCGACAGATAACAAGACTTTCCTGCGGCTCTATGTCCTCGTTCGAGAGGACTATATTTATTCGATTTTTAAGTGGCTTTCCGCCGGGGAATGAACGAAGCGTATTAAGTCCCATAACGACCGTTTTTCCAGCCGTTATCTCACGGAAATGCTTCATATCCTCGGGGATGCTGAAAAGCAGGTCGTTTGCCTTTCCGATTCCCCATTTTTTATCTACTGCGACTATTGTTTTCATTGATTGTACCTTTCAAAATTTATTTGCCGCGTAGCCTCCCGTGTGTAACCGTGGAGAACCCGCTGGCTCATATATTCTTTATTATTTGAACTTTTCGATTCTTTCTTCGAGTGTTGCAACAAGACTGTAAGTGCAATCGTCAATATAGATCTTGTTTCTTTCGATTCTCAAGGTACCGTATAGTTTAACGAGGTCTCCTGTGCTTATGACTGCGTACTGCGCGTCGCTTTTTATGTTTAATTCAATTTCGTGTCCTGTTTGAGAATCGAACATGTTGCGTTCTGCAACGCCAAGATTGTTACTATGAAGGCTGCTTTTATCAATATCTTTTATTTTCGATAAGTCTGTTATGTCGACTAATTTTATTGAGGAATAATTGAAAACAGTTCCAAAAACTTTAATTTTTTTATTGTTGTATTGGTCAGGAGACGATTTTATTGTGCGATAAAGACTTTTTACGCTATCAAATGAAGCCAAATATTGAACGTTATAAGGGTCTGAGCTTATTATTTCGGGGCTCCACGATTCTATATAGCTTTTCTCGGTCTCGGTTTCTCGGTCATCTTTACACGTGCAAGAGCAAAGCAATATACCGATAGTTAGAAGGAATGTGATAATTTTTGTTAGTTTCATTGTAAACACCTCATATTCAGCTTAAATAGCAACGGGAATCTTATCCTCAAGCTTATGGGATTCATAGCCCTCAAGCGCAAAATCGTCTACCGTAAATTTATAAAAATCCTTAACGTCGGGATTCATAATAAACTTCGGTGCGGGAAGCGGCTCGCGCGAGAGTATTTTTTCGACTATCGGGACGTGTCTGTCGTAAATGTGGGCGTCGGCTATAACGTGAACGAATTCACCAGCCTCAAGTCCCGCTACCTGAGCCATCATTTTAGTGAGAACGGCATACTGAACGACGTTCCAGTTATTTGCGGTCAAAAAGTCGTTTGAACGCTGATTTAAAATCGTATTGAGCGTATTTCCCGATACGTTGAAGGTCATACTGTACGCGCACGGATACAGCCCCATTTCGTGAAGGTCTTGATGAACGTAGATATTTGTCATAATACGGCGAGACTGAGGATTGTTCTTGAGGTCGTATATAACGCGATCGACCTGGTCAAACATTCCTTCCTTATATTTATGCTTAACGCCGAGCTGATAACCGTACGCTTTACCTATCGTGCCGTTCTCGTCTGCCCAAGAGTCCCAGATATGAGTTTTAAGCTCCGAGACGCGATTGGATTTCTTCTGCCATATCCAGAGAAGCTCGTCGATAGACGACTTGAACGCGGTACGGCGAAGCGTCAGTATCGGAAATTCTTTTCTGAGGTCGTAGCGGTTGACGATACCGAATTTTTTGATGGTATGCGCGGGCGCGCCGTCCTCCCAATGCGGACGAACGTCAAGTGCCTCGTCGGAAAATCCGTTATCCAGAATGTCGCGGCAATTTGCAATAAAAACCTTGTCTGCGTAGCTCATGTTATCCTCCTGAATATATCTAATAGGTACATTATAACACAACGAGTTTGAAATGTAAATTGTTTATCACAAAAAAATCCCGAAAAAGATACAGATTTTAAAATATACGGAATTTTAGTCTGCTAATATGTAAAAACGCTCAAAAAGCGTTTCACTCGGAGAAATTTTTAGTAAAAAAGAGAATATTTATTCAAAAGCCCTTGACTAAATTGCAAAATAGGTTTATAATTTTTTTATTGTTATATTTTTAGCAAACTAATTTTTTGGAGGTTCGATTATGAACAGAATTTACAACTTTTCAGCAGGCCCGTCCATGCTGCCCCTTCCCGTACTTGAAAAAGCGGCGGCTGATCTTGTCTGCTACGGTGAATCGGGAATGTCGGTTATGGAGATGAGCCATCGATCTCCCGATTATGATGCAATTATCAAAAAAGCAGAGGCTGACCTTCGCAAGCTCATGAACATTCCCGACAACTACAAGGTTCTCTTCCTTCAGGGAGGCGCATCCCAGCAGTTCGCGGCTGTTCCTCTTAACCTTCTTCCCGAGGGCGGCAAGGCTGACTACATCGTTTCGGGTCAGTTCTCAGGCAAAGCCTTCAAGGAAGCTCAGAAGTACGGTGACGTAGTTGAGGCCGCATCAAGCAAGGCTGACAACTTTACATACGTACCGAATACCACCAAGGACAGCTTCAGAAAGGACGCATCCTACGTTCATATCTGCTACAACAATACTATTTACGGCACAAAATATCCCGAAATTCCCGACACAGGCGATATTCCGCTTGTTGCCGATATGTCGTCCTGCATTATCTCCGAGCCTGTTGACGTTTCGAAGTTCGGTGTAATCTACGCAGGCGCGCAGAAGAATATGGCTCCCGCAGGTCTTACTCTCGTTATCGTTCGTGAGGACCTTCTCGGAAACGTTCGTCCCGAGTGTCCCACAATGCTCGATTGGAAGATCATGGCTGACAACGATTCTATGTACAATACGCCTCCCTGCTGGTGTATCTACATGGCAGGTCTCGTATACGAGTGGATACTTTCCATCGGCGGTCTTGAGAAGATGAAGGAGATGAACGAGAAGAAGGCAAAGCTTCTCTACGATTATCTCGACAGCCAGGATTACTACATTGCTCCCGTTAAGCCCGAGAGCCGTTCTATGATGAACGTTACCTTCGTAACAGGCGACGCCGACCTTGACAAGAAGTTCGCGTCCGAAGCATCTAAGGCAGGTCTTAAGAACCTTAAGGGTCACCGCTCCGTCGGCGGTATGAGAGCTTCTATATACAACGCAATGCCTTATGAGGGCGTTGAGGCTCTTGTCGCATTTATGAAGGACTTCGCAGAGAAGAATCCTAAAAACTGATTTGAGGTAAACACAATGTATAACGTAAAGCTTCTTAATAAAATCGCAAAAATCGGCACGGATAAGCTCGATGCAAAGCTCTATAACATCGGCGAGGAGGTCGAAGCTCCCGAGGCGATAATGGTTCGTTCCGCTGTTATGCACGAAATGGAATTTAACAAAGAGCTTCTCTGTATCGCACGTGCAGGCGCAGGTGTTAACAACATCCCGACAGAGCGCTGCGCAAAAGAGGGTATCGTAGTTTTCAATACCCCCGGTGCTAACGCAAACGGCGTTAAAGAGCTGACTCTCTGCGCTCTCTTCCTCGCGGCACGTAAGGTAACTGCAGGTGTTGAGTGGGCTAAGACACTCGAGGGCAATCCCGATGCGGCTAAGGCTGTTGAAAAGGGCAAATCCGCTTTCGGCGGAACTGAGATTCAGGGCAAGACTCTCGGTGTTGTCGGTCTCGGTGCTATCGGCGGAATGGTAGCTAACGCGGCTCTGAACCTCGGCATGAAGGTTCTCGGATGCGACCCCTATCTTTCGGTAAACGCGGCTTGGAACATTGACAATCACGTCAATAAGGCAGCGTCCTACGATGAGATATTCGCAAACGCAGACTACATAACCCTTCACATTCCCTCGACTCCTTCCACAAAGAACATAATTAACAAGGACTCAATCGCAATGATGAAGGACGGCGTCAAGATAATAAATCTTGCGCGTGCAGACCTTGTTAACTCCGACGATCTTAAGGAAGCTCTCGCTTCGGGTAAGATCTCTGCATACGTAACGGACTTCCCGACACCTGATGTCATAGGCGTTGACGGCGTCGTTGCAATTCCGCACCTTGGCGCATCGACCGAGGAATCCGAGGACAACTGCGCAGTTATGGCGGCTCTTGAGCTTGATGAGTACATCCGTCTCGGAAATATCAAGAACAGTGTAAACTTCCCGAACGTATCAGTTCCCTTCACGGGCGGAACAAGAGTTTGTCTCTGCCACGACAACGTTCCGGATATGATTTCGAAGATTTCGGGTACGTTCTCGGCACAGGGAATCAATATTGAGAACCTTACCGACCAGGCTCGTGGCGACAACGCATACGCTATTGTTGACGTAAACGGAGACGTTCCCGCAACCGTCGTAAACGCGCTCGGCGCTATTAAAGGCGTTAACCGCGTTCGTGTTATCGGTTAATACAATAATGAAAAGCAGGTCAAACCGAAAACGGCTTGACCTGCTTTTCATTTGTTCAAATTTTGATTTGTCGAACTGTTAAGCGCGAAGCATTTGAAGGTTTTTGCGTTGCTTTTTGCAAAAAGCGACCGCTGCTTCAGCGCGCGTGCGCTGGTTGCCCCCGCAGCGGCGAAACTCCCCCACC
>JAZNPQ010000108.1:0-2255 GCA_045589735.1 Eubacteriales bacterium | reverse complement strand
CAAATAACCGTATAAAAATTCAACGGTTGCGCCCGAGCAACCGTTGAAAGATAAACAAACAATTAAAATATATCCCTTTTTTTAAGTTTTTTGAAGATTCCAAAGAAACTTTTTGCAAAAAGTTTCTTTGGCGGGTGTGGGTGAAACCCACTTATTAATCAAAAATCACCGTCCGATCTTGTGCCGTTGATTTTTATTTTCTGTAATCAGTTATAAAGCGGATACTTTGCGCAAAGCTTTGCGACCTCGGCACGGCAGTAATCTGCTGTGTTCTCGAAATCTGTTGCGGCAAGCTTGATAAGGTGTGCAACTACCTTCATATCCTCGGGTCCAAATCCTCTTGTGGTAACAGCGGGAGTACCTACGCGGATACCCGACGTGATAAAGGGTGACTGAGGATCATTCGGTATTGCGTTCTTGTTGACTGTGATGTGGATCTCGTCAAGTCTATGCTCAAGCTCCTTACCCGTGATGTTCATAGAACGGAGGTCAAGCAGGCAGAGGTGGTTATCTGTTCCGCCCGAAACGAGACGGAAGCCCTCGGCGATAAGAGCCTCGGCAAATGCCTTTGAGTTCTCTACTATCTTCTTCTGATATTCCTTGAATTCGGGCTTAAGCGCTTCGCCGAAGCAAACAGCCTTTGCGGCGATGATGTGCATAAGTGGTCCGCCCTGGATTCCCGGGAATATTGCCTTGTCTATTGCCTTTGCAAGCTCTTCACGGCAGAGTATCAGACCGCCGCGAGGACCGCGAAGCGTCTTGTGTGTCGTTGTGGTTACAACGTCTGCGTAAGGAACGGGGTTCGGATGAAGTCCTGCCGCGACAAGACCCGCAATGTGAGCCATATCGACCATAAAATATGCGCCGACCTTCTTGGCTATCTTCGATATGCGCTCGAAATCTATAGTTCTCGGATATGCAGATGCGCCCGCTACGATAAGCTTCGGCTTGCACTCCTCGGCTGCCTTTTCCATTGCGTCGTAGTCTATCTGCTCGTTCTCGTCTGCAAGTCCGTAGGAAACAAAGTTGAAGTATTTACCCGAAAGATTTACGGGGCTTCCGTGTGTAAGGTGTCCGCCGTGTGCCAGCGACATACCCATAATGGTATCGCCCGGATTGCAAAGTGCAAAGTATACTGCGGTGTTAGCCTGCGAGCCGCTGTGAGGCTGAACGTTTGCGTGCTCTGCTCCGAAAAGCTCACATGCGCGGTCACGCGCGATATTCTCGGCAACGTCAACACACTGACATCCGCCGTAGTAACGCTTGGAAGGATAACCCTCTGCGTATTTGTTGGTCATAATGCAGCCTGCCGTAAGCATAACTGCCTCGGATACGAAGTTTTCGGACGCTATAAGCTCGATACCGTTGTTTTCACGCTCATACTCGGCTTTTATAGCCTCGGCAACAGCGGGATCCTGTTTTGCAATGATCTCGGTAATTTCCTTTATCATCTTTTTGTCTCCTTTATTTTTTATATCACCATTTTATTATACAACACTTTCGGTGCTTTTGCAAGTATATTACGAATAAAAATACAAATTTCGGCTATTTTATCAAATTATTCGGGTGCGGTCGAATATTTTTTTCAAAAACTGATATATTTTCGGTTGACAAAATACGAAAAATGCGTTATAATAAACTAAAGTATTGTTCACACCGCCTTACCGAAAGGAGTTTGACCTATGGAAATTGCTATAATCGCTCATGACCTCAAGAAAGAACTTATGACTCAATTCTGTATCGCTTACTGCGGAATACTCAGCAAGCATAATCTTTGCGCCACGAGCATTACGGCTAAATATATTTCCGAAGCGACCGGACTTAACATAGAAAAGCTGCTTGCGGGCGAGCAGGGCGGAGATCAGCAGATCGCATCGCGCATATCATATAATGAAATAGATATTCTTTTGTTTTTCAGAGACACTCGCCCCGATGCAATTCCCGGGGAGAGCGAGCTTGAGCTGCTTCGGCTTTGCGACAGATACAACGTTCCGGTTGCGACCAATATCGCAACGGCAGAGGTACTCGTCACAGCTCTCGAACGCGGCGATCTCGATTGGCGTGAGATAGTCAATCCGCGCTCGGAAATGAACAAAAAGAATCAATAAACGCAAGTGAAAGAGACACGTCCTGTGTTTTTCGTGCGTCCCACAGAGAGAGAACGGTCGGTGAAAGTTCTCGGCGGCGGCACAAGGGTACCACTCTTTTGACACACTTAATACACCTAAAAGCTAAAAATTCGGGTGGAACCGTGC
>JAZNPQ010000107.1:0-4250 GCA_045589735.1 Eubacteriales bacterium | reverse complement strand
AAAAAGTCGACGTTAGACTTTTTTGTCGCTCGGAATTTGCGTTTTTTGCCTTTATAAAGGCAAAAATGACGGTGTTTAACCGTCAAGCAAAAACGTTGAGGGTGAGTCAAATGCAAAAAATGCATTTGACTCACCCTCTTTCTTCTATTTTACAAACAGTTACGGTCTAAAGCTCCGAGGAAGCCGGTGGAATTGTAAATCGTATAATCTCCAACTCTTTCTCCGACATCAGCAGGGCGCGGACGCGATTCGTTAACAGATACAAAAAAATTCCTCGGAATCGGCAACAGTATAAGTATCTTTTTTCCGTCACTTTCATATCCGAAATCAAATTTGGTCATAATGTGAAATACGTCTACTTTAAATATCCAGAAAGTATGCTGTTTTAGTCCGTTCCCTTTGTCTGAAAACACAATGGGATCCCCGGGAAATACTCCGGCAAAAAGTTTGCAGTCGTATTTCACGCCGTTTTTCTCTATGCTGAAATCGTATCCTGCATGATCTTTGAATATCGAAGCATACGGCTTTTTATATTGGAAATATAAACAGAATTACCGACACAATACCTTTTTAGTTTTTTGATAAAAGATCTGCGCTTAAGGATAGCTCGTATATAGTATGCTATTATACTTACCAAAATTACAGCTACCAATAGAACCGCTATCCAAACCAAAAGCATCCATTCGCCCAAGTTCCACAAAGAAATAAAAAACGGTAAAAACCAGGGAATGACCATTGACGCACCGCAATATATGATAGCAACGGTTATAATACCTTTAACGGTAGGCGGTATTTTTGGCTTTTTATCTTTTTTGTAACCTAATTTTTCTTTTTGTGCATTTTGATACCAGTTTTTTTGAATCGTTATCCGAGAAACAAAAAGAAGCACAAACATTATCGGAAGTATAATAAGCAATGTGTAAAGTTTATTTTTTTCGGGTGTTAATGCTACTCCATAAAAAAACACCTTGCTCACAAAATTGTATAAAAAATTGACGGGTAGCAATAATGATATCACCGTTATAATTCCTGTCTCGATATAAAGATCAACAGACGTAACTATATATTTCAAATGAGATATCAGTTTGTTGTTTTTCACACATCCCAAAAACTTCTCCCGGGAATATTTGTCGTGTTGATTTATAGCAAAAAACAAAGAGTTAAATATCAGAAAAAACAAAACAGTATACCAAATATCTAACATTTTCTCCGGATTTCTAAGCTCGTCCTTGAAGGGCGAAATACCGTCAAGAAATAAAAAACGTGACAGCCCTGCGATCGCAACAGTCAATAAAAGCAAAAGCACAGATTTTAATATAACGACAATTATATGATTACGTATTTTTTTGTTCATATAGTCTCCTTGCTGTCTTTTTTATATTTTGTATTACATGTATGTATCATATCACACAATCAAATGATTGTCAATAGACATTTTATAATTTTATAACAACATTGCGATTTCATTCAAGCATGGGCTTTCGCAAGTGATTTCAACAAGAAACACCACCAAGGATTTTCCTTTGGTGGTGTTTCTTGTTTTTCCGCTAAGTATGCGGTGATTTTCAGTTATGTTAATCAGTCAACATATTTCTTAACGATGTCGGACGCTGCTTCTACGGGAATAGAAGAGGTCATAACAACGTTGATGGAGTGCTTTTCAGCAAGCTCATCAAGCTCGAGAAGCATCTTCTCAAATGCTGTCATATCGTCGTTGCAGATCTTAAGCGCAGAGTCAACGTAAAGATCGGTAACGTCGTGGTTGCTCGCAAGGATTCCTGCGATAAAACCGTAAAGCGACTGCGCGTCAAATACGAGATAATCGTTTGTGTTTATAAGACGTGTGCGGTACTTGATGTCAAATCTAAGCTTTACACCGCGCTCGATACATACGACTGCACCCTCAGATGCAGCTGTAGACTGGTTGACCATGTCGATAAGTGTCTTGGTTTTTCCTGTGCCTTTTACGCCAATTATAAGTTTGAGCATTTATTTGCCCTCCTGGTTTTTTATTTCTTTGATACCATTATACACTATTTTCTTTAAAAATGCAAGTAGTATATTGATATTATTTTAATTTTGCGTTAAGTTCTTTTGCAAGCTCTTCAAATCCAGGCTTTCCGAGAAGCGCAAACATATTCTTTTTGTATGCTTCAACGCCGGGCTGGTCAAAGGGATTTACGCCGAGAATGTATCCCGAAGCCGCGCAACTTATCCAGAAGAAGTATATAAGGCTTCCGACAGTACGCGCGTCACGTTTTGCAAGTTCAAGAACAATGTTAGGAACGCCGCCGTCAACGTGAGCAAGTATCGTGGCTCTCATAGCCGTTCTGTTTACCTCATAGAGAGATTTACCCGAAACGAAATTGAGTCCGTCTGCGTTTTCTTCGTCATTCGGAACTGCTATATCGTCGTCGGCAGTCTCAACCGAAAGAACGGTCTCAAAGAGCTGACGCTGACCTTCCTGAATATACTGACCGAGTGAATGCAGGTCTGTCGAGAATATTACCGATGAAGGATATATACCCTTCATTTCTTTACCCTCGGATCCGCCGAAGAGCTGCTTCCACCATTCGGAAAGCATCTGCTCATAGGGCTCGTAGCCGACAAGTATCTCTATGTTTTTACCCTTGGAAAGCAGGATGTTACGAATAACGGCATAGCGGTATGCATCGTTTTTATCAAGGTCTGATTCCGCATATGCAACTCGCGCGTCCTCAGCTCCTGCGAGAAGCTCGTAAATATCAATACCGGCAACTGCGATAGGCAGAAGTCCGACAGGGCTCAGCACCGAGTAGCGTCCGCCCATATCATCGGGAACGACGAAGGTGTCGTATCCCTCTTTATCCGCAAGAGGCTTAAGAACTCCTCTCGCTCTGTCTGTTGTTACGAAAATTCTGTCCTTTGCGCCTTCCTTTCCGTACTTGCTTTCAAGAAGCTGACGGAAAGCACGGAATGCAATAGAGGGCTCTGTGGTAGTGCCAGATTTGCTTATAACGTTTATACAAACGTCGCGTCCCTCGCATATTTCAAGAAGCTCGCGCATATCGGTCGCACTGATATTGCAGCCCGAGAAATAAATGTCGGGTGTGTCTTTTTTGAGCGCATTGTATCTTGGAGACTTAAGGAACTCAATGACCGCGCGAGCGCCGAGATATGAGCCGCCGATGCCTATGACTATAAATACGTCGCAGCTTTTTTTGATTCTTTCAGCAGCCGCGGTGAGTCTTGCGTATTCATCCTTATCGTAAGCGCAGGATGCCTCCATCCAACCAAGGAAATCACTTCCCTTTCCGGTTTTTGTCTTAATAAGAGTGTCTACCTCTTTTACTTTTTCACCGTACGCCGCAATTTCTTCGTCACTGACAAAATTCTTTATATATTTGTCGTTAAGTTTGATATTCATTTACCTTTTCCTCCAAAATATAAAATTAAATTCTACATATTAATTATACCACCGTATTAAATTTTTTTCAATAGTTATTTATTACTTTTTCAGCAAAAAAGCAGACAAAATATTTTTCACGACCCCGAAAAATCCGATTTTTCCGATATCGGCAGCTGCAATGACGGTCGTCTCGCCTATATTTTTACCGTCAAGAGAATATTTTATTTTTCCGACCGTGTTTCCTTTTGATATGGGAGCTGTAAGTTTTTCGGGAAGCTCGGCTGTAACTGTTATCTTCCCCGACCTGCCCTTAGGAACGACCGCCGAAAAAGTGTCTCCCGCAATATCGCAAAATTCACTCTCTCCACCGACGACTTCTATATTTTTAGGTATTTTATAATCCGAAGTATAAAGCTCATAGTTGGAAAATCCCCAATCAAGAAGCGTCTTTGCCGCCGCATTTCGCTCGTCACGCGAGGGCGACGCCATAACGACCGCTATAAGCGTCATACCGTCACGCTCGGCGGTTGCGCTTATACAGAATTTCGCCTTTGCCGTTGAGCCTGTTTTAAGCCCGTTACATCCCTTATAAAATCTTACGAGACGGTTCGTATTCGTCAGCCCGAATTCACCGTTTCTGATACTGTCCATCCAGGTAGAGCTGTATTCGAGAATTTCTTTATGAGATATAAGTGCGCGTGACATTATTGCTATATCACGCGCCGATATAACATGATTTTGTGCCCTATCGTCAAGTCCGTTCGTGTTTTCAAAATGAGTATTTTTCATTTGCAGTTCTGCTGCACGTGAATTCATCATTGCAACGAAAGATTCCTCGCTGCCCGCAATCGCTTCGGCAAGA
>JAZNPQ010000106.1:0-11615 GCA_045589735.1 Eubacteriales bacterium | reverse complement strand
TATTCCGACGGGTTCTATAATCATTGCCGTCAACATACCGCTTATGATAATTGCATTTATAAAATTCGGAAAGCGTTTTTTCTTCTCAACGTCATACGTTACCTTTTTGTCGTCGGTTTTAGTTGACGTTATATCGAAGCTGACCGGCGGAAACCCTATAGTGACAAACGATCTTTTTCTCGCAGGAATCGCGGGCGGTGCGCTTGTCGGTCTTGGCATAGGTATAATATTTCACGCAGGCGGCACGACCGGAGGCGCTGATATTATAATCAAGCTACTACGAAGAAAGCACAAGCATATTAACACAGGAACTCTGTTTTTTATGTTTGATATGCTCGTCATCGTGACCTCGGCGATTGCTTTTAAGAATATTGAGATTGCGCTTTATGCGCTTATTTCTATCTTCGTTATAAGCCGAGTACTCGACTTTGTGCTTTACGGTCTCGAACAAAATAAGCTGGTTTATATAATCAGCAAAAGCAGCGAGGCTGTTGCAAAACGTCTTATGAGTGAGCTTGACCTCGGTTGCACATATATAAACGGTGAGGGAGCTTATACGGGAACAGAAAAGAAAATACTCCTTTGCGCTGTTAAAAACCAAGCCTTTCCAAAGCTGAAAAAGACGGTGCTTGAGGAAGACCACGAAGCCTTTATGATAGTTTCAAGCACGTCGGCTATCTTCGGCGAGGGATACAAGCCGATAGATAAAGAAGACCTTTAATTTTCAAAAAATCTCCTTCACGGATATCCGTAAAGGAGATTTTTGAATTTGTTATTGACTGTAGATATAAGCTATGACAGAGCCTGCACTTATCTTAACAAAGGTCTTTGCCGTGTATGTAACGTTCTGCGTCGCGTTTTTTAGACGTACGTTTGCTTTGTAATTATCTTCGACGATGTCTCTATCTCCCAGAACCTGACAACCGCGGTCTCTGAACGTCGCGTCCATATAGAGCGAGTTAATACTGCCGAGCTTTGACTTATTAACTTCAAGATATGTATCAAAGCTCTCGTGAGTGAAATCTCCTATCTTGGCAACGTATTTGTCAACCGTTACGATTCCGCCAAATCCAAGCTGAAGTCCGTCAACCCCACGAGAAACCGCTTCTACTGTTTCTTTTATAATATCGTAAAAAGTCTTATCTATAACCGTTTTAAATACTACGTCACTTCCATCTGTTATCCCTGCGCCGATTGAAAAGAGTGAGTTGTTTAACTCATTTGCCGTACAGCTCGACGACTTGTTTCCGTAAGGCTTGATTGCCGCGTAAGCTCCTTTGTGTGCTATATTCGAATAGTTTATATAATAGTGCGTATTGTTGTTTGGAACTCGCGAGCCGTATGCGTGACCTATTATTTGAGCCCTTGAACTGTGGATCTCGCATTTTGATTCTACTCTCCCGATATTGATTAGATTTTTATACGTTCCAAAATAAATATTATCCTTAAAATCATATCTGATAAGACCTACGATACCTGCAAGCGGCTGATCGTACGCAGAAGACGTATAAATATCTCCCGCATTTAAGCAGTTCACTATTTGCGTGGCTTTTGTAACCGACATAAGTGAACCGACGATTCCGCCTATATTGTATTGATGAGCCACACCGTCGGGAATATTCAAGGTCAAGTTTCCAAGATTGATACAATACTTAATATCGCCATTCCCTATTCTACCGGCAAAGCCGCCTATTCTTGAATCCAAATCATCGTTATATTCTTGATTAACCGTTATATCTCCGGTGTTTAACGAGTAATTTATGTTGCAATTCGCGCCGTATGCCGTTCCGATAAAGCCACCCGCGATAGGCAGTTCTACGTTGTGTATATTAGTCAGGGTAATATCCCCGTTATTGGCGCAATAAGAAAATTCGCAGCCTGCGTTGTTTGAGTATGCCATTCCGACAAAACCGCCGACGCTTAGTCTGACTTCATAACAAACACCGTGAGTATTTGCAGCCGCAGAAGCACCGGGCGCAATGTTTAGGTCAACATTATTTGTGCAGCTTTCGAACTGTAATTTGTTTTTCGCTTCTCTCGAACCGACAAAGCCGCCCATTGCCACGACTCCGTAAATCTTATCGTCTCCGCTGTAATCAAGCCCTCCGCTGACTGTCACGTGTTCAAAGGTAATATCCCCATAGGTAACGGCAGCTATTACTCCTACACGGTGATAATTAGTTTTATACACAAAAATATCGTCATTCGTAAGCTTTATAGGCTCTGCTACGTCTGTCTCGGCATTGTTGTCTGCAATCACGTTAAGATTTTTGACGGTACAGTTTCCTATCACATCAAGCAACGGAATTTCGGTGGTGATCGTATATCCCCGACCGTCAAGAATTACGTGTTTTTCAGGCGTTGTGTATGCGCCTTTGACAGATTTTATATTAAGAATGTCAAGTAAAGCCTGATATGTGGGATTAACTGCCGCGCCGGCTCTCGTAATAGTTACGTCGTCTGTAAGAATATATTCGCCTGTCGCGTCGTTTTTTGCAAGCAGGCTGCCTTCACCGCCTACCGCGGTTGCGGAGATGTTTTCAAAATTTGCTCCGCTCAAGCTGTGTTTCTCAAGCGCAACCTTTAAATCGTTTGATTTTTTGCCTACTACGGCATCGACAGAAACACTCGAAGCAAAAAATGCAAAGAAAACAACGAAACGGACAATTCTCTTTAGCATCGTCTTTATATTCCTTTAGTCACAAATACACTTTTCAGTCCGTAATATAAAAGAATTTTGACAACGCCCTCTGTTACGGTTTCACCGCAGCATATCGGCATTACAGCCGGCGGACAGCTTACGCTTGGCTGCGCAAGTATTCTTCCTACAGCAAGCTCTGTCGGTATCTGCTCGGATTCCGAAAGCATTGCCCGTCTTATACTTATCGTCTGCTCTGTTTTTCCTCGGCGAAGAATATTTTTTTCTGTTGTCTTTCTTCTTTCTATATTCGACAAAGCATAAAAAATACGGTCATAGTCGAGCTCGCTGTTTTCCGGTGTTATCATCATTACGACATAATCCGGGTCTGCATATTCACAAAGAACTCCATTATTCTTGAGTATTTCCGAAAATTCAGCACCGCTGTAGCCGTATTCAGAGGAACAAACAGTAAGCTTGAGTGGGTCGTCACCGTGCAAAGTAAATCCAATATCTTCGAGCTTTTTATTAAGTGCCGACAGCTTTTTCACAGTATTTTCCAGCTTTTCCGCATATCCGTCGGCAATATATTTATTCGCCAGATCAAGCGATTCGAGTATTAAATATGACGGACTCGTCGAGCCGAACAGCGCAAGCGCCTGTTTAGCGCTTTTTTCATAGTCGTATGCCGTATTTTTCGATATATGAAGATACGCGCCGCCTGTAAGTACAGGAAGCGTTTTATGAGCCGAATCGCAACAGATATCGGCACCTCGGTCAAGTGGGTGAAGTGACGGCTTCAAAAATCTAAGATACGCTCCGTGGGCGTTATCCACGAGTAACGGAACACCGTACTTATGCGCAGTTTTCGCAAGTGCCTCTATATCAAGCATGCCGCCAAGATAATCGGGACTTGTTACGTACACCGCACTTGGTTTGTTTTTTGAACTTTTAATACAGTTTTCAAGTGTTTCTTCGTTTATATTACATCCGCAAAGACTGTAATCTCCGTCACCGTCAAGCCATATTACGTCAAGGTCAAGAAGCGCAGCCGCATAAACAAAAGCTTTGTGCGCGTTTCTTGCCGCTATTACCGTGCTTTTCTCACGACACGCAAGCGCGAGCATCGCACGTATACACTGCGACGATCCCTCGGTCGAATAAAAGGTAGCGCGGCTACCGAACAGCAACGACGCGTTTTTTTCACTATCGGCAATTATTCCGTTTGCTTCATAAAGTGAATCGGCTCCGTCTATTTCGGTAATGTCAAACCGTTCAAAGCCGAGCATTCCCCTGCCCTTATGCCCCGGCATATGAAGCCGTGACTGAGCCTTGCTTATATATTCATTTACAAAATCGTATATCGGCGTTCTCACGGCATTCACCTCGGTTTATTCTGAAAATTCCTCGTCTATCTTTACCATTATGGCGCATTCCATACGCTTTTTAAATAGGTCGCAACCGTATTTATATGTACCTCTGACCGTACCCGACGAATGATACGCGTTAGCGGCGCATCCACCCGAGCACCAGAGCTTTGCCCAACAGTCTGCACATTCGGGTCTTGCGTATACGTTGCAGTTTCTGAAATCACACTGTATTTCTTTATTCGTAACTCCGTTCCATACGTCACCGAGCTTGAATTTTTCCTCGCCGACGAACTGATGACAGGGATAGAGATCACCCCAAGGAGTAACTGCCATATATTCTGTTCCGGAGCCACAGCCCGAAATGCGCTTATATATGCAAGGTCCGCCTGTAAGGTCAATCATATAGTGATAGAATGTAAAGGGCTTGCCCTCTTTTCTGCGTTTTATCATTCTGTCGGCAAGCTCTTCGTACTGTTTCATAACGATAGCTTTATCTTCCTCGGTAAGTGCCGCGGGATCGTTTTCTGCGGCTACCACGGGCTCCATACTCAGCTCGGTGAAGCCAAGGTCAAGCATTGCGTCAACGTCCTTCATAAAATCGGGATTTCTGTGCGTGAACGTGCCGCGCATATAGTAATTCTTACCGCCCCTCGATTCAACAAACTTCCTGAATTTCGGAACTATTTTATCGAAGCTTCCGTTGCCCGCATAATCAACGCGGAGCGCGTCGTGTATCTCTTTTCGTCCGTCAAGACTCAGAACGACATTACTCATTTCACGGTTTGAAAATTCAATAACGTCGTCGTCAATCAGCACACCGTTCGTTGTGAGTGTGAATCTGAAATTTTTGCCCTTCTCTTTTTCAATGGAGCGTGCATACTCGACGAGCTTTTTGCAAACGTCCCAATTCATAAGAGGCTCGCCGCCAAAGAAGTCAACCTCAAGATTTCGTCTTGTTCCCGAATTTGCGACAAGAAAATCAAGTGCCTGCTTACCGACCTCAAAGCTCATAAGCGCACGGTCACCGTGATATTTTCCCTGACTTGCAAAGCAGTACGAGCAGTTAAGATTACAGGTATGCGCAACGTGCAGACAAAGAGCCTTTACAACGTCTCCGCTTCTTTCCTTGAAGGTATCTGCAAGAGGTGCGTACGCATCGGGAGTAAAGAGCTTTCCGGCTGCTTTCAGCTCCTCAATATCGTCCATACACTCATAAAGCTCCTCCTTTGATATTTCGGGATATTTTTCGGACAGAAGTCTTACAGCGTCCTCTCTCGAATTTCCTTCATAAAGCGCGATAGCGTCATACGCCACCTCGTCTACTGCGTGAACCGAGCCCGAACAGGTATCAAGTACTATATTGTATCCGTTGAGTTTATATTGATGTATCATAATTACGTCCTTTTTATTTCATTAAGAAGGTGCCGCCAAAGGCGGCACCTTCTTTTAATTATTTGCTTTCCTTCTCTGCGTTCTCGCAGGTCTGGTTAGCGATACCGCAGCTGGTCTTGCAAGCCGACTGGCAGGAAGTCTGGCACTCACCGCATCCGCCGTTCTTTGCAGACTCGCAAAGGTTGCGTGTTTCAAGAGTCTTGATTCTCTTCATTGTAATATCCTCCGATAGTTTAAATTCAACGTATTCATTATATCACACCGCGCGCGACCTGTCAAGAGTTAAAGCGCGAGTACTGTGATTTTTTTATTATTCTGTTCTGAGTGCGACCACGGGGTCCTTCTTTGCAGCACTTCTCGACGGAATGATACCCGCAAAGAGCGTAAGCAGTACGCTTATTCCGATAAGTATCAGTGCGGCGGGAAGCGGAAGTATTGCGTTTAGGTTGGGTATCTTCGTAATTGCATGAAGTATAAGATTTATCGGTATGCAAAGCAGATAGGTTACTACAACGCCAAGTGTACCCGACGCAAGACCGATTATTACCGTTTCTGCGTTGAACATACTCGAAACATTCTTCTTCGATGCACCGATAGCGCGGAGTATACCTATCTCCTTGGTTCTTTCCTGAACCGATATAAGAGTTATAACTCCTATCATTATGGACGAAACGACGAGCGAGATAGCTACAAATGCGATGAGAACGTAGGTTATCGCATTGATTATCGTGGTTATTGATCTCATCATTATACCGAAATAATCTGTATACGACAGCTTCTGCGCCTCGGAAACACCTTCGTTATATTTATCTATCGCTTCTATTATTATGTCTCTGTTTTCAAAGGATGAGGCGTAAAGATTTACGGTTGCCGGATGGTCAAGGTCAAGCGAACCTATCTTTACGAGTGTATCTTCATAAGTTGAATCCGAAAAGACCGTAATTTCATCATAATACACTGCAAACTGCTTATCCGTATACGGTTTAATATCAAGCAATTCATCGCCGTTAATGCCCATATAAAGTGCCTGAATCTTCATCTCATCGGGCGTCTCTGCAAGACTTGCGGTTACCTGTGCCGATATGCCTGCGGCTATTTGCTGCTCCACTGACGGACGTATCATTGTCTTAAGCTCGTCAAGAGTGAGGTCTTTAAAATACTCAGAGAGTTGCTCCGCACTCATTCCAGACTCCTCTCCAAGCGCGCCGACTATCATTCCGATTATCTGGTCTGTGCTTTGGAACTTTTCCATCTGTGCGTCGGTTGCGTCTTTAAGACCTGCTTCTATCGCATCAAGGCACTTGATGGCAACAAATACTTCTGCCTTCTCTTTGTCTGTAAGATCGTCAACGTATGCCTTAAAGGCTTCCTTCTTCTCAGCATCGTTCATCTTGCCTGTGTTTGATTCAAACGGCAGACCTGTCAGAACATCAACATCGGGGCTTGCAAGCTGTGCTTTTACTACATCGGAGTTTGCCGCCTCGGTAATGATATGCTCTGTCAGCGCGTATGTGTAACCGATAGATCCTGTAAGCATTGTGCTGTCGGCTTCCTCATTAGGACGGATTATACCGACGACCTTGAGTTCAAACGCCTCATTATACAGCTTTTCAAGGACTATGCTGTTTTCACTCATATCGGTATATATACCTGTAGAGCCTATCTCTTCATAACGGTTATACGGGAATATAGTTTTAAAGGTCAGAGAGCATATTTCATCATAAGACCACTTTTTGTTGTCTTCCGGGAGCTTTTCTCCGTGTACCGCTGCGTCTATGATAGCGTCTATTTCCTCTTCTGAAAGAAGTCCGAGTGCGTAAAGCGTCAAATCGTCAAGCTCGTTATTTTCATTAAGAACAAGAACTATCTCATTCTTTGCCGTAGGCCAATCACCGTGTATAACATCGTATTGTTCTTTGAGCAGATCATTGATAAGAGGTCTGTTTCCGTCGGCATCCGCAGGCCCCGAAAGCAGCTCCTGCCACATCTGCATACCCATCATTGACGACATCATACCGGAGCCCGCCGATGAGGATGAGCCCGACATCATGCCGTTATTATCCTCCTGCTTATTGCCACCCGACATAAGCTGTATCATAAAATCACCAATCATTTCACTCATAAGTTCACCTGTATCGGATTTTATGATATTACCGTTTTGATTTTTAGTGTATATCTCAAGATCAAGATTATAAGTATACTGAATACCCGTCACGGCATCCTTGAGTGCAGAGTCTTCCTTGTTCATCTCTTCTTCAAGATAAGTTTTGAACGCCGCAAGGTCGTTTTCACTTGCCTCTATCTCGCTAAGCGCATTGACAAGATCGCCAATGACCGGGTCTTTATATACGGCATCCTTATCGTGCGTTATCTCTGAGTTGCCAACATTCATAAAGCTCTCCATAAGAGCCGACATATCTACAGTAGTAGCCTCAAGCGTCAAGGGATAGGACGACAGCGTCGTTTCCTGAACGTGATTTATGTATGTGGTCATACCATGCGATACCGCAAGTATGAGAGCGATACCGATAATACCGATACTTCCCGCAAATGAGGTTAGTATAGTTCTTCCCTTTTTTGTAAACAGATTTTTAAGGGAAAGTCCAAATGCAGTACCGAGAGACATAGAAGGCTTTTTCTGTTTCTTCTTTCCTGCCTCTTTTTTGAGCTTTTCTTTTGCTTCTGCGTCGGCGGTAGCCGCCTCTTCGCCTTCAAAGGGTTGTGTGTCCCCCTGTATAACACCGTCGAGCATACGTATGATCCGAGTTGAATACCTCTCAGCAAGCTCTGGGTTATGCGTTACCATAATTACGAGTCGGTCTTTGGAAAGCTCCTTGAGTATCTCCATAACCTGTACGCTGGTCTCGGTATCAAGCGCGCCCGTCGGCTCGTCGGCGAGAATTATGTCGGGGTCATTTACTATGGCTCTGGCAATAGCAACTCTCTGCATCTGTCCGCCCGACATTTCGTTGGGTCTCTTCTTAAGCTGTGACGCAAGTCCGACAGATTCGAGCGCTTTTTTCGCTTTTGCGCGGCGCTGTGCCTTTGATACACCCGACAGCGTCAGCGCAAGCTCTACGTTCTGAAGCACAGTCTGATGCGGTATCAGATTATAGGTCTGAAAAACAAAGCCTATCGAGTGGTTTCTGTAGGAATCCCAATCTCTGTCTTTAAAGTTTTTGGTGGAAACTCCGTTTATAACAAGGTCTCCATCTGTGTATTGGTCAAGTCCTCCGATGATGTTGAGCATAGTCGTTTTTCCGCAGCCCGACGGACCGAGTATCGAAACGAACTCGCTTTTTCTGAACTTAAGACTTACACCTTTAAGCGCATGAACGGTTTCCGCGCCTGTCGGATAGTCTTTTATGATGTTTTTTAGCTCTAACATCTTTATTTCCTTTCGCAAAATTGATATAAGACGAATTATTCGTGATTTTATTATTTTAACATTATTTTCTCAATATATCAATAGTTGTTTTATGATTTTTTCGTGATTTTTTTATGATTTTAAAATTTTATCCAACAGCAACGTCGGCTCTTGAATATTTTTGACCCGCCGCGGGATTCCCGAGAAGCTCTGACACCGACACAACATCATATCCTTCCTCGTGCAAACGCTCAAGTATGATCTTTGTCGCGTCGTATGTGCTTTCGTAAATATCGTGAAGCAGAATTATCGAGCCGTCCTCGACCTTGGACATTACGTTGTTTACTATCGTATCGACCTTCTGCTGTCTTGCTTCTTCGGTATCGGCGGAGCTGTATTTATTTTTCCAGTCCTCAGAGTCAACGTCCCAGAGTATTACCGAATACTTTGATTTCTGCACTCTTTCGCTCGTGATAGCCCCTCCTATCGGACGCATAAGCCGCACATTGCAATTTTTCAGCACATTTTTAATTACTTTATCGGTATTTCCGACCTCGAATTCATATTCTTCGTCAGTGCATTTATTATAATAAATTTTGTGTGAATATCCGTGTATCGCGATTTCGTTGCCGTTTTCATATGCGTATGTAAGACCTGATTTTCCGTTATATTCGGTGCCGTCTATTCTGTTTCCAAGCACAAAAAAGGTTGCGTGATAGCCGTATTTGTTTAGCTCATCCACGATATCGGTAGTATATACGTTGTGAGGCCCGTCGTCGAAGGTTATGGCGACTCTTTTGCCGTTTTTATCGGCGCTTGCAGGCTTGTCCTCGCTATCATCGTCATCATCATTGTCCTTGTCGTCACAAGATACGAGCGCACCGCACATAAGTACCGTAACAAGCGCGAGCATCAAGCATAAGCTGCGCTTTAAAAGCTTTAAAAAAAATCCTCTATTCATTTTTATCCCCCATTTATAAAATTCATTTGTCGTCCATATCTCTTGCAACGTCTTTAAGCATCTTTCTTATCGGAAGCTCATACGGACATCTTGTTTCGCACGCGCCGCACTCAACGCAATCCTTTGCGGTTTTTGCCATAGAAAAATATCTTGCTTTTGCCCATTCTGTAAGACCGTATTTTCTGAAATAGTTGGCAAAAAGAAAGTTTGACGGTATATTTATACCCTCGGGACAGGGCGCGCAATAACCGCATCTGCGGCAGAAATTACTGCCGAGAGATTCGACTATCTCCGCGCATTTTGCCTTTTCTTCTTCCGTAAGCTCGCCAAGCCCTGCCGCTTTGGCGTTCTCGTACACCTCATCTGCGTCTCCCATACCGGGTATTGCAACAGTACAATCGGGATTTGCGAGAATATATTTCATCGCAAGCGTTGCATCATCGAGATTTCCGCCCGCAAGCGGCTTCATCGCGATAAATCCGATATTTTTCTCGGCACACATACGCATAAGTCTCGCGCCCTGATTTTCGACTATATTGTACGGAAACATTACCGTCTCTATCTTGTCTTCAAATTCTGTTATAAGGCGCTCAAATGCTTCAACGCCGTGCGCGGTTGCTCCGATATGACCTATCTTTCCTTCTTTTTTAGCTTCGAGAAGCGCCTCGTACGCACCGCCTTTTCCGAAGCATTTGTCGAACTCCTCGTCGCTTTTGATATTATGTATCTGATAGAGTTCAATATAATCGGTCTTAAGGTTTTTAAGACTCTTTTCAATGTCGGCCTTCATTCCGTCGTAATCACGTGACATTGTTTTTGTGGCTATAACAAATTTGTCGCGTCTGCCCTCAAGGGCAACACCGAGATATTCCTCTGAAACTGTATATCCTCTCGCGGTATCTATAAAATTTATTCCGCATTCAAGGCATGCGTCGATTACTTTTTTTGTTCCCTCTATATCGGTTCTCTGTATCGGTATACCGCCAAGTCCAACGACCGAAATTTTCAGTTCTGTTTTTCCAAGTGTTGTATATCTCATTTCTTCTCCCTAAATATTTAATTTATCTCCCCCGACGAAACCGCGACCGTTTCACCGCTGTCGGTTTTTATTACAAGGAAACAGTTACGGTCAACACCGAGAACCGTTCCGCATATTTTTTTGTCAGGTTTCGTGTAATCCGTAACCTCTACGTATTTACCTACCGACGACAGCTCCGCACCGTAACGCTTTGCTATCTCTTCTCTTTCGGTTTCGATATATTTCTTCAGATTTTTAACTATATCAATAGCGAGCTCGGTCTTGTCTCCGTTATAATCTACCACCGTCGCTTTGTGCTTTATATCGTCGGGAAAATCACAGCCTTTAAGATTTATTCCGATACCGACTACAACACGCGATATCCTGCCGTTTTCGGTTCTCGCCTCGGTCAGTATTCCGCAGACCTTTTTGCCGTCAAGAAGCAGGTCGTTTACCCATTTAAGCTCGGTTTCTTTTTTACACACAAGAGCTACAGACTCTTTTACCGCTAAAGCTGCCGCAGCTGTGCAAAATCTGAGTCCGCATTTTACTTTTTCGGGTTCAAGCACGACCGACATATAAAGCCCTCCGTCGGGTGAAAAAAAGCTTCTGCCAAGCCTTCCCCTGCCCCCGCTTTGCCTGTCTGCCGTTATTACAGAAAGATGCGTAAGGTCTGCCCTTTTCATTGCTTCGCTGTTCGTTGAGGCTGCTTCTTCAAATTGTATTATCCTTATTTTATCCATAAAAAATTCTTTCATTTTGCCTAACCTCTTTACTGCTTTTAATATACCACAAAACTGTCGATTTGTAAAGCAATTTGATGATTTTTCATATAAAAAATAACGGCTCTGCGTCAATTGACGCAGAGC
>JAZNPQ010000105.1:0-16160 GCA_045589735.1 Eubacteriales bacterium | reverse complement strand
ACAGAACGACATGGCTACGATCCGACTTCATAAGCTTTCCGTCGGTGATCTTTAGAAGCACCGAATTCTTTACGCGATCATAGAATTTACGGTCGCGCAGACAGGCATATTCAATATATACTCTTATGTCGTTCCAAAGCTTTTCATAGGTCTCGCGGTCGGTGTTCAGCATAGAGCCAAGCTTGTCGGCGACCTTTTTGACGATATGAGCCGAGACCTTTGATACGTAGGTGTTATCCTGAAGATAACTGCGCGATACGTTCAGCGGAAGCTCGGGGCAGTCAAGCACGCCGCGGAGCATAAGAAGATATTCGGGAATGACCTCTCTTATATTGTCGGCGACGAACACCTGATTATAATAGAGCTTTACCTCACCTTCGTTTGATTCGTAATCGTTGCGAGGACGAGGGAAGTAAAGTATGCCCCTGAAATTAAGCGGATAATCTGCATTTATGTGTATCCAGAAAAGCGGCTCGCGCGGGTCTCCGAATACCTGAGTGTAAAACGCCTTATAGTCCTCGGGAGTACACTCGGACGACGGTCTTAACCAAAGCGGATTCGTTTCGTTTATAGGCTTTTCTTCGGTATCTGTCTTTTCGGCGTTTTCGTCCGAAAGATAAATCTCGACCGGCATAAACGCGCAGTATTTTTTGAGTATTGCTTCAAGCTTTGAAAGCTCAAGATAATCCTCACCGTCGTTTATGTGCATTATAATGTCGGTGCCGACGGTTTCTTTGTCTGAGCTTTCTATTTCGTATTCGCCCGCTTCGTTGCAGGTCCAATGTACGGCGGGCGCGCCGGTGTGAGATTTTGTGACTATCTCAACAGTATCGCTTACCATAAACGACGAATAGAAGCCAAGACCGAAATGACCTATAATACCGTTTCCTGTGGTGTCCTCTCCTTCGTATTTTTCAATGAATTCAAGCGCGCCCGAAAGGGCAATATTGCAAATATATCGTTCAAGCTCATCCTCTGTCATACCGATACCGTTGTCGGAAATCGTAAGAGTACCAAGCTCTCGGTCAAGCTTAACGTCGATTCTGAATTTTGTTTCGTTGCTCTCAGCCTGTCCGAGTGAAATAAGACGCTTAAGCTTTGTAACAGCATCGGATGCGTTTGATACTATTTCGCGAAGGAAAATATCCTTGTCGGAATAGAGCCATTTTTTTATAATAGGAAATATGTGCGCGGTCTCAACAGAGATACCGCCTTTTTTGATCTCTTCGTTTGACATTTTTTACTCCGTTTCTTCTTAAGGTAAAATATACCTATACATATTATAAACAATTTTTCGGAATTAGTCAATATTAAGTTGACAGAGAAGCTGTTTTTTTTTATAATATAGGTACGAAAAAAGTGTTTTGGAGGAATTATGGTAATACAAGGCTTACAGAAATTAACTCTGCTCGATTATCCGGGGCGTGTCGCGTGCACGGTCTTTACTGCGGGATGTAACTTAAGATGTCCGTTTTGTCACAACGCGGGGCTTGTCACACACATAGACAAAAGCAACAGCATATCCGAGGAAGAATTTCTTTCTTTTCTGAAAAAAAGGCAGGGAATACTCGACGGAGTCTGTATAAGTGGCGGTGAGCCTCTGCTTATGCCCGACATAATTCCTTTTATTGAAAAAATAAAAGCTCTCGGATTTTTGGTCAAGCTCGACACAAACGGAACGTTTTTTGAACGACTCTACGAGATAGTCAAAAGGGGAATCGTCGATTACGTCGCTATGGATATAAAAAATTCTCCCGAAAAATATCCGATGACGGCAGGCTGCGATTCGGTCAATATCGAGTCGGTCAAAAAAAGCGTGACTTTTCTCGAAGAGAACGGCATAGACCACGAGTTCAGAACCACGGTCGTGCGCGAGCTTCATACCGAAGAGGATATGAAGGAGATAGGAAAATGGCTCTGCGGCACAAAAAAATATTTTTTGCAGGGATTCATAGATTCGGGAGACCTTATAGGACAAAATTATTCGGCGTATTCCCCCTTGGAAATGGCGAAAATGCTTGATATTATTAGGGCTTCCGTGCCTTCAGCCTCACTTCGGGGCATAGATTAAAAAAGCACGTTTTGCACTATATATGGTAATTTAGCTAAAAAAATCATCAATATATTGTGTGTATTGCCTATTGACAAACACTACCTATAGTGGTACAATTAATCTCGCAATCGAGCCCGACTGCTTTTTTTGTCGCAGGAGACACGGCAGAACGGACACAACAAATATAAAATAAAATATCGAAAAAAAGAAAGGCGGAAAAAATGTATCAGGTAGTAAAAAGAGACGGCAAGACAGTTAATTTTGAGATAGAGAAAATTAGTGTCGCCATAACAAAGGCATTCGAAGCAATTGAAAAGAATTATGTTCCCGGTGTAATTGATTTTCTTGCGCTCAAGGTCACAGCAGATTTTGAGTCAAAAATAAAGGACGGCAAGATTGCCGTTGAGGATATTCAGGACAGCGTTGAAAACGTTCTCGGTCAGGCAGGCTACGGAGACGTTGCAAAGGCATACATCCTTTACAGACGTAACCGTGAAAAGCTGCGTTTGATGAAAAACACATTCCTTGACTATAAGAACGTTGTTGACGATTATCTTAAGGCGGCTGACTGGAGAGTTAAGGAGAACTCGACTGTAACGTACTCGGTCGGTGGACTTATTCTTTCAAACTCGGGAGCTATCACAGCTAACTATTGGCTCTCAGAGGTCTATGACGACGAGATAGCAAACGCACACAGAAACGCAGATATTCACATTCACGACCTCTCGATGCTCACAGGCTACTGCGCAGGTTGGTCACTCAAGCAGCTTATAACAGAGGGACTTGGCGGTATTCCCGGTAAGATTTCGTCTGCTCCCGCATCCCACCTCTCGACACTCTGCAACCAGATGGTAAACTTCCTTGGAATTATGCAGAACGAGTGGGCAGGTGCGCAGGCATTCTCCTCGTTTGACACATATCTTGCTCCCTTTGTAAAGGTAGATAACCTTACCTATAAGGAAGTAAAGCAGTGCATACAGTCGTTCGTATACGGTGTAAATACTCCGTCGCGTTGGGGTACACAGGCACCCTTTACGAACATCACGCTTGACTGGACCGTACCGAACGACCTTGCAGAAATGAACTGTATCGTCGGCGGTAAGGAAATGAACTTCAAGTACAAGGACTGCGTCGAGGAAATGGCGATGGTCAATAAGGCGTTCATCCAGATTATGATCGAGGGTGACGCAAACGGGCGCGGCTTCCAGTATCCTATTCCCACGTATTCGATAACACGTGACTTTGACTGGTCCGAGACCGAGAACAACAAGCTTCTCTTCGAGATGACCGCAAAGTACGGCACTCCTTATTTCTCAAACTACATCAATAGCGATATGGAGCCCTCGGACGTACGTTCGATGTGCTGCAGACTCCGTCTTGACCTAAGAGAGCTTCGCAAGAAATCCGGCGGCTTCTTCGGATCGGGTGAGTCCACAGGTTCAATAGGTGTTGTAACCATCAATATGCCGAGAATCGCATATCTTTCCAACAACGAAGAGGAGTTTATGAAGCGTCTTGATAAGATGCTCGACATTTCGGCGCGTTCACTCAAGGTCAAGAGAACAGTAGTTACAAGACTTCTTGAGCTTGGTCTGTATCCCTATACAAAGAGATACCTTGGAAGCTTTGACAATCACTTCTCAACGGTAGGTCTTGTCGGTATGAATGAGGCGGGTCTTAACGCTAAGTGGATAGGCAAGGATATGACACACAAGGAAACACAGGAATTCTCAAAGAGAGTTCTCAACCACATGAGAGAGCGTCTCTCCGACTATCAGGAGATGTACGGTGACCTCTATAACCTTGAGGCAACTCCCGCAGAGTCAACATCCTTCCGCCTTGCAAAGCACGACAAGAAGCACTATCCCGACATCATAAGCGCGGCAGAAGAGGGCGGAACAGCCTACTACACCAACAGCTCTCATCTTCCCGTTGGATACACAGCCGACATATTCGAGGCTCTTGACGTTCAGGACGAGCTTCAGACACTCTACACGTCAGGTACGGTATTCCACGCATTCCTCGGAGAAAAGCTTCCCGACTGGAAGGCGGCGGCAGACCTCGTTCGCAAGATAGCAGAGAACTATAAGCTTCCGTACTATACAATGTCTCCCACATATTCGGTATGTAAGAACCACGGCTATATTGCAGGTGAGTGCTACACATGTCCCGATTGCGGTGAAAAGACAGAGGTATACAGCCGTATAACAGGTTACTACAGACCTGTACAGAACTGGAACGACGGTAAGTCGCAGGAGTTCAAGCAGAGAAAGGTATACGACATTGCAAACTCACACCTCACCGTTAAGGCTGCCGATGAGTGCTGCTGCTGTGACAACACAACCGACAGTGAGGATGCGGTAATGCTTTTCGCTACCAAGACCTGCCCGAACTGCAAGATCGCGGCAAGCTTCCTTGACAAAGCAGGCGTAGCTTATACGAAGGTTTATGCCGAGGACAATGCCGAGCTTTGTGAGAAATTCGGTGTAAAGCAGGCTCCAACTCTTGTAGTAGTGAAGAACGGAACTGTAGAGACTGTAGCCAACGCATCCAATATAAGAAAATACGTTGACGGACTTGCAAAATAAAATTTTGTAACTGTTAATAGAGCCACCATAAATATTCTATGGTGGCTCTATATATCGAAGGAGAAAAAGTTTGAAAATAAATTTTCAAACTTCGTGTTTTGTGGCTTTTGCCGCAAAAATCCTAGCGGCAATTTGGCAAAGCCAAAACTGCCACAATTCCACATGAAAGGAAGCTTTTGCTAACGCAAAAGCTATGGTCATAACTATGTATGACATTATAATAGTCGGCGGAGGACCCGCAGGGCTTACTGCGGCAACTTATGCGCTTCGCGCAGGAAAGACTGCACTTATAATCGAACGCGGAGCCTTTGGCGGTCAGATGACGTTCTCACCGAAGATCGAAAATTTTCCCGGTGTTATTTCCGCAAGCGGAAATGAGCTTGCAGATAAAATGGTCGAGCAGGTATTAAATCTCGGCGGAGAATTTGAGGTCGACGAAGTAACGGGAATACGCGACAATCGAAACACAAAGACCGTTATTACTGCAGGCGGTGAATTTGAGTGCCTTGCCGTAATACTCGCAAACGGAGTGAAGCACAGAATGCTTGGAATCGAGGGAGAGGAAGAGCTTGTCGGCGACGGTATTTCATTCTGCGCGGTATGTGACGGAGCGTTTTATAAAGGAAAAAGCGTTGTGGTCATCGGAGGCGGTAATTCTGCACTTCAAGAGGCGATACTTCTCTCAGAGGGCTGCACAAAGGTAACTGTTGTACAAAATCTTTCGAAGCTTACGGGAGAAGCAAGACTTGCAGATATACTTTACTCAAAAGACAACGTAGAAATAGTATGTGATACTGTTGTTGATTCGTTTATTACCGACGGCGGATTTGGCGGAGTAAATCTCAAAAACACAGTAAGCGGCGAAAAGTTCTCGGTAAAATGTGACGGTGTGTTTGTCGCAATAGGACTCGTTCCCGAAAACACGGCTTTTGCTGACTGCGCCGAGCTTGATGCGAGAGGATATTATGCCGCGGGCGAGACCTGCACAACGAAAACAGCAGGTGTTTTTGTCGCGGGAGACTGCCGCGCGAAAGCAATAAGACAGGTAACAACAGCGGCGGCAGACGGTTCTGTAGCTGCTCTTGCAGCATGCCGTTACATTGACGACCTTAAATAATCAAAAAAAATAAAGAGTATGTTGTGAAATTAACAATATACTCTTTATTTTTTTAAAGAAATGTGATACAATGTAGTGTAATAATTGTAAAAGGCGGTGAGAAGGTGAAAAAAAGAATATTGTCTATCGTGTCCGCAGTACTCCTTTGCGTGGTGCTTTTTTCACTTTTGCCGACGGTCGCCTATGCTGAAGAGGATACCGACAAATCTCCGTTTTACAATATCGAATGCAATTACGACAGTCAGGCGGATAAAATAAAAATTGAATACCGAATGAACAGTACGGCTGTGAAAAAGTATGAAAAGCTTTCGGTTTCAATTTACAGACTTTCGGTAGGAGAAAGTATTGACACCCTTGATTTTGCCAAAGCAGAGCCAAAGGTGCGAGATATAACCCCGTCAAACAGAACGGTTACCGATTTTTCGTCGGTTGGGCTTATTGACCGTATTTCGGGATATTTTATGGCGATAAGAACACAGGGCGGAGAATATATAACCTCGGAGATTTTCTATCCTTCTATAAAAGGATACGCAATAAACACAGGATTTAAGGGGATATCATCTGCCGATTCCGATACGGTCCTTTATACAAACGCCGACACTGTTATGCTCGAAATAGACGGAGAGCGTCTTGAAAGCGGAAGGTCGGGATATCTTTTCAAATCCGATGGAAAGACCTATACCTTTTCTCGCGAATATGTTGACGGTATAGATTCGCTTATGAAAATATACAGCAGTGCAGGTATTGACGTAATATTAAAGATTCTTCCGCGAAAAACAGAGACGAATGCATACGCATTTCAAAGCGCGGTCTACGCGTACGTGTCGTTTTTCTCTTCGAGATATTCAGACGGCGAAAACGCAATATCCGGAATAGCCTTGGGAGATACCGACATCACGGACGTCGGGGGCACCCCTGAGCTTTATGCTGCCTGCCTTTATGCTGCGGCAACAGCTATAAGCAGTCAGGGTAACGCGATAGGACTTATTGTGCCGGTGTCGGATAACTACACAACAGCGACCGAATTCTTAAAAAAGCTCTGCGACTGTCCGGCACTTTTGTCGGGTGTTTCGTTTACAGTAATGATTGAGGGCATTGCAAACCCGTATTCGCTTACCGATACTACTTCCGACGAAGCCCTGCAAAAGAATAAAATAGATATAATCGCGACGGATAATTATTCGAATTTCAAAACGTTTTTATATAACCTTTCCCGAAAAAACGGAAATGTGTCAACAAACTCAATATTTAAATTCACTCCCAACCCGATATATAATGAAACAACATTGAAATCTTCCTATATTTATGGGTATCTCAGTATGTTTTTTGGGGGGCAGGTTGATTCGTATATAGTTTCTGCCGATAGAGCGGATGACAGCTTGATAGAAACCGTAAGATATATAAATACAGACTTAGCCGAGGAAAAGGTAGGGCTTGATTCTGTAAAACGTATATTTAAAATTGAGGATTTTACAAAAGAGTTTGAAAAATACTCGAGCTTAGATCTTGCAACTTCAAGGCTAAAAGAGAGCGAAGCTACGAAAACGCTGAAGGACACGGTGAAGGGAAGCTCTCCGTACATTGAGTTTTCATCGTCTGTGGATATTGCCGATTGGTATCCGTCGGAGTCCTGCGGCGGTATCTCAACAGGAAAAAATACGCTTGGGAAAGCGCTTGTCGCGCGTTTTTCCGACAGCGGATATATAATTCACAAGTATAAATATACCGAAAGCTTCAAATACACGGATTATATAGAATTTGAGTTTATGCTTGAGTCGGAAAATAAAGAATATACGGTTTCGGTTGATGTTGGCGGTGAAGGATTTCTTTATTCTTACAGCTCGCCGAAGCTGATCTCGGGTGAAAAGGAAAGGCTGTATATAGACGTATCTGAGTTTACAGAGAACAACAAAGTAGAATATATATCATTAAGCATAAACACAGGTGGCAGCGATACGGAAGAAGACAAGCTTTATCTTTATTCGTTGAATGCAAAAAGTAAGACATATGACAGTGAAACACTTAAAGAGCTTATAGAAGCGGAACGTGAAAGACTTAAAGACTCGGCAGAAAATGTGTCGGGAACAGGTGCGAATATAAAGGCAATAATTGTTATTGCGGCGGCAGTGCTGCTAACTGTTATAGCTATGATAATGATATCAAGAAAGCAAAGACAAAATCAACAAAGGTCGGAGGAGACAAAATGAGGGACATAAGCAGAAATCTTACAATGCTGTTTGATTTTTACGAAATGACGATGAGTAACGGTTATTTCGAAGCAGGAATGGCAGAGCAAACAGTATATTTTGACGTGTTTTACAGACGAAACCCCGATAACGGCGGCTACGCTATAGCGGCAGGTCTTGAGCAGATAATAGACTATATCGAGGATCTTCATTTTGACGATGACGATATAGAATATCTGCGCTCGCAAAAGCTGTTCGGAGAGGAATTCCTCACGTATCTTAAGAATTTTAAATTTACGGGAGATATATGGGCAGTACCCGAAGGTACGGTAGTATTTCCGGGAGAACCGCTTTTGACAGTCAGAGCCAAAACCATAGAAGCGCAGTTTATCGAAACTTATCTTCTTCTTATATTCAACCACCAGTCACTCATAGCAACAAAAGCGTCAAGGATAGTGAGAGCCGCAAACGGACGTGTTGTCAGTGAATTCGGCTCAAGAAGAGCGCACGGCGCTGACGCCGCGATACTTGGAGCAAGAGCCGCATATATAGGCGGTGTTAACGGTACTGCGTGCGCGATAGCCGACGAAGTATATGGCGTACCCGCAACAGGAACGATGGCGCATTCTTGGGTGCAGATGTTTGACAGCGAATATGAGGCTTTTAAGACGTATTGTGAGATATATCCTGATTCCGCAACACTTTTGGTTGATACCTTCAACGTGCTGAAGTCGGGAATACCAAACGCCATACGTGTGTTTAAAGAAGTTCTGTGGCCCAAGGGAATAAAGAAATGCGGAATAAGAATCGATTCGGGAGACATTACCTATCTCACCCGTAAAGCGAGAAAAATGCTTGACGACGCAGGTCTTTATGAGTGTAAGATAATAGTTTCAAATTCGCTTGATGAATATCTTATACGCGATATGCTGCTTCAGGGCGCACAGATAGACGGATTCGGTGTCGGTGAGCGTTTGATAACGGCAAAGAGTGACCCTGTATTCGGCGCGGTATATAAGCTTGCCGCCGTCGAAAAGGAAAACGGTGTAATAATTCCGAAGATAAAGCTCAGCGAGAACGCGGTTAAGATAACTACACCTCACTTTAAGAAAATATACAGACTTTACAGCAACGAAAGCGCAAAGGCAGAGGCTGACCTTATCTGTATATACGATGAAGAGGTCGATATAACAAAGCCTCTTGAAATATTCGATCCCGTTCATACGTGGAAGCGCAGAGTAATGGACGACTATACCGCCAATCTTCTGAGCGTCAGAATTTTTGACAAAGGACGTCTTGTATATGATCGCCCGTCGCTTAACGAGATACGTGACCGTTGCAAGGTCTCGCTCGGAAGCATTTGGGAGGAGGTACTGCGATTTGAAAATCCTCACAATTATTACGTAGACCTATCAGAAAAGCTTTGGACGCTTAAGCACGAAATGATAAATAATAGAAGAAACGGTTGATTTAAATGAAAAACAAATTTATAATTGCGATAATGATACTTTCTTTTTTCGTTTGCTTTTGTCTTGCAGGGTCTGTTATCCCTGTAGGTGCTGAGGAAACGAAAAGCGGAACGTGCGGCGCAGAGGGCTCAAGCGTAAGCTGGGTGCTAAACACAAAGACGGGCGTTTTGCAGATAAGCGGAGCCGGAAGTGTTGCGGATTATTCCGCAACAGCTACTGTCGGAAACAATGCAGCTCCTTGGAGAAGCTACGCCGATTCGGTAAAGAGTATTATAATAAAGGAAGGAATAACAGAGATAGGCAAGAACGCTTTTGCGGGACTTACAGAGCTGAAAGCCTTGACTCTGCCCGAAGGACTTTCAAAAATAGAGGAAAACGCATTTTTGCACTGTACTTCACTTGTCGAGCTTGAAATCCCTTCGACTGTTACCGAAATCGGTAAAAACGCTTTTGCAAACTGCGGAGCGATAGAAAGCATAATAGTTGATTCTGCTAATACGGTATACCGTTCCGAAGCAAACTGTCTTATACAGATAAACAACGAAACGGTAATTCGCGGCTCACGCGAAATAGAGCTTCCGACGGACGTAAAGTATATCGGTGAGTATGCTTTTTCGGGATGCGACGTAAAAAGTCTGACTCTGCCCGATAGCGTTATATATATAGGCTACGGCGCATTTGCGGAATGTAATAAAATTGAAGAAATAAGAGTGCCGTTCGTTGGCGATTGCCGACTTGACGAAAAGGGTGAGCCGACCTACACACATCCGAGCGACACTCCCGACGCTGACGGTACAAGAGGAAAATACCGTAATACTCTTTGGTATTTGTTTGGAGACAACGGAACGCCCGACTCACTAAAAAAAGTGACTCTCACAAACAGCGTTATGATAGGAAAAGAAGCCTTTTCGGGCGAGGAGGGTATTACCGATATTGTTCTGCCCAAATCCCTTAAAGTAATTGGCGAGTCAGCCTTTGACGGATGCTCGTCTGTTAAAAATATGATTCTTCCCGAAGGGCTTGAAAAAATAGATGCGTCGGCGTTTAAGGACTGTATCTCTGTCACCGATGTTACACTGCCCGACAGCGTGACAATAGTCGGCGATTCGCTGTTTGACGGTTGCGTAAAGCTTGAGAACGTAAAGATAGGAAAGGGAATAACGAGGCTTGGAGAGGGAAGCTTCTACCGTTGCCCGAGTCTGTCCTCATTTGAAGTTTCGAAAGAAAATACCGCATATTATGCCGAAAACGGTTGTATTATCGAAAAAGCAACGTCAAAGCTTGTCGTAGGATGTAAAAACACCGTGATACCGAGCAACGTGAAGATAATCGGTGTCGGAGCATTTAAAAATTGTATTTCGCTGACAAAAATAACGCTTCCCGCAGGACTTACCGAAATCGAGAGAAGCGCATTTGAAAGCTGTACAGGGCTTACAGAGATTGTCATACCCGATAAGGTCACGAGCATAGGGGACTCAGCATTTGCCGAATGTGTAAATCTGAAATCGGTCAAGCTCTCGCAAAATATAAAGGTGGGAGATTCGGCGTTTAAGAACTGTACGTCGCTTGACAGCAGTAGCCTGTACGTATATTCGGGAAGCTGGGGTACTGCGAATGGCGGAAACGGCGCGTGGATATGGTGGATAGTTGGGGCACTCGGAGTAATAGCTGTAGGTATCGTTGCGTATTCTGTTGTAATTATGAAAAAACGAAAATAAACACACACACAAGCACCTCAAAGAATTAAGCGATATTGTAATGAATTGATTTTATCGCTATGATATTCTTTGGGGTGTTTTACTATAAAAAAGCAAAATTGTTATAAAATTTGCGAAAATTGTTATTGAAATTAGGTACTGATTATGATAAAATGTAATAGTGATGATCTTGTCGCAAAATAAACAAGAAAGGAAAACAATTATGAAAAAACTAATTGCAATTCTTCTGTGCATGGTTATGTGTGTCTCTGCCTTTGCCGCTTGCGGCAACGATGAGCCGACAGTTACACAAAGCGGAACTTCAGGCACTACGGAAGCACCGAACAGTGACTTAACGACCGATCCGTCGGGTGAAGCTTCGAACACAACAAATGATACGGATGATGAGCCTTCTGATACTACGCAAGGCGGTTCGACTGTAACACGCCCTGCCGGAATAACGCTTCCCGAATATCCGGAGAAGGAAAAGCTGGAGCTTGACAAGCTCGGTGCAAAAGCCCCCGGTACGGTAGAGACAGATTATGAGCCCCTTGGAGAGATAGGCATTTCGTCTCTTTCACAGATTGAGGACCCCAACGGTTCATACTACCTCACAGGTGACATCTCGGATAACGATATTACTATAGATACCTTTAATGGAATTCTTGACGGCTGCGGCTATACCGTTACGACAACAGAGCCGTTATTCACGACCTTCGGAGGAACGGTACTTAATCTTACGCTTGCCGGTGAGATTACATACTCTGTCGATGCGAAGGCGCCTCTTGCCACAACTATTATTTCAGGCGCAACTATATTAAACATAAAAAATGAATGTGATGTAACCGTTTCCGCAAGCAGCCAAGAACCGGGACTCTGGGCAGGCGGATTTGCTCTTTACGTAAAAGGAAAAAATGTAACCTTTGCAAACTGCGAGTATGCAGGTACTATTATTAACCGACTTGACATCGGCGGAAACAGCAGAAAAACCGGCGGTTTTGTCGGCAACATCGTAAAGGACGCAAAAGCAGAAGACGCGGCTGTGCCTTCCGTTGACTTTATATACTGTACTGTATCGGGAAAGGTAGAAGCATCCTCTCACACAGGCGGTCTTGTCGGACAGGTTGATTCTCCATGTACGGTAAACGTTGCGGGATGTCTCTTAAAAGGAACTGTTAGAGGTCTGTATGAAGGAAATGTCGGAGGTCTTCTCGGACACATATCGGGAAGTGCATCTATAAACCTTTATCTTGTAAACTGCGCAAATAACGGAACTGTTGTATCGCTCTGCTCAGGCTACGACGTCGGCGGTCTTGTCGGCACGTCAATAACATCCGCAGGTGGGACAACTAACACATTTAAATGGTGTACAAATTACGGCGACATCGTTGGTTACCGTAACATGGGAGGTATTGCAGCCCTCGTATACGGTTATACGACCTTTGACAGCTGCGCAAATCATGGAAAGATAGAAGCGCTTGCCGATCCCAAAAAGGATATTTCCGCAACGGGAACATGGTCAGGAGGTCTTGTCGGATTCGTTAAAGACGGAGAGTTCAAATACACCGACTGTATTAACTACGGCGATATCGTTGCACATACAAAGCAAGCAAGATGCGGAGGCATCGTAGGTGAAAATCAGTATCTTACTGCAGTTATGACAAATTGCGTTAACTTTGGTAATGTTACTTACGATTATGACAACTATATGTCCGACGGCGAAACAGTAGTTAACGGAGATTGCAGAATTGCCGGTATTTCTGCCGGAGGAACAGGTTCTGTTATAGAGTTCTACGGTTGCGTAAACTTCGGAAACCTTAAGCATACGATGGGTTCCGGCGGACAGCCCAGCGGAGGAATCGTTGGATTTGTTCCCACCTCTGTAAAGCTTGTAAACTGCATGAATTACGGCGACATCGATGTTACCGCATTCTTAAAGGACGGCACAGCAGTCGGCACACAGCTTGGCGGTCTTGTTGGATTTGCCTTTGGAAAAGATGCTATAACAATAACAGGATGTATAAACGCAGGAGCGCTCAATTCCAATGCTTGTGTTGCGGATTTCCTTGTTTGGAAAGAGACCAGTGGCGCGTTGATTGCAGGCGATATGACTATTTCCAATAACTACTATGTTCCTGCATATGAAGGAGACAAGGTATACGGACCGTTCCTCTACAACGGATTGGGTGATGTTGCTAAATATGATGAAATATCTGCAAAATGCACGGCAACCACAAAGTCTTCTATTGCGGATGATACGGATGCCGGAGTTGCCAAGCTTATGAATACCGCGGCAGGCGAAGATCTCTTCGAGTGCGTAACGGTTATAATGACAGACGGAGTTGCTCGTCTGACCTGTGTCGTTCCCATATCTGTTCTCGAGCTTATTGACGATAGTATAGAGAAATAACAAAGTAGAATATTTATCAGATTTATAAAAAATATCAAAACAAAAAGCTCTCTGCGCTGAAAAAGCAGAGAGCTTTTTGTATAAAAAGACGAAAACGAAAAAAGTAACAAAAGACATTGACAAAAAAGCGATTATGTTGTATAATATGTGTGCATTGATATGCTTTGCTTTTTGATTTGTTTGAATTTGATAAAGCGTATCGCAAAAAAATTTTAAAAGGAGAAAAACAATGAAAAGACTAATTGCACTTCTTTTGTGCTTAGTTATGTGTGTATCTGTTTTTGTCGCCTGCGGTGACGACAAGCCGGAAGACACACAGGGCGGCGATACCCCGAGCACAACAAAGCCTCAGGGTGACGACGAAACAACAAAGCCTCAGGATACTGACGTAACAGATCCTGAAGACACAGGTGATGACACCACAAATCCTGATGACACAGGTGATGACACCACAAATCCTGACGACACAGGTGATGACACCACAAATCCTGGTCCCGGCAACGATAATCCTGAGTTTGATCTCGACGATATTCTTCCCGAATATCCCGAGAACGAAAAACTCGCTGATGAAGATATCGGTGCAAAAGATGCAGGTGTCGTAGCCGATGGTTACGTAACTGTCGGAAAGACCCCGATAGCCTCTCTTGACGAGATTACCGACCCCAATGGTTCTTATTATCTCACAGCAGATATCGATGAAAACACCACAACTATTACTGAATTCAACGGAGTTCTTGACGGTTGCGGATATACCATTACAACAACAGTACCGCTCTTTGAGTCTCTTGGCGGAGCTGTCCTCAACCTTAATCTTGAGGGTGAGATATCCTTTACCGGTGAGCCTGAAGCTCCTCTTGCAAACGCAATAGTAGACGGAGCAACTGTATTTAACGTAATGAACAGCTGTGACATTACGGTTGCCGAATCTACAACGACCGACGTTTACGCAGGTGGCTTTGCTATCTACGTATACGGTGACGAAGTAGTATTTGCAAATTGCGAATATGCGGGAACGATTAATAACGTATATGAAGCTAAGAGCAACAACAGATATACAGGCGGATTTGT
Organism: Eubacteriales bacterium; assembly: GCA_045589735.1. GTDB lineage: Bacteria > Bacillota > Clostridia > Oscillospirales > CAG-272 > RGIG3994. Next base: position 1,572 of record JAZNPQ010000105.1, on the reverse strand, counting down.
CGGCTCAATCAGAAAGAACGTCAATGATGATGAATCAAACGATCCGTATGTTGATTTCCTTTACTGCACATTCTCCGGAAGTATAGAGAATACAGATCATCTTGGCGGTATTGTCGGCGAAGTTTATAATTTTGTAGAAGTTTTCTTCTGGGGCTGTCTCTCTGACGGAGCCCTTGAGACTACACAAGGCTATGCCGGCGGACTTCTCGGCTATATGCAAGGAGAAGCATCCGCATGGCTTTCTATGGTTAACTGCGCAAATAAGACAGATGTCATCTCTGAAAACGTTGCGGGCGGTCTTGCCGGAGGCAACACAGAAGCTGGTGACAGCAACTATATGGAATTTATCTGGTGTACGAACGACGCAGAGATAACAGCTGCGGCTCGTGTTGCAGGTATAGTTGGACGTATTAAAGGAGATAGTACCTTTAAGAACTGCGTAAACCTTGGAAATCTTGTGGGAACTCTTGGAAAAGACGCGGATGGAAACCCCACTACAAAAGGAAGCACCTATATGGGTGGAATTCTCGGAGAAACTACTGATGGCGGACAAGATAAGACAGCCACCTTCGAGAATTGCGTAAACTACGGAAATATAGACTCCCGACGTTCTGAAGTCCGTGTCGGCGGAATCTCGGGACATCATGATTTCGTTCCGCTTGTAGCAACAAACTGCGTAAACTTTGGTGATATTACGTCACATTACGTTCCTGCGGATAATGCTCCCGGATCCTATCGTTTCGGCGGTATTACCGGCGGTGGAAAAGGCAACTGGCAGGAATTCTATAACTGCGTAAACTTCGGTGATATAACCGTTAACCATGCAGGCGAAATACAGCCTGCCGGCGGTATAGTAGGTTATTCTGCCGGAACCAGAACATCTCTCATAATGGAAAACTGCATGAACTACGGTAATATAGATAACTCAGCAACGCCTGTTACTAATGCTGATGGGGCAACAGCTAAGGGAAGCGTACTCGGCGGTCTTGCAGGATTCTGCTTAAGCCACACGGAGGAGTTTAAGGTTACCGGTTGTATCAACGGTGGAACACTCAATTCGAGTGTTGCTGTTGCAGACCTCATTGCTTGGCGTCAAAATCCGGGCGACGCTAGCTTCAGCCAGAGTGTGGTTACTATGAGTAATGTCTATTATCTTTCCGATGCATATACGGGAGATGTCGTTCATGGACCGTTCCTCTGGGGTATTGATGGAAAAGACCCCTCGGTAAGGACTGGAGATGCTCTTGTCGCAGAGGCTGTACGTGAGAGCGAAATTGAGGACGGTTCCGATATAGGTCTTGCTAAAAAAATGAACAATGTCGCAGGAGAAGAGCTTTTCGCCTGCGTAAAGGTTAACCTTAACGAAATTGAGACCAAGACCTGTGTCGTTCCGACCGCTATTCTTGGACTTATCGCAGAAAACATAGCACAGTAAACATAATCAATAATTATTAGCTTTATAAAAAACATAAAGCTAATACCTAAACGGATCCGGGTGAAATTACGCCGAGACGTCATGTTTTTTATGTAAAATTATCATTATATCCACCTCATTTTTTCTTACTTGTCTTA
>JAZNPQ010000104.1:0-6455 GCA_045589735.1 Eubacteriales bacterium | reverse complement strand
GTGTTGACGGTCGTGGAATCAACGATATGAGACCTCTTAATTCTGAGGTCGGTCTCCTTCCCCGTGTTCACGGTTCGGGTATGTTCACAAGAGGTCAGACACAGGTTCTCACTGTTGCAACTCTCGGAACTCTCAAGGATTCTCAAGAGCTTGACGGTATCGACACCGAAATGACAAAGAGATATATGCATCACTACAATATGCCCGGCTACTCTGTCGGTGAAGCTAAGGCTACAAGAAGCCCCGGCAGACGTGAGATCGGTCACGGTGCTCTTGCAGAAAGAGCTCTCGTTCCGGTTCTTCCCACAGAGCAGGAATTCCCCTATGCTATCCGTCTCGTTTCCGAGGTTATTTCCTCTAACGGCTCGACCTCGCAGGCATCTATCTGCGGCTCGACGCTTGCACTTATGGACGCAGGTGTTCCAATCAAGGCTCCCGTTGCAGGTATTTCTTGCGGTCTTATCACAAAGGATGACGGAAGCTTCATGACAATGGTTGACATTCAGGGCGTTGAGGACTTCTACGGCGATATGGACTTCAAGGTTGCAGGAACTCACAAGGGTATCACCGCAATCCAGATGGACCTTAAGGTAGACGGTCTTACCCCCGAAATAATTAAGGAAGCATTCGCAAAAACACACGCAGCACGTGACTACATCATCGATGAGGTTATGCTCAAGGCAATAGCTGAGCCTCGCGAAGAGGTTTCCGAGTGGGCTCCCAAGATGATATCCATGACCATCAAGCCCGAGAAGATCCGTGAGGTCATCGGTAAGGGCGGCGAGGTCATTCAGAAGATATGTGCTGATACAAACGCAAAGATAGACATTCAAGATGACGGCTCAGTGTTCATCGCAGCAGTTAACCGCGACGACGCATATGCTGCAAAGGCAAGAATCGACGCTATCGTATTCGAGCCTGTCGAGGGCGCTATCTACACCGGTACCGTTACAAACATCAAGGAGTTCGGTTGCTTCGTAGAGTACGCTCCCGGACGTGAAGGAATGGTTCACATTTCTAAGGTTACCGACCACAGAATCGACAAGGTCGAGGACGTTCTCAAGGTTGGTGACACCGTAAACGTAAAATATATCGGTCTTGACTCCAAGGGTCGTATGGACTTCTCTATTCGTGACGCAATGCCCGAATTTGCAGACAAGCCTATCGAAAAGTCGGAAAAGCCCAAGAAGAGATTCGACAGAAAGCCCAAGGACAAGGCTGACAAATAATTGTCTTACAGCAAAAAAACATCACAAGAGGAGGAACGCATGAACGATAACGAAGGAACCCGTAATTTTGAAACGGTTCAAAAATCGCCCGAATCGCCAAAGGGCAACAAAAATAAGCCCGACGCAAAAAAAATAATTACAATTTCCATATTCGCTCTCGCCATTGCGGTGATCCTGCTCTTCTCTGCTGTCATCGTCACAGAAATCGTATACAGCCTCAAGGGTGATTCGGAGCTTGGAGATGCTAAGATAAAATTCACAACTCTCAAGGTCTCTGACTCGGACCTTCACAACGGAACGTTGATTCTAATTGAGAGCAAAAGTGATCTCGACAGTTCATTTGATGCGAATGTGGTGGATATAGACGAATACAATGACGGTGATTCGCCTTATGGTTTCGGCACAAACACAGACTATCCTTGCGATTCACTCTCAAAAGAGACTATAGACAATCTCAACGCACTCGCAAGGAATCTTTACAACGCAAAAGAGGTCAGACTCGTGATTGGTTTTGCGTATGATAAAGAAAAAGCTACAGGTGCAGACAGCGAGCATGTACTTGGAACAGTTGTTGATCTGAAACAATATGCCGATGACAACACCAACGGAAACATTCATCTAAAAAGCACTACTCTTTCATGGATAAACTCCAACGCCGCCAAGTACGGATTTATAAATTCCACGCCTGACGGACATGACGAGACCACGCAGCTTCGCTACGTTGGTATTGCGCACGCAACGTATATGTCAAATAACAACTGCAGCCTTGATAAGTATATAAAGGAAGTCAAAGAACACTCAAAGGACGATATGCTGAAAATAAGCGGTGCGGATGGAAAAAACTATGCAGTTTACTATGCAGAGGAAGCCGAAAAGATAGACGTACCTTCAAATTATAAATACGATATTTCGGGTGACAACAGTAACGGATATATAATTACCGTACATCTTTCGGAAGAGAAAGAATAACAATAAAAAAACAGTACATCATATTGATGTACTGTTTTTTTATTTGAGGTATATATGTCGAATCCCGCAAACGAAGAAGCCAAGTGTTTATTTGAAATACAGAAAAACAAAATAAATAATGAACCGCTGCGCCGTTTTTGCGGAAAAATACTTATAATTTTTATGTTAAGCGCCGTCATAATTTTCGGCTGCTCTGTGTGGCTCTTTCAAAAAAGCGGATTTTCGGAAAACGAGAACCGATTTTTAGCGAATGTACCCGAGCTTTCTGCAGACTCTCTGACAAACGGAAAATTAACGCAAGAGCTTGCTGAATTTATCTCCGATTCCTTCCCTTTTCGCGAAAAATTCATAGAGCTCAGGTCAAATTGCGAGAAGATACTACAAAAAAGCGAAGCAAACGGTGTTCTTATCGGTAAAAACGGAGTTCTTGCCGAAAGACCCGATTTTTCAAAAGACAAGCTCGAAAATATTAAAGAAACCGCAGGCGCGATAAATATTATTTCGGAAAATTTTGAGCGTAACGGAATAAAAACAAGAGTTGCCATCGTTCCGTTTGCTGCTGAGATGCACGAAAAAGACTTGCCCTCGCTTTTTTCTGTCGAATCATTAAATATAGACACAAACAATACCGTATATCTACGTGATGCGCTTGACGGTCAGGACGGTATATGGTTTAATACCGACCACCACTGGACGGCGTACGGTGCGTATCTTGCTTACGTATATCTCGGTGAAACGCTCGGATATACGCCTTACGGAATTGAAAAATTCACAAAGGCGACCGTTTCAAATGATTTTTACGGAACAACGCATTCAAAATCCGGGCTTTACTCGACATCACCCGACAGTATAACGCTGTTACATTATGACGGTGACGAAAAATTTTATGACCTGTCGGCACTTTATAAAAAGGACAAGTACGCGGTATTTTTAGGTGGAAACCACGCATATCTGACAATAGAAACGAAGGAAAGCAAGCCGCGCTTACTTATAATAAAGGACAGCTACGCTAACGCGCTCGTTCCCTTCCTCGCGCTCCATTTTAATCTTGAAATAGTCGACCCACGCTACTTTTCAGGCGACATTTACGAAATCGCCGAAAAATGCGACGCCGCGCTTTTTCTGTACGGCTCACAGTCACTTCTCACCGACCGTGATATTATTAGATTGACTTTGAATTAAATAAATACAGCCCAACGGATAATTTTCGTTGGGCTGTATTTATTTAAGCGTATTTTTAAGTTTCACAGCAGAAAAACCGTCACGGGTACGGACAAAGATTTCCGCGTTTTCGTTTAAAGGATCGAGATCGCAAAGCTTTTTTCTGAAATGCATTGAGGGCACGTCAACGTTTCCGTCCTGCCACATACATAAAATTCCAGAAATTTCGGTGTCGTTTGCGTCGGATAGTTTCGCGAAATTTATTTCATTCGACAATGCGTTTTCAAGGAGAATGCTGTACTTATTTCCATTTGCCGTCAACAGAACGACCGCTTGAGTATATTGATTTTGCTCTGCATTTTCTAACGCTTGCTCGGCAAGATCTTTTAATTCATCAAAAACAGCTTTATCAAAGGGTAACGGATTCTTTATAATTTCAAAAACAGACTCCATAAGCTATCTCCTTTAAAACAATGATGAAATATATCTCATTCCCGTGTCGGGGAGCAAAACGACTATTGTTTTGTCTGCGTATTCGGGGCGTTTCCCAAGCTCTGCCGCCGCCGAGAGTGCCGCACCCGACGAAATTCCGACGAATATTCCCTCTTTTTTGCAAACGAGGCGTGTCATTTCGTACGCGTCGTCATCCGTTACGGTCATAATTTCGTCGTATATATCGGTGTCAAGCACCTTGGGAACAAAGCCGCCTCCGATCCCCTGCAGCTTATGCGCGCCTGCTTTTCCGCCCGAAAGCACGGGGGATGCGCTCGGCTCTACCGCGATAATTTTAATATCTGAATTTTTTATTTTCAGATAGCGTCCGATTCCCGTGAGTGTTCCGCCTGTACCTACACCTGCGACAAAAGCGTCAAGCTCGCCGTCTGTGTCTGCGTATATTTCGGGGCCCGTGGTTTCAAAATGCGCCGCCGCGTTCGACGGATTTCCAAACTGGTCGGGTATAAATGAATTCGGTATCTCTTTTGCAAGCTCATTTGCCCTCTCTATTGCCGCCGCCATTCCGCCCGCCGCGTCGGTCAGTACAAGCTCCGCACCGTATGCCGCCATAAGCTGACGGCGCTCAAGCGACATATTTTCGGGCATTACTATTATCGCTCTGTAGCCGCGAAGCGAGGCTATCATAGATAGACCAATTCCTGTGTTACCCGACGTAGGCTCGATAATTACAGAATCGGGTTTTAATTTTCCTGTAGCTTCGGCATCGTCAAGCATTTTGAGTGCGGCTCTGTCCTTGACCGAGCCTGCGGGATTGAAATATTCAATTTTTGCAACGATCTTTGCAGATATACCAAGCTCCTTTTCAAGTCTTGAAAGACGTAAAAGAGGTGTTTTTCCTATCAGCTCCTCGGCTGATCCGTAAATTTTTGACATAGCTTATTTTACAATTTCACGCGCGACATAAACTCCGCTTGCCGATGCGTGCGAGAGCGAATGAGTTATACCGCTTCCGTCACCGATAACGTAAAGTCCGTCGTGTTTGGTTTTTAGGTGATTGTCGACCTCAACTTCCATATTGTAGAACTTGACCTCGACACCGTACAGAAGCGTATCGACGTTTGCTGTTCCGGGGGCGATCTTGTCAAGCGCGTATATCATTTCAATTATACCGTCAAGTATACGCTTCGGAAGGACAAGGCTAAGGTCACCCGGCGTTGCGTTGAGCGTCGGTGTGACGAAGGATTCATCTATTCTGCTCTGAGTCGAGCGCTGACCTCTTATAAGGTCGCCAAACCTCTGCATAATTACGCCGCCTCCAAGCATATTGCTGAGTCTTGCTATGGACTCGCCATAACCGTTCGAATCCTTGAACGGCTCTGAAAAATGCTTTGCAACGAGAAGCGCGAAGTTCGTGTTCTGTGTTTGCTTTTCAGGGTCCTCGTAGCTGTGACCGTTGACCGTAATGATACCGTTGGTATTTTCATTAACGACAGCGCCCTTCGGGTTCATACAGAAGGTTCTGACTCTGTCCTCATATTTGGGCGTACGGTAAACTATCTTACTCTCGTAAAGCTCGTCTGTGATATGGGAAAAAACCTCTGCGGGAAGCTCAACGCGGACACCGATATCAACTCTGTTGGATTTTATCGGTATGTTCATATCGCGGCAGACCTTTTCCATCCATTTACTACCGCTTCGACCGACCGAAATTATGCAGTCCTTGCAATAGTATTCTCCGTTTTTGCAAGTGATCTTATAGCCGCCGTTACAAGCCGCGACCGATTCAACGGGAGTATCGAAGAAAAACTCCACCTTATCGCGAAGATAATTATAAATATTTTCAAGCACAACGTAATTTATATCTGTTCCGAGGTGACGGACCGACGCGTTGAGCAGATGAAGGTCGTTCTGCATACAGATGGTTCTGAATTTTGTGCCCGCCGTCGAATAGAGCTTTGTTCCCTCTCCGCCGTACTGCATATTGATATCGTCAACGTAACGCATAAGGTCGAGCGCCTGCTTTTTGCCTATGTATTCGTGAAGCGTACCGCCGAAATCGTTGGTAATGTTGTATTTACCGTCAGAAAAAGCACCCGCACCGCCAAAGCCGCTCATAATGGAACAGCTTTTGCATCCGATACAGGATTTTATTTTGTCGCCGTCTATGGGGCATTTACGCTTTTCGAGTGCGTGTCCCGCTTCGAAAACACCGACCTTTAGCGTGGGATTAAGCTTTATAAGCTCAAACGCCGAAAAAATACCGCCGGGACCTGCACCGATTATAAGTACGTCGTATTTCATAATATATCTCCGTTTCGATAATATTTACAAATCAACTTTGCTACAGATTATTATATCTTATTTTGACGCGATTGTCAACAAGAAAAGCAAACCTCAAAATAGGCGTTTTTGAGGCAGGACATCCTCTCAACCGACGCAAGTGCCCTATTGACGGCAAAAAAATAAAATCCTGCATTGAGTGCAAGACCTGCTCTATTATGAGCGGCTTTGGCGGTGCGGGTGCTTTCTCTGACGGAAAGTACAACATAACCAATGACTTCGGCGGCACGCTTTACGAGTATATCGGAAAGCAAGAGGCAATTGATCTTATGAAATACGTTGACGAGATCAATATGCTCT
>JAZNPQ010000103.1:0-2311 GCA_045589735.1 Eubacteriales bacterium | reverse complement strand
TACGTCGGCACTCGTCAAGCTTATGAAAGCCGAAGAAATTTCGGGATATTAACTAATATAAAAAAGAAGACCAATCGGTCTTCTTTTTTTGTTGAACAATGTAAACAAATTGGGATTTATCGCACTGCCCGGGCGAAGCGTGTGAAGTTTCGGTCAAGCCTTTTTAAAGGCTTGTCGGAGCCGCCGCGACCGGCGGTCGCCCTCCGCAGAGGGCGAAATCCCCTGTGCAAAAAAAGCGCCACGGAGGGGTTCGGGGAACCACACAAGTGGGGGGTTCCCCGTCCTAAGCAATGCTTTTCCGCTGTTTTCACCCGCTTTTTTCTTTGTGGCAAAAGGCGCAAAGAAAAAAGCTTAGCAAAAAAGAACACGCCGATAGGAAGTTTCGCCTCTGCGGAGGCGACCAGCGCACGCGCGCTGGAGCAGCGGTCGCTTTTTGCAAAAAGCGACGTAAAAACCTTCAAACGCTTCGCGCTTAACAGTTCGACAAATCAAAATTTGAAAGATAAACGAACGTTTAAATAGAAAAAATTGAAGATAAAACAAAATTCTATAATGTCGCGTCGTGAGTGTGTCCGAATGGCAACACACGAGCCGCGACTGCGAAAGCGACGAGGAGTGCGCGTCGGTTGAAGATGTTGCTTTAAGGTAAATGCGCGCACGACACGATAAGCACCTTGTAAAACCTCAACGGTTGCGCCCGAGCAACCGTTGAAAGATAGACAAAAAATTAAAACATATCCCGTGTTTGAAGTTTTTTGAAGATTCTTAAGAAACTTTTTGCAAAAAGTTTCTTAAGCGGGTGTGGGCAGCGCCCACGTATCAAACCCACCGACAAATCAAAATTTTAAAGAAAAAAATCAAAAGGAGGAACGAACCGTGAAGCTGTTAAAAAACAAATTTTTCGTGTGTGTAATCGCTGTTGCGATAGTGCTGTCGGTCGTTCCTACCGTGCTGTCTCTCACGGGACACACCGACCTGCTTGCGTCGGGGATCTCGGCGATAGCTTCACCCTTTCGGGCAGCGTTTAACTTTGTCGCCGACGGTATTTCGGGGTTTGGTGAGTATTTTAAGAGTATAGATAAGCTGATTGAGGAAAACAGAACGCTACGCGAGGAGCTTGAAGCCTATAAAAGCGCGGCGGCGCGCGCGGAGCTTGCCGAGGGCGAGAACGAGTGGCTTCGCGAGCAGATGGATTTTACGAAAAAATATTCCGACTACACCTTCCGCGACGCAAAGGTCACGGGCAGGTCGTCAAACAGCTACAGCGTGACCTACAGCCTTAATCGCGGAAGCGAAAGCGGTATTAAGGTAAATATGGCGGTCATAACGCCGAGCGGGGTCGCGGGATATATCAAGGAAGTCGGTATTGGCTGGAGCCGTGCCGTTGCTCTGACAGATCCCACGTCGGCTGTCGGTGTCGCGACGGTTGACGGAACATACGGAACTGTCGAGGGCTCGGTCGAGTACCGTGACAAAAATTTTTGTATTATGAACAGCGACCGTGAATTTGAGGTCGGCGCACAGCTTTATTCAAGCGGATTCGGAAATATTTATCCGCCGGAGCTGCCGGTCGGTAAGGTGGTTTCATCGGTAAAAAATAAATATACGCATACCGTGACCTACGTAATAGAGCCGGCGGTAGAGCTTGACGGACTTGCGAGAGTGTTTATTGTGACGGGTCGTAACGGCGGCGAGGTGAGCGACGGTGAACAGTAAAAATCACGGCGCGGGAGTCGGAATCTTAAAGCCGATAGGCTATGCGATAGCCGTACTTCTGTTTGCCGTTTTCGATTCAACCGTCTCGCACAGAATTGGATTTTTCGGCGCGACACCGTCTCTCTGCCTTGCGCTGACCGCGTCGGCGTCGGTGTTCGACGGCAAAAAAGTCGGCTCTGTCGTAGGACTTTGCGCAGGGGTGGTAACACACGCGCTCGGCGGTGTTGGAGTGTCGGTATTACCGATAGTGTGGTCGCTTCTCGGGTGGTTTTCGGCGGCGCGTGAGCATGGAATACCGAGCCGCGACAGCACCGACCGCGATTTTTTACGTAGATTTTTAAATTTTGCGGTATGTCTTGCGATATGCTGCGGAGTGGGAATGATAACGACTGCAGCATCGCTTTTGCTCACAGCGGGACGGTTCAATATTTTTTCGGCGTTCGTAAAGCTATTTCTCCCCGAAGCACTCGGCACGTTTGTGTACGGACTCCCGATAGGACTTGTGCGAATAGCGGTAAGACGGGCAGGGTGAAGGTCATTCACCCGATAAATTGGGATTTGTCGAATTGTCAGCGCGAAGCGTTTAAAGTTTCGC
>JAZNPQ010000102.1:0-11036 GCA_045589735.1 Eubacteriales bacterium | reverse complement strand
TTTATATAATGATATGAAAGTCCGCCGTAAGCGCGGAATATACGGTTGCATAGTCTTGTGAAATTGAGAGCCTCGAAATCAAGCTGCGCCTCGGGCGGAAGAGAGGTCAGAGCCTGTCTTTCCGTAGTTACCGTCATTTGTTCTGGAACTATCAGAAACGAGTCCTTGAAATTTTCGCGTAGGCATTCAAAAACATAATGTGTTTTTCCCGTACCGTGCGCACCGTAAACGAAGGTGATCATTAATTTATTTACCTCACAAATTGTTTTTTTTAATAAAAGTATACTGTTTGTCTGTCAGATGTGTCAAGCAGACGCTTTCTCAAATAAAAAAACGCATACCGTCTTATGATATAGATGTTTTTTGATTCTTCTCGGACCGAAAAGAAAAAATTTTTGCCGCCGATCCCTTTTTTTAAAATATAATACGGTGAAACTATCAAAACAGCGCAGTCTTTCTTTGACGCAAGCTCGAGACAGTTACCTCTGAAAAAATTACTTTTCTCGAAGCTGTCGTTTCGTGCAGGCAGAAACACAAAAACGTTTTTTTCGCCGAGTGCTTCCGACATTTTTTTGTGGGTCTTTTTTCTGTCTAAAAGTGACGCGAATACGAACGCAAAGCAAATAAGCGCAAAAAGCGGCATTATTACAAGAAAAATAGCCGTAATAACAATGAACGCAATTCCTGTTCCGAGAAAAGTGAATATATAAGACGAAACGAGAATTACCGTTCGTATAAGGGTAAATCTTCTGAAATACCTGTAAATGCGTTTGAATATTTTTACCGGTGTGGTCGATTTGAAAATATGTCTGAGCCACGCGGTAAAGCTTCCTGCCAAAAAAGCGTCTGCATTTTCGGCTCGGTGCTTGAATTTTAAGTGTGAAGGATTGTGTTTTATTGTTTTTTCTCCAGAATAGCAAGATTACGCAGGACGGTATTCCTTCCTCTCCAGGAAAAAGCGCGTTCTTCGAATGCCTCTCCGTCAAGTGCGTTAAGTATCTCTGTATTAAGCTTCGGTATCACACTGTCCGTAAAATAATCTATGTTTGAAAAAATACTGCCCGACGCGATAGCCTTTTCTGTATACGGACATACTCTTTGACAGATATCACAGCCCCACGCGGTATTATGCTTTCTCATAAGCTCGGCTTCGGAGAATTCAAGCTTGCCTTTTTTCTGCGTTATTGCCGAAAGGCAATATTCTTTTGACGGACAGGCTGCTTTACACCTTCCGCAGGCGATACAACGCTTGACCTCTGTGGTTTTGCAGTCGGTATTGGCATCTGTAATAAATTCTCCGAGAAAAACGAATGAAGAATAGGGCTCGGTAATTATAAGTCCGTTTTCTCCTAAGATACCAAGACCCGAACGAAGGGCGGCGTCACGCTCGTCTATAGGTGAGTGGTCGGCAAACCCCGCAAATTTGTATTCGGGATATAGCGACGAAAAATATTCGCTCATTTCCTTGAATAATTTTTCGAAAAAGCCGTGATAATTTCTGACCGCCGCATACACCGAAATATTGTTCGGCTCTATGCATTCTTTTGGAAAATACGGAACGGCGCAAATAACGGCAGTACCTTTTTCTATCCCAACTCGGTCGAGAAGATATTTTTTGTTTATTTTACAGCTCTCAAGCGAGATAGGAGCAAAAAGCTCTATCCCACGGGCTTGTAAAAATTTATATATTTTTTCAAAAAGCTCCAAGTCAGGAAATCCTCCCATCAAAAACATACTTTTGAGTTGATTCTTACATTAGTATATCAAATTTAACGAAAAAAATCAACTTTATTTGACGAAAGATAGGTTTTATTCAAGGATTTTTTTATACGTCTTCAAAATTTAATCACATTAAGAGTGTATAATGTAAAATAATGAATGAAAAATACACAATTTTTGTTTTATAAGAACAGTTTTTGCGGAGGATATTATATGAAAAATAATCAAAAAGCTTCTAAATGTTTAACGCGTTTTTTTATCCTTACGGTTATGCTTTGCACAATACTGTCATCACTTGGTGGATGTGCTTTTATTTTCGGCAAGGACATTGATAACGACGGTCTGCTTGATGACGTAGAGCTTGACATCAGCAACAATATTAAGCTTGAGGAGAGCGATGAACCCAATACAGACGGTAGTACAAACGATTCAAGCGTATCTACGGGTCCGTCGACAGTAGTAGATACCCAAAAGGACGAAACAGGAACGGATTCTTCATCCGAAACAAAACCCGATAATGACGTTTTATCAAATACTTCGGATAACAGCGGATTTTCCGTCACCGAGGAAGAATCTGTGTCGTCAAACGAGACGGAGTTTACAAAAATAGTCGCAAAGACCGAAAAAAGTGTCGTTGAAATAAACACCGAGACTGCAATGTATTCGCAGTGGAGCGGTCAGTATATAGTAGAGGGCGCAGGCTCGGGTGTTATAATATCGAGAGATTCTAAAGATTCAAATAAATATTACATAGTTACAAATAATCACGTTATAGATTCTGCGGAAACGATAACCGTAAGGCTGTATGACGGTCTTGAGTTTGATGCGTCTCTTATTGCCACCGATGTACTTACAGACGTGGCGCTGCTCTCGGTAAGCGTGACCGAGGATACGCCTGAGCTTGAGGTTGCTGTTATGGCTCACTCGGAGAATAGGCTTTACAATGGGCAGGAAATATACGTTATCGGAAATCCGCTCGGGGAGCTTGGCGGCTCTGTTTCAAAGGGAATAATCAGCAAAACCGCAAGAAACATAATAATCGGTGGAATCAAAATGGAGCTTATGCAGATAGATGCCGCCGTTAATCCCGGAAATTCGGGCGGTGCGCTCTTCGATATGGACGGTAAGCTCATAGGTATAGTCAACGCAAAATATTCCGAAGAGGGAATTGAAGGACTTGGTTTTGCCATTCCGATAAATACTGTCAAAAATGTTGTGATACAGCTTGCCGAGTACGGATACGTAAAGGGTAGAGCGGGACTTGGCGTTTCTGTTGTCGAGGAAGCGTATATTTCAAACAATTCCACAGTTATATACCCGACTGTGCTTAACGGAAACGGTGTTGTCGGAACATATAAAGACGGAAACGGAGCGGAGCAAAGCTTTGCGTTTACTGCAGACGATGTTATAATAGCTGTGGGAGACGAAACCGTTAATTCTATAGCGGGGATGCAGAGCGTGCTAAGTGAATATGAAATAGGAGAATCGGTGACAGTAAAAGTGAACCGAAAGAAAATAAACGGACGTTACTATACATGGGAAAGCTACAACGTGACGGTTAAGCTTGTCGAATACGTACCAAACAAATAAACATAACAGTGGAGCTATAACATTGGAGGTCAAAAAACAATGTATAATATTTTAGTTGTTGACGATGAAGCAAGAATAAGATCCATAATAAAAAAATACGCGGAATTTGAAGGTCATACGATAACCGAAGCTGGCGACGGTATGGAAGCGATACGACTCTGCCGTTCAACACAGTTTGATATAATAATTATGGACATAATGATGCCCGAGCTTGACGGCTTTTCTGCCTGCCGAGAGATAAGAAAAATAACACAGACACCTATAATAATACTGTCGGCACGCGGAGAGGAGTACGATAAAATAAACGGGTTCAGTATCGGTATCGACGATTACGTCGTAAAGCCCTTTTCACCGAAAGAGCTTATGCTGAGAATAGACGCCGTTATGAAGCGAACAAAAAGAACTTTCACCGAAGAAAAGGTACAAAATCAGATAGTTGAGCTTGACGGCGGAGGGCTTAAGGCAGACCTTACAGCAAGACTCGTATACATAGACGGCGAAAGAGTGGATATGTCACCGAAGGAGTACGACCTGTTTTTCTATATGCTTTCAAACAGAAACATCGCGCTTACCCGAGAGATGCTTCTGACAGAGGTGTGGGGATACGATTTCTTCGGAGACGCAAGAACGCTTGACACGCATATAAAGCTGCTCAGGAAATCTCTCGGACGCTACGCTGCTTGCATAGTTACACTCAGAGGACTTGGCTATCGCTTTGAAGAAATATGAAAAAGCACGTAAAAACAAGAAAAGAAAGAACACTTCGAACCAAGCTGTTTGCATATCTTGCTCTGTTTGTTATTTTTCTGTTGGTCGTAATATGGGTTTTTCAGGTCTTTTTGCTTAGCATATTCTTTGAACGTACGAAGAAGGACGAGCTGTATAATGCCGCAAACTCCATAAACCAATATCTTGACGACCCTGAGAGGCTGAACGATGAGATAAATGAAATAGTCGTGGATTCTATGATATATACGAGAGTATATGCAGTAAAAGGCGACGGAACTGCCGTGCGCGTAGACAGTCAGCAACCTTGGGCAGGACACTGTTATCTTAATCACGCAACGAACGAGCAGCTTCAGGATCTTGCAAACAAGGCGTATGAAAATGGCGGGGTATATTATTTTAAACGTACGGTTGATGCGGATGACGTCAATATTCCGTCCGAGAGCACGTCAAAATTCAAAATAAACCCTGACACGCATAAAGAGCTTGTCTACGTCAGATTTACGGAATCTGACGAAAAAATGTATATCATAATGATGAATATGATATACACGCCGCTTAATTCTATGGTAAGAACCCTAAATATACAGTTTTTGTGGATAGCAGTCATACTTTTGTGTGGTGCTGGTGCGCTCAGCGGTGTTTTGTCATATAAGATATCGTCTCCTCTTGTCAAGATGAACGAATCGGCAAAAAAACTCGCAAAAGGAAATTATGACGCTGATTTTTCAGGCGAGAGCTTCAAGGAGATGAAGGAGCTGGGGGAAACCCTTAATTACGCTGCAATGGAGCTTTCAAAAACCGACAATCTCAGAAAAGACCTGTTGGCAAATATTTCGCACGACCTTCGTACACCGCTTACGATGATAACCGGTTACAGTGAGGTAATGCGCGATATTCCCGGAGAGAACAGCCCCGAGAACGTACAAGTCATAATAGACGAGTCGAAGCGTCTTACCGAGCTTGTAAACGATCTGCTTGACCTCTCAAAGCTTCAGTCGGGAACGGTCCATATTGAACGCTCGGTGTTTAATATAACCGATACGGTCAGGTCTACAATGTACCGTTACAGCGCACTGACAAAGCATGAGGGAATAAAGGTAGAATTTTTTGCAGATAACGATGTTTCGGTAATGGCAGACCGTAAACGAATACTTCAGGTGGTATATAATCTTATTAATAATGCGCTGAACTATTCCGGAGACAGTAAGCTCGTTGACGTACGTCAGACAGTAACAGGCGATAGGGTACGTATATCTGTTACCGATTACGGTGAGGGTATTGCCGAAGAAAATCTGCCTCAGATATGGGACAGGTATTATAAAATAGATAAAGTACATAAGCGCACTATGGTCGGAACCGGACTTGGGCTTTCAATAGTAAAGGAAATACTTGAAAATCACGGCGCCGAATACGGTGTCACATCTGAGATAGGAAAGGGAAGCACCTTCTGGTTTGAACTTCCTTGTATAAATCAATAAAAGAGTGTGAGTCAAATGCATTTTTTGCATTTGACTCACACTCTTTTTATAGCTCTTCTTTTATTTTTTTAAGACAGTCGGCGCATATACGCTTACCGGCAAAATATATAATATTGTCGGCATTGTTGCAAAATACGCACGAAGGTTGATATTTCATAAGTATTATCTTGCCCTCGTCTGTAAAAATCTCAAGCGGATCTTGAACACTTATGTCCATCGCTCGTCTTATTTCTACAGGAAGAACTATTCTTCCAAGCTGGTCGACCTGTCTGACAATTCCGGTAGCTTTCATAATTTGCTCCTTTTCTTTTGCTTTCGCAATAATAATTGTAAAAACTTACAATAATATTATACAATGTAAAAAAATGTCTGTCAATGGCTTTTTTTCTTTATTTAAGGATTATTTACAAATTTATTGTCGAATAAAAGTCGTTTTGTTTAAGATAAAAATTTTTGGCAAATAATAAAGAAAATGAAAAATCATGGGAAAGGGAGCGAATAAAATGATAAAGGGTTGCGAAAAAAAGATACTGTTTATTGAGGGAAATGAGAACAGTCCGTTTGAAACTGCGTATTTCGTATTAAAAAAAGACTCTGATTCGGGGAGTGGAGGGGACGATATAGTGCGCGCCGCAGATCTTATAATAAATGAGAGATTACCCGAAGAAAACCGTAGGCAAAAAAAGAAAGCAAAGGCAAAACGCGCGTTTGCTTTGATGCTTTCGGGAGTGATGGGATTTCTTATTGGCGGTGGTAGCGCCGCGTTAATATTTTTGCTTTAGTAAATAAAAACGACAACACACGCCTGTTTTTTGCCGAGCGTGTGTTGTCGTTGACTAATATGTATCTGTTTAATTGATATCGGTTATTAGTCCTGCTGTGCGTTCTTTCTCTTCTCGAAGCACTCGCTGCAGTATACGGGTCTGTCGCTTGAAGGCTGGAATGTAACCTTTGCAACACCGCCGCAATCCGCGCAGGTAGTCTCGAAGTATTCACGGGGAGGTCTGCCCGCATTTTTCTTTGCATCTCTGCAAGCCTTGCACATCTTGGGCTTGTTGAGGAAGCCCTTCTGCTTGTAGAATGCCTGCTCACCTGCGGTAAAAACGAATTCGTTTCCGCACTCTCTGCAGGTCAGAGTCTCATCCTGAAACTCTTCGGGGGTCGCTACCATGGTCTCGTCGTACATTGCTTTTCCTCGCTTTGTAAAATAGGTATTTTTGCCCGTCAGCGGATTTTACCGCCATCTCCTTTACGGCGCTCTTTTTAAGCTAAACAGGACATATAACTTAATTATTCTCTCTCTTGATCGCCCGACGGAGCTTTGTCCGTATGCGGCAGAGAGCATTTTCTATGGATTTTACATCCCTTGACAGCTCCTTTGCAATAACTGCCGAGCTGTGACCTGAAAGATGCATATTCCATACGGTATTTTCGTATGCGGAAAGATTTTCGTTTATAAGCTTCCACATTTCACGAACAGATTCACTTTCGATAATACGAGCGTCAACGTTGTCCTCATCAAAATCGAAAGTATATAAGCGTTCATCGGGCATCTGCTCAATATTTGCTCTGCGCTTAGCGGCGCGAAGCTGGGATACCATTCCACGTTCCATACATATCTTTGCATAAAGTCCGAAATCAACGTCGTTCTGTTCAAGATTATATTTCATCACTGCATTACAGAATATGATAAGCAATTCCTGGTGCAGATCCTCAATATCGTTCTTTGAGATAACCGCAGACGAAAATTTTGATAGAAGAGAAGTTATAAGCGGGTCATACTGAGCTATAAGTTCTTTGAGAGCATCTTCGCTTCCGGAACGAGCCGCAACAATCATTTTTTTGAGTTCGGACTTGTCCACTACGCTCATACGATCTTCCTTAAAATCAGTTATAATCTACAATAAAAATCCTCAAAAAGCGAAACACAATGATACATTTACACAAATATCAGACTATAATCCTATTATATCATCAATTTTTAATCTGTCAAGAGATTTTTAAAATTTTTTTGCAAAATTGTAAAAGAGTTTTAATCGAAAAGAAAATTTACGTTTCCTGCGAGCAACGCATTGAAGCCGCGGTATACAGCTTCGGGCTTATCTCTGAAATTTTCCTTCATTCGCTCGGCACGGTTTAAACTGTCAACAAGCAGGTCGGCACTGAAAAGCACGACTTCTTTTTCAATAAAGGCGCAGTGAAGCAGGTAACGTCCGTCGGTCTGCTTTTCTATGTTGCATTTTATCTCGACGTTTCTTCTCTTGAAATCGAGATAACGAAGCGCACAGGCAAGACTTTGGTCGAGTATTGACGGCAAAATATCGCTTTTAAGCTCTGACGCGACTATAGTGCCTCTGTCAGTAACTGCGAAGATCTTGTCGCCCTCCTCATTTTCTCCGACGTGAGCGATAAGATTATCGTCAAGCATCTCGTGAAAGCTCTCGGCAAAGTCGAGATACATAACAAAGTCGGTCTGCATAACTATGTCATTGAGTGTTATGAAATCCAACGGATAATTTATGTTGGACATAAGGTAAAGAACGAAAATTTTGACGTTATTTTTACCCCCTACAGGTGAGCGCATGGTATTTTCCCCCTAAAAAATAAATTCTTGCTATATATTCTAACATTTTTTTGATTTTTTTTCAATATGTAATTGCATTTTTTTGCAAAGTGTGATATAATTTCTTATAATTTTCGTTAGGAGATGTATTTTTTATGCTAAATATAGCCTTGCTTGGCTTCGGAGTGGTCGGCAGCGGAGCTGCTGAAGTTATCACGGAAAACCGTGACCTTCTTGAAAAACGGCTCGGAACCGAGGTTAGAATAAAGTATATACTTGACCTCAGAGATTTTCCCGACAGTCCGTTCGGAAACCTCATAGTACACGATTTTGATACTATACTTAATGACCCCGAGGTCAGCATAATTGCCGAAATGATGGGAGGTTCGCATCCTGCATACGAGTTTGCTAAGGCGGCGCTCGAAAGAGGTAAGAGTGTTGTAACCTCAAACAAGGAATGTGTTGCAAAGTTTGGCGACGAGCTTCTGTCTATCGCGGCAAAGAACAACTGTTGTTATCTCTTTGAAGCGAGTGTTGGCGGAGGTATTCCCGTAATACGTCCTATAATGAACGATCTTGAGCCGGTCCGCATAAATTCTATTTCGGGTATTCTTAACGGTACGACCAACTATATTCTGACAAAGATGCTGAATGAGGGCGTGAGCTTTGACGAAACTCTTGCCGACGCGCAGGCGAAGGGATATGCGGAGAGAAATCCGGCGGCTGACGTTGAAGGACTTGACGCGGCAAGAAAAATAGTTATTCTTGCGGCTCTTGCGTCGGGTGTATTGCTTGACCCCGATTCTATATGCTGTGAAGGAATCACAAAAATAACCGAGCTTGACACGCAGATAGCGGAAAGTCTTGGTTACGCTATAAAGCTTATAGGATACTACACAAAGACCGACGACGGAAAGATCATTTGTATGGTCAGTCCGAGATTTGTTTCGGCTAATAACCCACTCAGCACAGTAAACGATGTATTCAACGGTATTCTCGTTTCTTCCGATATGCTCGGTGACACGATGTTCTACGGACGCGGAGCGGGTAAGCTACCCACGGCAGGCGCGGTCGTTGCCGATATACTTGATATTGCCGCAAAGGGAGATCGTATCAAGAGGCTCGAATGGAGACGCGCAGAGGAAAAGGATATTGCCGATATTTCGGAGTATGTTTGCCGACGTGTATTTACGTTAGAAGGTGAAGATTTAAAGAATAAGGTAGAATCTGTATTTGGAAAGCTTGAGCATTTCTTTATAAATGAAGATAAGATATCTTTTGTTTCAGCGCCTCTTTCAGAGAAGGAAGCTGATGAAAAGATACAAAAATGTGAACTAAAGCTTGTGTCGAAATACAGAACGCTTTAAAATAAAAAATTTTTATTATATTTGGAGGAATGTTATGTCATTCAAGAACAGTTATCTTGCAAGTGTTTATGAAAACGTTGCAAAAAGAGACCCCGATCAGCCTGAGTTTCTTCAGACTGTAAAAGAGGTTCTCTCTACAATTGAGCCCGTTATCGAGCAGCGCCCCGACCTTGTTGCCGCAGGTGTTGTTGAACGTATGGTCGAGCCCGAAAGAGTTATCAGCTTCCGCGTAAGCTGGGTTGACGACAACGGCAAGGTTCAGGTAAACCGTGGCTTCCGTGTACAGTTTAACTCTGCAATCGGTCCGTACAAGGGTGGTCTCCGTTTCCATCCGTCAGTAAACCTTTCCATTATGAAGTTCCTCGGCTTTGAGCAGTGCTTCAAGAACTCTCTTACAGGTCTCCCCATGGGCGGCGGTAAGGGTGGCTCCGACTTTGATCCCAAGGGCAAATCCGACGGAGAGGTTATGAGATTCTGCCAGAGCTTTATGACAGAGCTTTCAAAGCACATCGGTGCTGATACAGACGTTCCCGCAGGTGATATCGGTGTCGGCGCACGTGAGATAGGTTATCTCTACGGTCAGTATAAGAGACTCCGCAACGAGTTTACAGGTGTTCTCACAGGTAAGGGACGCACATACGGCGGTTCTCTTATCCGTCCCGAGGCAACAGGCTTTGGTGCAGTTTATTACACTGTTGAGATGCTCAAGTCCTTCGGCGAGACTGTTGAGGGCAAGACCTTCGCGGTATCCGGCTTCGGTAACGTTGCTTGGGGTACTGTTAAGAAGATCACGGAGCTTGGCGGTAAGGTCGTTACAATTTCGGGACCTGACGGCTACATATACGACAAAGACGGTGTTTCCACCGAAGAGAAGATCAACTACATGCTTGAAATGCGTGATTCCTGCCGTAACAGAGTTGAGGACTACGCAGACAAGTTTGGCGTACCCTTCTTTGCAGGCAAGAAGCCTTGGGGAGAAAAGGTTGACATCATTATGCCTTGCGCAACTCAGAACGAGGTTGACATGGCTGAAGCAGAGCAGATCGTTGCAAACGGCGTAAAGTACTACGTTGAGGTTTCCAACATGCCCACAACCAACGAGGCTATGGCATATCTCAAGGAAAACGGTGTTGTTGTTGCTCCGTCAAAGGCAGTTAACGCAGGCGGCGTTTCGGTTTCCGGACTTGAAATGTCTCAGAACTCGATGCGTTACAGCTGGTCTGCAGCAGAGGTTGACGCAAAGCTTCATGACATTATGAAGGACATCTACGACAGCTCTGTAGCAGCAGCAAAGAAGTACGGCTGCGAGGGCGACCTTGTTGCAGGTGCTAACATTGCAGGATTTATCAAGATCGCAGACGCAATGCTTGCACAGGGTGTTGCATATTAATTTTAAATTAATAACAAAAGAACCGAAGTCGGATCGTAGCCATGTCGTTCTGTGAGCCAAGGAGTTGAATACAAATTTTGTCTTCCTAAGACCGCTTGGCCTCCGACTTGGTGCTAACATTGCAGGATTTATCAAGATCGCAGACGCAATGCTTGCACAGGGTGTTGCATATTAATTTTAAATTAATAACAAAAGAACCG
>JAZNPQ010000101.1:0-4287 GCA_045589735.1 Eubacteriales bacterium | reverse complement strand
GGTCTTTCTATATAGACGTGATTTATCTGTTAAGGATGAGCTTTGTGAGAGTGGTGGGCTCAACGATCTTGCCGTCCTTGTAAACGCGCATATTTCCGGAAGCGATCTCGTCGATGAGTATGACCTCGTCGTTATTATATCCGAATTCAAACTTGATATCCCAAAGGTCGAGACCTATTGTTTTAAGGTCGTCTGCAACTATCTTTGTGATCTTGAGAGTCTGATCCTTCATGCTTTCAAACATTTCGGGAGACATAACCCCGAGCGCTGCAAGACCTTCGCCGGTTACAAGCGGGTCGCCCTTTGCATCGTTCTTGAACGTACACTCAACGTATCCGCCCTTAAGAACGGTTCCGTCCTCAATATATTCACCGTATCTGCGAATAAAGCTGCCGGTAGCAACGAGACGGCAGATAACCTCAAGTCCGTGTCCGAAAACCTTTCCGGGAAGAACCTCCATGGTTGCCTCGTCAATGTTTGCGCTGACGTAGTGAGTTTTGATACCTGCCTTCTTAAGAAGCTCAAAATAATAAATAGAAGTCTTGAGATTTTCCTTGCCGATACCGTCGATCTTAAGTCCTACTGTATTTTCGCCCGGATCAAACACTCCGTCCTTACCTGTGCAGTCGTCCTTGAATTTTAACATTACGTTACCATTGTCAAGGCTGTAAACGTTTTTTGTTTTTTCTTCGTAAATCTTTTTCATTGCCATACTCCTTAATTTTGTGTATGAATAATTTATCACTTTGATATTATATCACTTTTTTTTTCATTTTTCAATATTTTTTTTATAATTTTTTTATGAAATCAAAAAATATTTTATTAATCGATAATCCGAAAGAAATGAGTCCGACAAAAGCTATCGGACTCAAATTCAAGCTATTTAGTTTGATATGCAACCGATACCGTAGCTGTTTGCAAACTGTTCGGCATAAGAACCTGACGTACAGTAAAGTGTCAGCTTTGAGCAGTACGCGAAAGCATCGTATCCAATCTCTTCAACCGATTTAGGAAGAGTAACATTTTTTATTGAAGTACAGCCCGAAAAAGCAAACCAACCTATTTTCTTCACTCCGTTTGGAATATGCACCGACGTCAGCTTTGTATTACCTGAAAAAACGCTGTCCGCAATCTCAACGACGGGATATCCGTCAATCGTTTCGGGGATCACCAATACAGAATAATCTCCCAAATACGCTGTAATTACTGCTGAATTATCAACAATATTATATGTAAAAGGACTTGGCTCCGACGGTTCATCGGGTTTTTCTGTGCTGTTTCCCGCAGATGATTCTATAAGCTCGGCTAATTGCTTTTCCAGCTCGGCTATCTTTGATTCGTATTCTGCGGTGTTTGTTTGCTGATCGCGTCTGAGCTGTTCTATCTCCCCCTCAAGCAGATCGATAATGCTCATATAAGTGTTTTTATCTGCGCTGTCGGCGGTGTCTGTAGGTTGTTTTCCGTTGCTTGCCGTTCCGCAAGAGCAAAAAAGCATAAGAGTCATTACTGAAAGCGTCAATACAATTAGTTTTTTCATCATAATAATCTTGACCTCCGTTTTTTATTTTGTTCCGGTGATAAGAGTATACAATGACCTCCACCGAAAATACAAGAGTATTATGTCGACGGCAAAAATTTTTCATTCCAATTTTTTCGAGCTTTTTGTTGACTAAATATTATTTTTTTGTTATAATATAATATGTAACTGTTTACAATAATATGCTTTTATGCGGAACGGAGTCAAAAATGAAAAACAGAAAAAAGAGTGAACGCAGGTTTACGCCTGTGTCGT
Source organism: Eubacteriales bacterium (assembly GCA_045589735.1). Taxonomy (GTDB): domain Bacteria; phylum Bacillota; class Clostridia; order Oscillospirales; family CAG-272; genus RGIG3994. Next base: position 2,495 of record JAZNPQ010000101.1, on the reverse strand, counting down.
CAATGAAGCATTTTTGCGAAAAGCTCACCGAGCACGGTGACAACACCGCAATGATGTGGTATGATTCTTCAAGAAATCTTCACAAGGTATCGTATAGTGAACTTTCTTCGCTCATAAAAAAGCAAGCGGCGGGTTTTAATGCTCTGGGATTCAAGGAAAAACGTATCGCTATTATCGGAGAAACATCGCTTGAATGGGTGGTTTCTTACGTTTCTGCGATAGCATCCGGAAACATTGCCATACCTATGGACAAGGAGCTTAAGGTATCCGAAATAGAAGGCTTCTTCGAGTTTGCGGAAGCTGATGCTGTCGTTTATTCAAAGAGCTTTAATGAAAAATTTGCGGATACAGTCAAAAATCACAAGACAGTTTCCCTGTTTATACCGATGTCAAGCGAAGGTTTTGAATACGCCGATTCGGACAAGGTTCTTACATACGAAAAACTCCTCGAAAAAGGCGAAGATAATCTTAAGGGTGGATACGTATTGCCTGAGCCGACAGAGCTTAACCGTATGTCTGTTATGCTCTTTACTTCGGGAACGACGGGAACCAGCAAATGTGTAATGCTCTCCGAGCGTAACGTCATATCAGCTCTTAATGCAGCGTGCGGATGCGTTGAATTTTATCCCGAGGACACCATAGTTTCCTGCCTGCCGATACATCATACATACGAGCTTTGTTGCTTCCTTGCAGGTCTCAACTACGGTATGCAGATAGCCATAAATGACTCTCTTAAGCGTGTAATAAAGAATTTTGAAGCCTTCAAACCTACGGGTCTTGTTCTTGTTCCTCTTTTTGTACAAACTATGTATAAGAAGATCTGGGATGAGGCAAAGAAGTCCGGACGCGACAAGGTTCTTCGATTCGGCCTTAAGCTTTCAAGAGCGTCAAGAACCGTTGGAATCGACATTCGCAAGAAGCTTTTTGGCGAGGTCGTATCTGCATTCGGCGGAAATCTCAACAAGATCGTATGTGGCGGTGCTCCGCTTAATCCTGAGCTTACAAAATGCTTTGACGAATTCGGTGTACAGATATCCGAAGGCTACGGTATTACCGAATGCTCTCCGCTTATCTCGGTAAATCCCTATTTTGCTCCAAAGCCCGGTTCTGTCGGTCCTGCTGTCAATTGCTGCAAGGTTAAGATAGATGCAGAGCGAGTTAATGACAAGGGTTACAATGAGGGCGAAATATTAGTCAAGGGTGACAACGTAATGCTTGGCTACTACAAAAACCCGGAGGAGACCGCAAAGGTATTTACAGACGACGGTTGGTTCAGAACCGGAGATGCGGGATATATGGACGAGGACGGTTACATTTTCATAACCGGACGTAAAAAATCTGTAATAGTGCTTGAAAACGGCAAAAACGTTTTTCCTGAAGAGATAGAAGAATATCTTGCCACTATTCCCTGCATCGCTGAAAGCGTTGTTGTTGGAAGAAAGAAGCCCGACAGCGACACGGTGGTTTTAACTGCGGTAATATACCCCAATTTCTCTGAATTCCCCGAAGGAACATCTGTTGAAGAAATCACAAAGGAAGTTAAAGACCGCGTAAACGTTCTTAATCACACACTTGTCGGATATAAGCAGATACGTGCTGTTGAAATTCGTACCGTAGAGTTCGAAAAAACCACGTCAAGAAAAATAAGACGTCATTTGGTAAAATAATTCCGTTACTTTTACCACAAAACATGGGTTTTTGAACAGAAAAAGAGTGCAATACTACAAAATTGATAAATTTTCAACAAAACACTTGTAATATTTGCGATTTTAATATAAAATATATATTTGGAAGAAAAATAAATTTTTTGGAGGATATCTAAAATGTCAGTAAAAGTTGCTATTAACGGCTTTGGCCGTATCGGACGTCTTGCATTCCGTCAGATGTTCGGCGCAGAGGGTTACGAGATCGTTGCAATCAACGACCTTACAAAGCCCGAAATGCTTGCTCACCTTCTCAAGTACGACACCGCTCAGGGTCGTTACGACGGTCACACCGTTTCCGCAGGTGAGGACACCATCACAGTTGATGGAAAGACCATCAAGATCTATGCAGAGAAGGATGCTGCAAACTGTCCTTGGGCTGCTCTTAACGTTGACGTTGTTCTTGAGTGCACAGGCTTCTACACCTCTAAGGAAAAGTCTATGGCTCACATCAACGCAGGTGCTAAGAAGGTTGTTATCTCTGCTCCCGCAGGAAACGACCTCAAGACCATCGTTTTCAACGTAAACAACGACACCCTTACCGCAGATGACCAGATCATTTCCGCTGCATCCTGCACCACAAACTGCCTCGCTCCCATGGCAAAGGCTCTCAACGACTATGCTCCCATCCAGAGCGGTATCATGACCACTGTTCACGCTTACACCGGTGACCAGATGATCCTCGACGGCCCCCACAGAAAGGGTGACCTCCGCCGTGCACGTGCAGGCGCACAGAACATCGTTCCTAACTCCACCGGCGCTGCAAAGGCAATCGGTCTCGTTATCCCCGAG
>JAZNPQ010000100.1:0-5636 GCA_045589735.1 Eubacteriales bacterium | reverse complement strand
GAAGCCGACCACGGCGGTCCAGTTTTCGTAGATATCGCATTCTGGCGCACGTGCGACGATCGGGCCGGGGATATCCGAGCCGCCGCGCGAGAAGGTCTTGATAGTGCCGTTGGGCATTACTCCATAGAAACCGGGAATTACCGCGTGCTCGTGCTTTTTGAGCTCCTCGCTCATAACGGCATTGGTCTTTTCGCCATCGAAGCTACCGTCGTCCTTAAAGAATATAACGTTCTCGGCGTCGATAAAGGAATATCCGAGGTATTTTGCGAGGATAAGACCGTTCAAGTACTCTCCGCGGCTTGCCGCAAAGTCTCGTCCCGAGCGGTGCATCATCGCGTTCTTGACGTATTCAAGCTCGCCCGAAATATCGAAATCGAGACCAAGCTCACGAATTATGGAATTATAGCGCTCACAAATTTTTTCGTATATTTCTGTAATATCCTCGTGATTTTTTACCTGATTATAGCATTCGTAGAGCATATCGGTGACCTTTTCGTCATCCGAAAAACGCTTGCCGGGAGCTGACGGTACGACGTAACGCCTTGCGGGGTCAGCCTTGATTATATCTGCTACCTGACGGAAATGCGCCGCGTCTGCAAGAGAGCTTCCGCCGAATTTTACTACTTTAAGTGACATATTTATCTCCTATGTGTTTTTTGTAATATTATATGATCATTTTATTTTTCTTGCTTCAACGTAATAGCGCTTGTCCCTTGCGTGTCCCATCGAGAAGGTCTTACGCGGAAGCGCGCCGTCAAGCATTACGCTCTTGAAGAGCTGGTCTTTACCCATTCCGTCGAATATAAAGCCTATCGCGTTTTCTTTTTTTGCGAGCTTTTCTGTGGAGTCCTCGCCGTGTATGTAGTCAACGACAGCCGACGGATGCTCTTTTATATACCCGTCGATGAAGGTCTGGAGCGTACCGACTGTGAGCTGATGGCTGGGCTTTTTAATAACTATCTCGCCATTGCCGCCGTTATACATGTACTTCACTGTTTGAGGTGCTGAATCGCCGTCGAGCGCTTCGCAATATTTGCTGAATTCCTTTACGAATTTTTCGGGTTCGACACCGAACACAACTCTGTATATAGGCTCGAACTCAAGCGCGGGGTCGTGAAGGTTGACGACCTCGACAAGTGCATAGCGCGCTGGGTGGTTCTTTGCGGCGTCCTCTCCTATCTCGGCTTTTATCTCTTCATAGAGCGCCTTTGCCGACGCGAGCGAGTGGTTTCCGTCACCGACAGCAAAGAGCAGAGGAGCAAAGCTTCCACCATAGCGTTTTTCTATAGCCTTCGGAGTAACGAGCGCTTCGAGCGCGTCCGATACTCTGTTCATTTCTGCTTTGGTTAAGAACTGTCCTTTTATGTGACCGCCGTCAAGCATCATATCGAAATCGTATGCAGGGGTGAGGTCTGCTGACATAAGCGGCTCGATGACCGTTTTTTCGGGGTCGTCGATAAGCAGCATAACGTGAGGCAGCTCGATAGGAGCGCCGCGACGTACGGCAACTCTCGGCGGAATTCTTTCAAGCACAGTGCCCTCTGTCGCGCGGATACGCGGCTCTGTTCCTTTTCTGTAGTCGTAGCATTCGAGGTCAACCATACCGACGATACCGCGTCTGACACCGCCCGAGGGCTGAGTTCGTTCGACGAAGATCATAGTCTCGGGATTTTCGCGCAGAACGGTGTCGAGGTATTCGTACATAGTCTTGTTTATTACGGGTACGCACTCGTCTGCCTTATCGAGTCTGACCTCGGGGAGTATCAGACGGAGAGCTGACGGAGCATTACCAACGTATTTTTCGGCAGCGTCCCAATATTCGGGCTCGGACGTGAACTGGTCGCACGCGATGACCGCCCAACGAGAGCCGTCTGTCTTTTTGAAATCGGGAAGAAGTATGTTTGCGGGATAAAAGCAATTATTCATCGAAGTTTGTCCTTTATACTTTGATAATTATACATTATATAATATTTTTTCCCACAAATCAATAGCTTTTTTTAAATTTTCGCGTATTACACACAAAATTACTTCACGTGACATGATTTTTAGAAAAACTGTCGATATAAATTTTTTGAAATTGGTTGACATCGAGGGGAGCGTATGCTAAAATTAACTTGTTGCAAGCGCAACTATCACACGCAGACAAATGGAGGAAGACAAGAATGGGACCCGGAGGATTTATGCCGGACGGACGCTATAATTATGACCGCGTTCCCCGCCCGAAAAAGCTGAAAGAAGTACCCGACTATCTTAAAAAGCTACTCGGGGGATTTTTTCACCGTCTCTTTTACATATTCGCGCTCGTCTGGAAGACAGGCCCGTGGATACTTATTTCGATGTCGATAATTGCTCTTGTTATCGGTCTTTTGCCGGTCACGGGAACTCTTATATCCAAAGAAATACTTAACTCTCTTCAGGTTATAATAGAAGAACGTGTAACCGGTTCACCGGTCGATTTCTGGGGCTCTGCCGTAATGTTCTTTATAATTCTCCTGTTCACGCAGAGACTTCTCAACCGTATCGTACAAAGAATTTACAATGCAATTGCAAGAATAGCGGGCGAGAAGGTCGTAAAGCAGGTAAGAGTGCAGATAATGGAAAAGGCACGCGAGCTTGACGTGGCTTCCTACGATATGCCCGGCTTTTACGAAAAGCTTGAAAACGCCAACCGCGAGGCAGGCTCAAGGCCTATAACGATAATAAGACAGACCTTTGCAATCATAAGCACCTCGATAGAGCTTGTTTCTTATGTTATAGTGCTTGCAACGGCACCGGGACTCTGGTGGGCTATACTGCTTGTCATTGCTGTGTCGGTACCATCGGCTATTATCAGCTTTATATACAGACGCAAGACCTTCAGCTATATAAGAGTACGCTCGAAGGACAGACGTGAGATGTCGTACTATTCGGGTCTTATGGTCAATAAGGATATTGCAAAAGAGGTCAAAATGTTTGACCTTTCGGATAAATTCATCGACAGCTACAAAAACGTGTTTGACAGGTACTATAAGGGACTTCGCAGACTTATAGTTCACGAGAACTTCTGGCTTATTTTGATATCCCTTGTCTCGTCGGCTGTGAATCTTATATTTTACGGATTTGTGGCGATGCTCGTTTTTTCCGGCAGACTCATGATAGGTGACTACAATATGTATACCGGCGCAATAGGTTCAATAACCACGGCGGTCAATGCGCTGATAACCACGTCAGCCGATATATACGAGGGAACACTGTTTATAGATAATCTCATTTCCTTCCTGGATGAAAAGCAGACGGTCGTTCCGATAAAGAATCCGCCCGAAAAGGTCACACGCAATACGGCGCACACGATAGTATTTGAAAACGTCAGCTTCCGCTATCCCGGAACCGAGCGCGACGTTATAAAGAACGTAAATCTCACAATACGTCCGGGTGACACGGTGGTCCTCGTCGGACTTAACGGCGCGGGTAAGACTACGCTTATAAAGCTGCTCACAAGACTTTACGACCCCACCGAGGGAAGAATACTCCTTGACGGTAAGGATATACGCGAGTACGACATGAAGGAAGTTTACGCCATGTTCGGTATAATCTTCCAAGACTTCGGGAAATACGCCTTCACGGTCACTGAAAACATCAGTTTTGGTGAGATACACAAGGATGTGGATATCGAAAAAATAAAGGAAGCGGCAAGACAAAGCGGAGCTGATGAATATATCGAAAAGCTTCCCGAAGGATACGATACTCCTCTTATGCGTATATTCGAGCAAAACGGTATAGAGCTCTCGGGCGGACAATGGCAAAAGCTCGCGGTCGCGCGTGCGTTTTACAGTGAGTCGGATATTCTGATACTCGACGAGCCGACAGCGGCGCTTGACCCGATGGCTGAGCAGGAGATATTCAATCAGTTTGATAAGCTCAGAGAAGACAAGACAACGATATTCGTCTCGCACAGACTGTCAAGCGCAACAGTTGCGACACAGATAGTAGTGCTTGAGTACGGTGAGATAATCGAATGCGGCGACCACAAGACGCTTATGGCGAAAAAAGGAAGATATTATGAGCTGTTTTCGACCCAGGCAAAGCGTTATCTCGACGTCGATGACGATAATGATGAGTAAAAACTGTTAATTCGGTAAAAATTTATTCAGATTTCTATTGACAAGCAAAAAAAATTGTAGTATAATACATCTCGGTGTTTTCAGAACACACAACACACAAGAGTGAGGGGAGGGAAAAAGATGGCAGAAATCAAGGTCAGAGAAGGCGAATCGCTTGACAGCGCACTTCGTCGTTTTAAGCGCCAGACCGCCAGAGACGGCACCCTTACCGAGCTTCGCAAGAGAGAGCACTACGAAAAGCCGAGTGTAAAGCGTAAGAAGAAATCGGAAGCCGCCAGAAAGCGCAAATACAAATAATTGTTAATAGACTGAACGCTTAAATAACAAAGGAGCCGATACGGAAAATCCGTATCGGCTTTTTTGTTTATTCTGCTTTGTTATCTTTGTTAAGCTCGTCGGTAACAGAGCTTATGACGTCTGTGAGCTTTGCGGCGTCGAGCTTTCCCTCGGTGATAACGTATATGACCGACGGAACAAGCGTAAGAACTGCGCCAATAAGCGTCGTGACGGTATCGTCGGCTCCGAAAAGCTGCAGAACTCCCGCGACCGCGGCAATTACAGTCATCCAGAATTTGCGAGAGATGAGTTTTTCTTTTATCTTCATATTATTAATATCCTTTTTAAAGCTGCTGCTGTTCTCGGACGTACCGCTGAGAATTCCTGCTCTCAAGTCTGACGACACGACGCTCAAGTCTGTCAATTCTTTCGGCTGAACGAAGCTCCTTCTCGTCCTGTGTCTTGGTATGCTCCTTAAGCTCCTTGACCGCGGCTTCAAGCAGAACGATAGCTCGGTTTATCTTTACTGCGGCAGTCACCACTGAAATAAATGCCGCAATTATAGTGAAGATACCGGCAACTATCTCCCACGTCATAAGCCGTAGCGAAGCGAACGGTAACGGTAGCTGTGCTTCATATTTTTCCTTTCTTTGCGGCTCTCGCCGTCCCCAAATAGATAATAACACAAAAAATACGCGCACGACTGACAGATTTTTGACAGTAAAATTTTCTCTTAATGGAATTATAAACCGAATAAAAAAACAAAAAATCAGAAAAATGAAAAATATTTTTCCGTAATTGACAAAAAAGACTTGACAAAAAGAAAAAGATGGTATATAATCATACCATAACAGGAAAAAACGTGTATGGAGGGACATATAATGGCAGCAAAAAAAGTAACTAAGGTTGACGAAAGCATAGACCCCAAGAAGAAAGCACTTGAAACTGCGCTGAAGCAGCTTGAGCATGATTTCGGTGAGGGAACGATAATGAAGCTCGGCGAAAATAAGCATATGAACGTTCAGTCGGTCAGCACAGGCTCCGTAGCGCTTGACAGAGCACTTGGAATCGGCGGCGTTCCGAAGTCGGAGGCCAAGCGGTCTTAGGAAGACAAAATTTGTATTCAACTCCTTGGCTCACAGAACGACATGGCTACGATCCGACTTGAACGATAATGAAGCTCGGCGAAAATAAGCATATGAACGTTCAGTCGGTCAGCACAGGCTCCGTAGCGCTTGACAGAGCACTTGGAATCGGCGG
>JAZNPQ010000099.1:0-13987 GCA_045589735.1 Eubacteriales bacterium | reverse complement strand
GGGAATATCGTTGTCACGACGGTATACGTTTGCACGGGGGTTGTCCCAAGAACGGAAAACCGCCTTGGTAGCGCCCATAAGCTGTTCCTTAAGTCGGATCGTAGCCATGTCGTTCTGTGAGCCAAGGAGTTGAATACAAATTTTTGTCTTCCTAAGACCGCTTTGGCCTCCGACTTGGGAATATCGTTGTCACGACGGTATACGTTTGCACGGGGGTTGTCCCAAGAACGGAAAACCGCCTTGATAGCGCCCATAAGCTGTTCCTTAGGATCAGAGGGGAAGTCCTCGCCGATCTTTGCTTTGTACTCAGCCTTGAACTGATTTGCGAGCTCCTTGAGGTCATCAGCTGTAAGCTCGATGTCCTGCTTTACGCCCTTTTCTTCTTTCATCTTGTCGATGAGCTCTTCGAAGTACTTCTTTCCGACTTCCATAACAACGTCGGAGTACATCTGAATAAATCTTCTGTAGCAGTCCCAAGCCCATCTGGGGTTGCCGGAGCTCTTTGCCATATACTCAACAACGTCCTCGTTGATACCGAGGTTGAGGATGGTATCCATCATACCCGGCATGGATGCACGTGCGCCCGAACGAACCGAAACGAGAAGAGGATTCTCCTTGTCACCGAACTTCTTGCCGGTAACGCCTTCCATCTTTACGATGTACTCATTGATCTCAGCCATGATTTCGGGATTGATCTGACGGCCATCCTCGTAGTACTGAGTACATGCCTCTGTCGAGATCGTGAATCCCTGAGGAACGGGGAGACCGATGTTGGTCATTTCGGCAAGGTTTGCACCTTTACCACCGAGAAGCTCACGCATGGAAGCATTACCCTCGGTAAAAAGATAAACATACTTTTTGCTCATGTTTTTTCTCCTGTTTTTTTTAATATTTTCTGTATCACACGATATTATACCACACATCATACACATTTTTCAAGGGGTTTGCGGTATTTTTTTAATTTTTTTGTAAAATATTTCAAATATTTGTTTGGTTGTTGACATAACGAGAGTTTTGAGATATAATAATGAAGTTAAATACATCGTACCGAAAGGTAGTTTAGTATGACAAACATATTTGATCTGTTTAAAAAAATCGAAAAAGAACAGACACCGGTATCGCCGGTGGCTTTTATTGTGGTGGGGCTTGGAAATCCGGGCACGGACTATATGTATACCAGACATAACGCAGGATTTCTTGCAATAGATTATATGGCAGAGCGTCTTGGTACAAACGTAAACCGTGCAAAATTTGACGCACTTTACGGAGACACCCAAATAGCCGGTAAAAGAGTATTGCTGGTAAAGCCTCAAACGTTTATGAATAATTCGGGTACGGCGGTTCGTCAGATATCCGAATTCTATAAAATTCCCATTGAGAATATAATTGTAATATCCGACGATGTTTCACTGCCGGTAGGACGGATAAGAGTCAGACGCTCAGGCTCTGACGGTGGGCAACGCGGACTTAAAAGCATTATATATCACTTGAATTCGGATAAGTTCCCGAGAGTCAAGATCGGGGTCGGTGAAAAGCCTAATCCAAACTATGATCTTGGTGATTGGGTTCTGTCAAAATTCACGACCGATGAACAAAAGATACTTTTCGATGAATTCGGTCAGGTTATGACCGGCGTTGAAAAAATAGTTTCCGGAGATGTTGACGGGGCTATGGCTTTTTGCAATACACAGAAGAAGGAAGTACAGTGATGTCTATTCTGACTTCCGGGATAAGAGAAGACAAAGAGTATTCACAACTGCTTTCTGCGATAGAAAAAGAGTATAATTCAAAAGTAACCTTGCCATTGCTTGTCACAGGACTTTGTGACGGCGCGGCGGACTCGCTTTTTATTTCTGCTTTTGAAGATATCAAAAGGAAGCATGGAACGACTCTCATTGTATGTTCCGATGAGAAAGAATGCTTGAGACTTTGCAACTTGCTTAGTGCGAATTCAGTAAAGTCTGCGTTTTTTCAATCCCGAGATCTTACGTTTTATAATATTTCCGCCTCTCATGACTATGAGCATGAGAGGCTTAAAGTGCTTTATGAGCTCTCCACGGGAACTCTTGACGTTGTAACAGTTACACCAGATACGTTGCTCGGATATACAGTACCGCCAAAGCGTCTTAACGATGCGACGGTGTTTTTTGACTACAGTACCGAGATCGATCCGTCAAGTCTTGCAAATACGCTTGTCGCGTCGGGATATAAAAGGGTAGAGCTTGTAGACGGTCCCGGACAGTTTGCGATACGCGGCGGCATTATTGATGTTTTTCCGCCTTGCGGATATTTTGTCTGCTCCGATAAGGAAACTCTTACAGGTCCTCACCCCATAAGAGTTGAGCTCTTTGACAGAGAGATAGACAGAATGGGTATTTTCGATCCGTCGTCACAGCGAGTTACAATCAATGTTCTGCAAGCAGAATTGCCACCCGCAAAAGAAGTTATTGCAGACAAAGAAATGCTTAAAGACATAAAAGAAATAGTGTCTTCACTTCTGAAAAAAGCAAAAGACGAACGCGTGATAGAGGAGCTTAAAGGCGAGGTCGCGGTACTTGATGCGGCAATGGACGGAAGCACAGAGGTTGGCTTTATTGATAAGTATATTACTAAGGTTTATCCCGAAAAAGCTACTCTTATGAATTACTTTCCCGACAGATCAACAGTGTTTGCAAAAAACACGGGAGAGATACAGGAGAGACTCAAAGCGAGAAAATGGCATAACGACAATATGATCGTTGAGCTTATCGAATCCGGACTTGTTTCGCCGAAATATGCCGAGTACAACCTTGAAGAATCTGAGCTTGACCGTTTTCTTGAAAGAAACGTAACGGTTCACATTGATTCCATAGCGCGTGGACTTTCGGGTAAAAAGCTTGGCGGAATGTTCAGCTTCAGAACGCGCCATATCGTGTCTTATGCGGGAAATTATGAGCTGCTCGCAGAAGACCTTGTAACCTATCAAAAGGGCGGTTGGAAAACTGTTATAGAGACCGAAAACGATACGGATGCCACTAATCTTAAGGGGTATCTTACCGACAAAGGATTCGCCGCACACACCGAGGAAAAAAGCGGTATAAATGATATCAAAAACGGAGAATTTCTTGTTTCTGCGGGAAGCGGTATACGTGGGTACGAGCTTATGACACCGCGTGTTGCCGTACTTTCTATGTTACAGGATGAAAGAAGCGCATCTGCCGCGGCGGCAAGACTTCGCAAAAAAGGAAAAAAGAAAAAATCGGGGGAGAGTATTCTTTCATATTCCGAGCTTACAGTTGGTGATTACGTCGTTCATGAAAGCTACGGTATCGGACAGTACGAAGGAATTGAAAATCTCACGATAAATGGCATTTCACGAGATTATATAAATATTAAATTCGCGGGAGCTGATAGGCTTTATCTGCCAACAGAAAAGCTTGACCTGCTTTCAAAATATATAGGGGCAAGATCCGAGGACGGTTTTGTAAAGCTTTCGAAATTCGGCGGAAACGAATGGGGAAAGGCAAAATCACGTGCAAAGGCTGCTGTAAAAGAGATAGCAAAGGACCTTATTAAACTTTATGCCGAAAGAGAACGCCGACCGGGATACGCTTTTCCCGAGGACGATGACCTTCAAAGAGATTTTGAAGTCGCGTTTGAGTATGAGGAGACCGATTCACAGCTTACTGTAACCGAAGAAATAAAAGCCGATATGACAAAGCCTGTTCCGATGGACCGACTGCTTTGCGGTGACGTCGGATTCGGTAAAACAGAGGTGGCGTTCAGAGCGGCATATAAGGCTGTTCTTGGCGGCAAGCAGGTAGCGATACTTGTACCGACAACGATACTTGCTCTTCAACATTATCAGACTGCCGTCAGTCGAATGAGGTCGTTTCCCGTCAATATCGATATGCTGTCGCGCTTCAGAACACCAAAGCAGCAGGCAGCAACTATCCGCGCGGTCAAACGTGGGGATGTGGACATTATTATAGGAACGCACAGAATGCTTTCAAAGGACATTGAATTCAACGACCTTGGGCTCTTGATAGTTGATGAGGAACAGCGATTCGGTGTTGCGCAAAAAGAAAAAATAAAACAGCTTTCGGGCAATATAGACGTGCTTACCTTAACGGCAACGCCGATACCTCGAACGCTTAATATGGCAATGGGCGGTATCAGAGATATTTCGATACTTGACGAAGCCCCCGAAGACAGACTTCCTATACAGACTTACGTTCTTGAAGAGGACGATCTCATTATATTTGAAGCAATAAGGCGTGAGCTGCATAGAGGCGGTCAGGTATTTTATCTTCACAATGCAATAGAAACGATCGACAACGTGGCAGCAAAGCTTTCGGCGGCATTTCCCGAGGCTCATATTACAACGGCACACGGTCGTATGGATAAGGACAGACTTGAGGATATATGGAAATCAATGCTTGTGGGCGAGACCGACATACTTGTTTGTACGAGTATAATAGAAACCGGTGTCGATGTACCGAATGCAAATACTCTTATTGTGGATAACGCGCACCGCTTGGGACTTTCACAGCTTCATCAAATAAGAGGACGTGTCGGACGTTCTTCGAGACGCGCATATGCTTATTTTACTTTTCCGAAAAATCGGGCAATCTCCGATATTGCCGAAAAACGTCTAGCTGCTCTAAGAGAATATGCGGAATTCGGCGCAGGCTTTAGAATTGCGCTTCGAGATCTTGAGCTTCGCGGTGCCGGAAATCTGCTTGGAGCGGAACAGCACGGGCATCTTGACGCTATAGGCTATGAGCTTTATATAAAGCTGCTTCACGAAGCGGTGCTTGAAGAGCAGGGAAAGACCGAAAAGCCAAAGTCCGATTGCACTATGACCCTTGATATTAATGCGTTCATACCGGAAAAATACGTGAAATATCAGCCGCAGAGGATGTCGCTGTATAAGCGTATCGCAACTATACAGACAAATGAAGACCGCGAAGATATATTTGACGAGCTTTCGGACAGATTCGGAGAACCGCCGAAGGAAGTTGAAAGTTTGCTTGATATTGCGCTTCTTCGCGCAAAAGCAATAAAGTGCGGATTTATAAAGGTTACTCAATCCGGTGGAGATGTCAATATAACTCCCGAAAAATTTGAGCTTTCGCCGTGGCAGATCCTGTCGGATGAATACGATGCAAAAATACGGCTCGTCCTGTCAGCGCCCGAACCGTATATCGCGTTGAGGCTTCCAAGCAAGGGGAACAAGCTCGATGCAGTTAACAGATTGTTTGAAAATTATCTTGAAATTTTACAAGATAACTGTAGACTTAACGGTTAAAATGGTGTATAATTGCAGATAAACAAAAATTATGGAGAAAAATAAATGAAAATATCAGTAAAAATTATATCTTTGCTTTTGGCAACAGTCACGTGTCTCACTGTGTTCTGCTCTTGCTCGACAAACAATAAATACGTAGCACGGGGAGATAAGCACAACAGTAAATTTTCTGTTGCTATGTATTCGCTCCTGACCTCGTATATCAAGGGTCGAGATGCGTACGCTATTGCAAACAAGTACGGAAGCGTCAACAGCCCTGACTATTGGGATATGGTAGTCGATAGCGAACAGACGAGAATGAAGGACGTATATATGGACACAGTCGATGAGACCGTCAGATATTATATTGCCGCAATGGAGCTGTTTGATGAGATTGGTCTCAAGCTTACAAAAGAAGAAAAGGACGCGATCGACGCTGAGCTTACCGAGCTTATGGATCTTCACGCAAACGGTTCAAAAAATGAATTTAACGCTATTCTCGCAGATTACGGAGCAAACTATAAAACACTTCGCGACTGTAAAATTATGAATGCAAAGCTTGAAAAGCTTATGGTAGAGCTTTACGGCAGTGGCGGCTCAAAAATATCGGGAGAGCTTAAGCAGCAGCATATTGAGAAAAATTACGTTTCGTATTACCAGATAGTTCTTCCGCTTTATGAGTATGTTTACAGAACCGACGATAACGGAAAAGACATATACTATAAGGTAGACGATAAAGGTGATTTCGTAACCGATAAAGCTGACAACGGTACGTCGTATTACGTTATTGCGTACGATAAGGAAAACGGAGAGCTTATTGACGGCGACCGTGACCTGCTCGGAGACAGAGTATACAAGACATATGATAATGTAAAAATATTATATGATACTGTAAACGGAATAAAAAGCGACGAAAAGGACAGCTACGGAAACTATATCTATTACGACTTCGAGGGCAAGATAGCATACGATACAGTCAAAGGGATAAGTGAAATGGATATTGACGATAACGGATCATATGACCTTGATAAAAACGGAGATCCAATTTATTACGATTTTGATATCGTTGTTGCATACGATAAAGAAAACGGTGAAAGAATGCTTGCGTACGGTGAAGACGGTTATCCCAAAACCGATATCGCAAACGCATCTGAAAAGGCTGAAATAAAGGTAAGCGCCGAAAAAATACTTGACCTTGCAAAATCTGTGGATAAAAACGGATTCCGTGAGCTTATTACTATATACGATAAATCCGAGGCCGAAAACAACACCTCTCCCATATACGTTACGACCGTATCCTCGGGAAAGGGAAGTGAGCTTATTAACGACCTGTACGCAAAGGTAAAAGAGCTTGGTTACGGTGAAGTAATGCTTTATGAAAGCACTGACGAGGACGTTCCGTCATTCAATATTATAATGCGTTGTAAGATTGAAGAGAACGCCGCGGATCAGCAGAACAATACCGTATATTTTGACGGTATTGCATCAACGATAGCGGAAAATCTGCTTTCCGAAAGATTAAAGCCGTATATGGATTCGGTAAAATTCAAGAATTCATACAGAGATACGGTGGATATTACCACGATTGCGCCGAATTATTATTATTTTAACTGATTTTTTTGCAAAAAACTATTGACAAACAAGAAAATAGTGGTATAATAAGCACAATTGAATATGTCGCAGGGGCGCTGACGTACGTCGGCTGAGACGAAGCTTGGCTTCGAACCCTTTAACCTGATACGGATAATACCGGCGTAGGAAGTCAAAATAACCGACCGAAACGGAGTCTTTTTATCTGTCTTGGTCGGTTTTTTATATTTCATTTCTTTGGAGGAAGAAAAAATGCAAGAAAAAAGTTTGTCAAAAAGAAGAGAGTACATTCGCAAAATGGTCGAATGTGCGTTGCTTGTCGCGGTCGCGGTCGCAATAGACCTGATACCGTTTCCGAAGTGGCCGCAAGGCGGATCGGTGTCGCTTTGTATGATCCCAATAGTTTTCTGCTCGTACAGAAACGGAGCTAAATGGGGACTTGCAGCAGGATTTGTTCTGTCGTGCGTACAGATGATAATGGGATTTTACGTTCCGCCGGCAAATACGGTGTGGGCGATAATTCTCTGTGTACTGCTTGATTATGTAATCGCCTTTACCGCGCTTGGCTCAGCTGATATTTTCGCAAAGCTTTGCGGTAAATTCAGAACAGTCGGATATGCAGTAGGCGCTGTTGCCGCAGGTATTATCAGATTCCTTTGTAGCTTCTTGTCGGGTATCGTTCTTTGGGATTCTTATACACCTGAGGGTATGTCTGTATGGTGGTATTCGCTTACTTATAACGGAAGCTATATGTTACCAAACACAGTAATTGCCGCAGTTGCCGTAACCCTACTTTGCGGACTTATCGACCCTAAAACGCTTAAGCCTGCAAAAAACAAATAAACAAAAAACGCACTTTTCAAAAGTGCGTTTTTTTGTTGACAGTTATTTTACAGTATGATATAATACAGATAGAGATATTTTTTGAGGGGGATATATGAAAAAAGCATTGCCATATATTTTTGCGGTTGCCGAAGGACTGTTTCTTGGACTTGCCGCAGCGCCTTTTATGAGCTTCCTGTCTATAGGAATGCCGTTTGCTTCGTCCCCCGGTCACCCTGTCAGATATCTGTTTATGTGCCTTGCGATAATGGTAATATCGGGGATAGCGTTGGTTGCGTTGTTGATATATAACTACTTTATTTTAGACAAGGTAAAAAGCAAAAAAACTGTTATTGTAATTGAATTTATAATATTCTTTGTTTGCTTTTTGCTATCAATGTCGGTCTTTTTTGAATTTAATAAAAGCGTTTTGTTGAATTTGTTTTTTTATTAAAATAATACCGCCGCATTTGCGACGGTATTATTTTTAATTATAATTGTAACCCAGCATAATCGCTTTCTTATTATTCTCAATAAGCTTTGCTTTGGTCGCGGGAATTCCTGCAACCATAAGGTCGATGAACTCGTTTATCTCAAAAAGTCCTGTGAGCTTAAGAAGATATCCGAGAATTATTACGTTTGCTCCACCCTCAAGTCCGTTGTCGGAGGCAAGAGCAGTTGCGGGAATGTAATATGCTTTGATATCGTCGCGCTCGCTTTTTTTGTTGATAAGAGAGCTGTTAGCGATAAGTATTCCGCCTTCTTTTACCTTTGCTTCGAATTTATCGAAAGAAGGAAGGTTAAAAGCGATAAGAATATCGGGACGGTCAATAATAGGAGAGCCTATTTCGTTATCGGAAATAATTACCGAGCAGTTTGCCGAGCCTCCGCGCATTTCGGGACCGTATGACGGGAGCCACGAAACGTTTTTGTCCTGATGCATAGCGGTCTTTGCGAGCTGTTTGCCTGCGAAAAGTATGCCCTGACCGCCAAAGCCTGCAAGAAGTATTTCTGTCGTCATTTTGCGTCACCCTCCTTAACAGCATCGATGTCCTTATAAACGCCAAGCGGATAGTAGGGCATCATGTTTTCGCGAAGCCACTGAAGAGCCTCTGTGGGACTCATTCCCCAGTTTGTGGGGCAAGTGGAAAGGACTTCAACAATGGAAAGACCTTTCTTGTCAATCTGATTCTGGAAAGCCTTCTGAATTGCTTTCTTTGCTTGATTTACGTGTGCGGGAGTATCTACTGCGACACGCTGTGCAAATGCAAGACCGTCAAGAGACGAGAGAAGCTCGCAAACTCTAATAGGATTACCCTGTATCATGGGATTTCTTCCGTAAGGAGATGTGGTCGTTACCTGACCGGGAAGAGTGGTAGGAGCCATCTGTCCGCCCGTCATTCCGTAGATTGCGTTATTTATAAATATAATTGTAAGGTTTTCGCCGCGCGTAGTTGCGTGTATGGTTTCCGCTGTACCGATAGCGGCAAGGTCGCCGTCGCCCTGATATGTAAATACGATCTTATCGGGGTGAGTGCGCTTTACACCTGTAGCTACTGCCGGTGCGCGTCCGTGAGCGGCTTCAATCATGTCACACTCAAAATAGTTATAAGCGAACACAGAGCATCCAACAGGTGCGATACCTATTGTATCTTGCTCAATTCCGAGATTGTCTATAGCCTCTGCGACAAGACGGTGAACGATACCGTGTGTGCATCCGGGGCAGTAATGGAAGGGCACGGGAGAGAGTGCTTTTGGTTTATCGAATACTACCATTAGTTTATACCTCCGTTGATTTTTCTGATTTCTGCGAGAACGTCGTCTGCAGTGGGGAGCATGCCGCCTGTGCGTCCGAAGAACGAGACGGGGCGACGGCAACCGGTTGCGACCTTAACGTCATCAACCTTCTGTCCCATATTAAGTTCTACTACGAGGAAGTGTTTTGCAGTGTCGGCTGCCTTCGCGAGCGCTGCCTTCGGGTACGGCCAAAGTGTGATAGGACGGATAAGACCGACCTTTATTCCTTCTGCACGAGCCTTTTCGATTGCGGACTTGCAGATTCTTGATGTTATACCGTATGCAACGATAACGATGTCTGCATCATCGGTCATAAGCTCTTCGTAAAGCACCTCGTTTTCCTCAATCTTGTTATATCTTTCCTGACGGGCAAGAACCGAGTTTTCAAGCTCTTCGGGATTTATAAAGAGAGAGTTTGCAATATTCTTTTTGCGCTTTCCGCCATGACCGTTTGTTGCCCAAGTCTTCTCGGGTACTTCGCGCTTTTCTGAAAGAGCTGCGTCGAAATCAACGGGCTCCATCATCTGACCGAGAGCACCGTCTGCAAGTATCATTGCGGGTGTGCGGTACGTATCGGCAACGTCAAATGCACGTCCGACAAGCGTTACCATTTCCTGAACCGATGCAGGCGCGAGAACGTAGAGATGAAGATCACCGTGACCGTTTGCCTTTGTTGCCTGATAATAGTCCTGCTGTGAGGGCTGGATTCCGCCAAGACCCGGACCGCCGCGCTGTACGTTACAGATAAGGCAGGGAAGGTCTGCACCGACAAGGTAACTTATTCCTTCACTCTTGAGAGACACTCCGGGAGACGATGACGAAGTCATAGCACGAACGCCGGAAGCTGCAGCACCGTATACCATATTTATAGCGGCGACCTCACTCTCCGCCTGAAGACAAACGCCGCCCACCTTGGGCATACGCTTTGCCATATATTCTGCAAGCTCGGTCTGAGGGGTTATAGGATATCCAAAGAAATAAAGACAACCGTTGCGGATAGCGGCTTCGGCAAGTGCTTCGTTTCCTTTCATTAATACTTTGTTAGACATTATAGTACCTCCTTTTATTAAACGTTCTTTTCAACCTTAATTACAACATCCGGACACATAGATGCACACATAGCGCAAGCGATGCATTTTTCCTGATCGGTAATACACGCCGGATGATAGCCTTTTTTGTTGAGTGTGTCATTTGAAAGAGCGATTATTTTTTTGGGACATGCTTGTACGCAAAGTCCGCATCCCTTACAAAGATCAACGTTGAATGTAACTTTGTTCATTTGTTTCCTCCTGAAAAATATATGTTTTTGTTAAAATAGTTTTTTCGTGGTGTTGTCCATGAAAAAGAATTTTTTGTTTGGGTTACGTTTTTTGAGAATATCGGAAAAATCAGATTTTAAGGCACAGGTGAAGGCTTCGGGAAGTGAAGTCAACTCGCATATCTTCTCTGCATATTCAAAGGAATTCTCTATATCCTCAAGTGTAGTTTCACTGCCTATATTGCTGTTGTTCACAATATGAGTGCATTTTAGACGGGAGCAGTATTCTATTTCCTTTATGCTCTCCATAGCAAGTTCGGGTGTTTCCGAAAGCGGTCTGTATTTGCTGACAACGCAAAGCATATCGTAACCGAGTCTGTCAAAATCTCTCTTGTATCTTCCAAGTGCGGCAGCTCCGTTATCACCGCCCACATCGAATATTGCGACGCTGTCAGGTTCTGCTGCCGATACGAAAACAGACTGTATCTCGGACCCAAGTGAAGGAACGTCTACGTTTGTATTAGCAAATTCCGGATTGATGCACTTTATTCCGTTCGAGAGCAACAGCTCTTCTGCGTCTGCGGCACGAAAATACGGATTGACAATATCAAGGTCGATAAGCGTGACCTTTTTACCCATGCGCTTGAATTCAAGAGCTAAGGCTACCGAAACGTTGGTTTTTCCCGAACCGAAATGACCAGACACTATCACCAGAGGTGCGCTTGGTGTATATGAACAATTCATTTAAACACCTCCTTGACTTAATTGATTTTATCATTATATCACACTTTTTCAAAAAAATAAATAGGTTTTTGAATATTATTTCAGATATTTTTCGGTTTTTTTTGTCGAGAAAGAGTTTCGGACAAAAAATGCGGGATGCTAAAAAATAATGCAAAAAAATAATATAAATATTTTAATAAACCCTTGGATTTTTTTTGGTTATGTGATATAATAAGATAAATACACTTCACATGGAGGATACGGCTACGAAAATCAAGGAAATTTTTGCGTCAATTTCGGGATTTTTTGAGGACTATGTGCTTGAACCGATGTCGCAGTTCAAATTTAAGGATGTCATAGATATATTGATCCTCACGCTTTTGCTGTTTTTTGTTTATAGATTTATCAGAAACAGACGAGCGGGAAAGCTGGCACTCGGCATGGTGCTTTTGATAGGTGTTCTGCTTCTCAGCAGCCTTTTTGATATGCAGGCGATCGGATTTGTTTTGCAGAATTTTTATCAGGTCGGTATTATTGCCATTCTGATAGTATTTCAGCCCGAGTTGCGCGCGGCTCTCGAAAAGGTTGGAAATACGTCTATTATAACGGGAATAAAGCATATTGCGACGGGAGATCGCAAAAATCACGCGAATCGGGTTGAAAATGCCGTGACGTGCATTTGCGATGCGGCGTTTGATATGGCGGCGGAAAAAACCGGTGCTCTTATCGTCATAGAGAGAACGACAAAGCTTGGAGATTATATAGACACAGGCACAAAGCTTTGGGCTCAAGTCTCGTCCGAGCTTCTTAAAAACATATTTTTCAAAAATGCTCCGCTTCACGACGGTGCTGTCATAATAAGGAACTCCACCGTGTGCGCTGCCGGATGCTTCCTGCGAATTTCAGAGCAGGAGGGGATAGACAGTGACCTTGGAACGCGCCACCGCGCAGCCATAGGTGTCAGCGAAGTCAGTGATGCTATAGTTGTAGTTGTTTCCGAAGAAACAGGCAAGGTGTCTCTTGCGGTCGATTCAAAAATAAAGAGAAATTTCACAAGAAGATCGCTTGAGACAGAACTTACAAAATTGTTGACGACGACACAGTCGGCGGTTCTTTTTAAATCCGACAAGGAGGAAAAAGGTAATGAATGAATTTGAAGAAAAAATGGTAGAACCTACTCCTCACGGAAAGAGAAGTCGCAAATTTGATATTATAGCGCTTCTGCTTTGTCTTGTTATAGCTCTGTCCGTTTGGCTGTACGTCGAAAGCATAAATCAGGATATTGTAGAAAAAGAAATAATCATAACCTTCGATGCGGAAAAGCAGGTATTTGACGAAACTGGCATGTATATTTTCAGTGGGAATGAAGATATAGATTACTCTCAAGTTGAAGTTAAGCTTACGGTTTCGGGCTCTGAGGCTCTTCTCGAAAAATACGAGGATGATGAATACGTTGTTGAGCTTGATACGTCTGGAATAACACAAGCGGGCGGACGTTACGGTGTTTACTTTAAATACAGACTTCCCAACGAAGAAATACAGTACAAGTCCATAGTTGCTACTGCGTATACCTCGTCCCTTATGCTCGTTGACTACAAAACAGAAAATAAAGAAGTGTCGTTGACAGCGGATTACGTTGATACGCCGGCAAAGAAGGAAAGCATTATTGAATGTATTCCGAAAACAGAAAAAATATTTATAAGCGGACCTGCTTCAATGGTAAATGAAATAAGCGCCGTTGTTGCAACCGTTAACGTCAATACTCTTACAGAAAGTACGGTTGTAAAGAGTAAGAGCTTCGAATTTTTCGGTGAAGACGGCTCTCCTATATTGCTTAACGGAAGTTATGTTACGCTCACTCCCTCCGAGGTTGAGGTTGATGTAAAAATAGATTATGTAAATGAGCCCGTGGAAATTCAGTATGATTTTAAGGTTCCCGAGGTTGGAACGTATGTATATGAGGTCTCTTTGACATTCGAAAACGGCACCCCTGTCATTTTGAATTTCAACGGAAATTCTTTGCATTTTCCTGATAACGGAAAGATAGTTTGGCATTTTGGAGATATATCAGAGCATCCGGAAGAAAAATCAATAAAGGTTTCGGATTTTATGAAGGATCCCGCTTTCGATGAATTTAGGGAGTACTTACAGCTTTCAAACGAAGAAGACGGTGAGCGCTTGCTTGTAATAAAAGTAATAAAGAAATTACCGGCTTCGTCAGAGCTTCCCGATAACGACGGCAATGGCTCGACCTCGGAAGATGAAAGCTCCGATACATCCTCACGGTCATAAGCGTATGAATTTTATTTACAGTAATATCTCGTTGCCTTTTACCGAAAGCGACGCGGCTTTTTGCCGAGTTGCTGAAAAGAAAATGAAACGTGCGGTGGACAATACCGCACAGTTTCATTTTTATCTATACAAAAAGTCGGTCGATGCAAGGCGTAAGGACGATATACGGTTCGTGTGTTCGGTTGCTGCCGTAACAAATGACACCATATCGGAAAATCAAGTCAGGCGCATAACAG
>JAZNPQ010000098.1:0-8793 GCA_045589735.1 Eubacteriales bacterium | reverse complement strand
AAGAATCTTCAAAAAACTTTAAACAAGGGGATTGTTTTAGGTTTTTGTTTATCTTTCAAAGCTTGACCGTGTCAAGCTTTGAGGGTTTATACGGTTCTTTACGCGGCAGGGTCGAAGGCTTTCACAAAAGTGAGATAAAGTTGCGGCGCCCTGCCTTCTCGCTCCCGCAGTCGCGGCTCGTGTGTTGCCATTCGGACACACTCACGACGCGACATTACGAAAATATTATTCAATCTAATTTATTGATTTTTGTTTTATTTTACTCTTTAATGTCGCGCAGTGAGAACGCCGCGTGATGCGAGCGTTTGAGCCCGCGACTGCGGTAGCGACGAGGAGTGCGCGTCGGTTGAAGATGTTACTTTAAGGTGAATGCGCGCACTACGTGATAAGCTCCGTGCTATCCCTCACCGATTGCGCCCGAGCAGTCGGTGAAAGATACATAAACACATAGGATAAACCGTTTATTTTTGAAAGTTTTTGAAGATTCCAAAGGAACTTTTTCTAAAAAGTTCCTTTGGTGGGGCGTGGGGTGAAACCCCGCATAAAAAACGCAACTCACCGTTAAATCCCAATTTGTCAGGCAAACTGCGGTCGCCTGTTCATTTATTATATTACTTCTCTGGGTCAATATACTTGCCGCCGCCGCGGAAGTAGTCGATGCATGACCAAACGGTGAAGAGAAGTGTTCCTGCCATCGAGATAAGTGTGAGCGGCGGATAAGCCGCAAGGAAAGCATTGACTCCTGCGGGTATCGGGAAAATAAGATTTATCACATAATAAAGTATCGGTTCAAGCAGAGCAGTCATAATAAAGACCATCTGGAAAACCGTCTTTATCTTGCCGAGCGTTGCCGCCGCAAGCACGACACCCTTATTGCTTATTATAAGTCGAAGTCCCGTTATTGCAAATTCGCGGAGAAGCACGATGACGAATACCCATACGAAATACGGCTTGATATTCTCAAAGTGATAAAGTATCATAGTCATAGCGCTGATAACTATGCATTTATCGGCAAGCGGGTCGAGGAACTTACCGAAATCGGTGATAAGATTGTATTTTCTTGCAACGTGACCGTCAACCGCGTCGGTTATAGACGCCGCGAGGAATATCGCCGCGCCGACCGCGTTTCTGATTATCCAATATTTCGCGGGTATTGCAAACATAACGATAAGGAACACGGGAACCATTAAGAATCTTGCAATCGTAAGTCTGTTCGGAAGATTAATGTTCTTTTTCATAGTCATTTCTTAAGTATGGCTACTCCGACGAGGTCGTAGTCAAGCACCTTTCTTATTTTTACATTTACAAACGAACCGGGAGCGATGCGCTCTTCGGATTTGAAGTATATCTTACCGTCAATCTCAGGTGCGTCGGCGTATGAGCGTCCGAAATGTATCTCGCTGACGGTGTCAAAATCCTCACACAAAACCTGTACGGTCTTACCTATCATAGAATTATTATAGGCGTCGCTTATGTCATACTGCGTACGCATAACGATATCCATCCTGTCGGTCTTGACCTGTTCGTCTATCTGGTTATCAAAGTCGTACGCGGGGGTATCCTCTTCACGGGAGTAGGGGAAGCAGCCGAGACGCTCGAATTTCGCTTCCTTGACGAACTCGCAAAGCTCTGTGAAATCCTCTTCGGTCTCACCCGGAAAACCGGTTATAACCGTAGTACGTATCACGATATCGGGTATTGCGTCACGCAAACGCTTGACTGTATCTCGTATCATTTTAGAGTCGCCGTGACGGTTCATCGCGGTCAGCATATTGTCGGATATGTGCTGTATCGGCATATCAATGTATTTGACGATACGCGGATTGTCGCGTATTTCGGCGATAAGCTCGTCGGTTATTTTGTCGGGATAGCAATAAAGCAGACGTATCCACGGAATATTCGTCGCGTCGGTTATCTCGTGCAGAAGTCTTGCAAGTGAATATTTGCCGTAAATGTCGAGACCGTAACGTGTAATATCCTGCGCTACAACGCAAAGCTCACGCACTCCGAGAGCGTCGAGCTGTTTTGCCTCGGCGACTATATCCTCAACCGTACGGCTACGGAAGCGTCCGCGAATCGCGGGGATGGCGCAGTAGGCGCAACGGTTGTCACAGCCCTCGGCAATTTTGATATACGCCGAAAATCCGTTTCCTGTAAGCACTCTTTCTCCGCCGAGCCTTACCTCGTCATTCGGAAGATAGGACGAATAACGGCAGGAACGCTTCTTTTCGCAAGCCTTAACGGCATCGACGATATTATGTATGCTTCCGACACCGATGATTGCATCTACCTCGGGAAGCTCGTTGAATATATCGTCGCGGTAGCGTTCGGCAAGGCAACCGGCAACAATAATTGATTTAAGACTTTTGTTTTCCTTAAGCCACGCGATATCGAGAATAGAATCTATCGACTCGCGCTTTGCGCTCTCAATAAAAGCGCAGGTATTAACTATAACGACGTCAGCCTCGGTCTCGTCGGCGGTAATTTCATACCCCGCGGAGAGAAGCTCGTGAAGCATGACCTCGGTGTCAAGCTGGTTTTTAGGACATCCCAGAGAGACAAATCCTATTTTCATATTCGTTTGATCCTTTCGGTTTTTTTATGAAAATAATTATAACACACAATAAGAAATATGTCAATAAATACGGTTTTTTTCTAAAAAATCAAAAAAATAATGAAGTGTACATTTTTTGTTCATTTTATGTTAGCATTTATAGAATATGATATATACAGATAAAAATACTCTAACAAAGTTAAAAAGCCCTAATGGGTACTCGGAGGAAATATGGCAAGTATTGAAAAGATTGAAAAGCTCGGACAGAAGAAAAAGGTAGCAAAGCTCAGAAAGATAATCCGCAAGGGCGCGACTTATGACGAGATAGACGCGGTTTTTGAACAGCTTGGAAAGATAAAGACGAAAGAGAATTTCGGATACCTTTGCGAGATGTATCAGTTTAAGGACCCGTTTGTACATCTTGCCGTCGTAAAGGCTATTGCGGAGTGCGCCGGTGTTGAGAATATCGAGATAGTACGTCACTACCAGAACGGCGAAAAGGATGAGGAAGCCGCGGCGATACTCGGCGCGAGAGTTCTTGAGCTCAAAAACGAGAACGACCGTATTCTCGCCGAAAAGCAGAAATTCTATTGATTTAGGAATTCATAAAAAACACACGAAATTTCGGTTTCGTGTGTTTTTTTGCGTAAATGCAGGTAAAAACGTGGGAAACGAGGCATAATATAAAATATCCGTATATATGCGAGGTGATCTTACGGAAAACCGAAAAAACGATAAATTTATACATTACGCCGCTGTAACGGTCACGTCGGCCGGCGCGGCGGTTGCGCTTTATCTTTCGCTAAAATACGCTCTTCCGATATTTTTACCGTTCATAGTGGCGTTCTTTATCGGTCTTACTGTAAAAAAGCCTGCGGAATATATTTCGGCAAAGACAAAAATACCGAGAGCCGCTGTCGGTGTCGTTCTGACCGTTGTGCTTCTCGGACTATTGTCGTGCCTTTTGATCCTTGCGCTTGACAGACTTATGAATGAAGCGTCAAAGCTTATTCTGAGTCTTTCGTCGGAGGGCGGCGGAGAGATAGGACGGATACTCGATGAAGTGTTTGACTATATATCGAATATAAGCTCAAGATTGCCCGTACTGCGTGAGATTCGCGACGTTACGGGAAACGACGAATTCTGGTCGTCGGTCGATACCTCGGTGGTTGATATGATACGCAACGCGGCAAAAAGGCTGACCTCAAAGATACCCGAATTTATAGGGAAAGCGGCGGTTACGCTTCCGTCGGTGTTTGTGGGGTCTGTCGTGACGCTGATAGCGGCGTTTTATTTTTCGTCGGGAGAGGGAACACGTCAGATATCGGGAATACTTCCCGAACGAGTCAGAGCAAAAATTACCGAAATAACACAAAAGATGAAGCCTGCGCTGCTTGGATGGCTTCGCGCGTATCTGACTGTAATGCTTCTTACATTTGTCGAGCTTTTTATAGGACTTTCGGTACTAAGAGTAAAATACGCGTTTATGATAGCGCTGTTTGTGGCTCTCGTCGATATACTTCCCGTGCTTGGAACGGGAACTGTACTGCTTCCGTGGGCGGCGGTCTCGTTTATGACCAAGGATTATTTTCTCGGTGTAGGTCTGCTTATTTTGTACGTCGTTGTGACACTTGTACACGAAACGGTCGAGCCGAGGCTTGTGGGGAAGTCTATCGGTGTACCGCCGCTTGTGACGCTGATAGCAATGTACGCGGGACTGCGTCTGTTCGGCTTTCTTGGCATGATAGCCGCACCTGCCGTCGCGGTGCTTCTCAAGGCGGCGTTCGGCGCAAAGGAAAAAAACGGGCAATCACTATAAATTTGGATTTGCCGAAGCGTTGCCTATACCCACTTATAGAGGCATACAATAAAAAACAGCAAAGCTTAAAACACATAAAAAGTCAACCTTGAACAAATGTTCAAGGTTGACTTTTTATGATTATTTGTTAAATACGGGACACGGCTCGATTCCCCCGTCGTCGTGCTTTACTTTTTCTGCGTACTCGTAAAGAAGCTTTACGTATTCACGGTAGTTTTCAATGGATACGTCGGGCGGTGTCTGGTGGTCAACAGAGCTTATGACCTTACCCTTCTGCATTGAGGGAAGGATACGCTCAAATTCCGCTCTCATAGCGTCCTTGCCGAATTTCATACACATCTTGTCAAAGTGACCGAGAAACGCCATCTTCGGTTGCTTTTCAATATAGAGAGAAACGTCAACGCCAGCCTGACGCTCAAGCGGGAACATTCCGTCAACGCCGACCTCTGCGTACCAATCGACAGCTTTTGTTATGTCGCCGTCCGAATCGACAAAAACGGGAATACCGTATTCATGAATGACGGGAATGACCTTTTTATAGAAGGGAGCTAAGAATTCATCAAACAGCTCTTTTGATATCATCGGACCGAGATTATAGCTCATATCCTCGGCAAAGCTCATAAAATCGAATCTGAAACGTGAGAATACGTATCTGAAAAGCTCTATGAGCCAATCTGCATACTCTTCACACATCTTTTTATACAGCTCGGGGTAGTCGTAGAAGCTGTAAAGGTGATTTTCAATACCCAACATCGTACGAGGAAACCAGAAGAAGCCTTCAACGGTAAAGAAGTTAAGCGTATCGCCACGCTCACGGGTCTTTTCAAGCTGGGCAAATCGAGCCTCGGACATAACGGTCTCGACGGGGGGGGGGAACATCGTCTTTTTGACCGCTTTCCAATCGTCCTCGTCCTCAATTATGCCCTGTCCGTGACCTTCCGGTCTGGGTGTTGCTTTTGTGCGGCATTTGATATTTGACTGAAGACATTTGTCAAGTCCGAAAAAGTTCTGTATATCTTCAACTGTTTTTGCCTCCTCGGGAAGACCTTCGCTGTGCCAACGCTCAACGGTGAGCTTCCACCAAGGAGCCCATTCGATAGCGGGCATCCTGTCCACGGGTTCGCCTGAAAGGTATCTGCGAAAACGTTCTGATGCTGTCATAGTATTCATATAGACCTCCCATAAGTATTGCTTTATTTATTATAACACTTTTTTTACGGAAGTAAAGATGGTTTTGTTTCCTTTTTACTGCTTGATTGAAACAAAATCGTATATAAAAAACAAACGCAATAAAATATCAAGACGATATGTTAAGATATTATGTAGGTTTGTTGACTTTAGAGGAGCGGTGTGGTATAATTCTTCATAATGTTTATTTGATTTTTCCAGAGGAATATATGTTTTCAAAATTAAAGAAAGCCCTTATAGGTGACAGACAATTTTATAAGCGCGTTATGGCGGTGTCCCTGCCAATCATGGTGCAGAACGGTATCACGACGCTTGTAAGTATGCTCGACAATATTATGGTCGGTCGCGTCGGAAACGAGGCTATGACAGGCGTCGCCATTGCAAATCAGCTTATACTTATTTTTAATCTTGCAATATTCGGCGCGGTCGCCGGTGCGGGTATCTTCGCGGCTCAGTTCTTCGGTAAGAACGACCATGACGGAGTACGCCACACCTTCAGATTCAAGCTTATCTCGTCGGCAGTGATAACCGCGCTCGGCATCGCTGTCTTTTTACTCTTTGACGAAGAGCTTGTTATGATGTATCTTCTCGGGGAGGGCGACGCTACCAATATCGAGGCAAGCCTAAGATATGGCGTTGATTATATACGAATAATGCTTATAGGCTTTGTTCCGTTCGCTATCGGTCAGTGCTATTCGAGTACTCTCAGAGAGGGAGGCGAGACTGTGCTTCCGATGAAAGCGAGTATTGCGGCGGTGCTTGTGAACCTTGTCGGAAATACGCTGCTCATTTTCGGAATATGGTTTTTCCCGACACTAGGCTCTGACGGCGCGGCGATAGCTACCGTTATTTCGAGATTCGTTGAGCTTGCGATAGTTATGATATGGACGCACAGACACTCGGAACGTTTTGCTTTTATAAAGGGCGTATACAAAAAGCTCTTTTCAATGCCAAAAATACTTCTTGGCGATATGATAAAAAAATCTTTGCCGCTTATAGCAAACGAAACGCTTTGGGCACTCTCCGTCGCTCTTGTCGCGCAGTGCTTCTCAATACGCAGCTTTGACGTTGTGGCGGCGGTAAATATCTCGTCGGCGGTAAATAACGTGTTCAGTATAGCGTTTATGGCGATGGGAAGCGCTATCTCGATAATTCTCGGTCAGCTTCTTGGAGCGAACAAAACCGACGAGGCTGTGGACTATTCGTATAAGCTGACGGCTTTTTCTGCTTTTTGCGGAATTGTGTGCGGAGTTCTGCTTGCTGTCGCGGCGCCGTTCTTTCCGCTTATATACAATACGACCGACACCGTAAGAGCGCTTGCAACCGGATTTATTCTTATTCTTGCGGTTCGTATGCCGATAGCTGCAGTAGCTAATGCGACGTATTTCACGATGCGTTCGGGAGGAAGAGTATATCTGACTATGCTGTGTGATACGGGCTATATGTTTGCCGTGACCTATCCTGTGACGTATGCGCTTGCGTATTTTACGGGGCTTTCGATACTTCCGCTGTATTTCGTTTCTTATATGACCGAGCTTGGTAAGAGTATTCTCGGTATAGGTATAATGTCGTCAAAAATCTGGGTTAGAAATATTATAGATAAATAAAAGCGGACTTAAGTTGTTTAACGAAGCTCCCAATGTAAAAAAGTGGGCGTTTAGCCGACAAGAAAAACCGAAACAGTACGCTGTATACGGTAAAAATACATTGTCAATGTGTGTTTGAAAAAAATAAAAAAATTTTTCAAAAAAAGTATTGACAAAATACAAGGCATGTGATATTATATTAGAGCGGTTTTCGACAGATACCTATGCGGGTGTAGTTCAATGGTAGAATCCCAGCCTTCCAAGCTGGTCGTGTGGGTTCGATTCCCATCACCCGCTCCATTATATCTGCCGAACCGTATTTTTTGTGCCATTAGCTCAGTCGGATAGAGCAACTGCCTTCTAAGCAGTAGGTCGGGGGTTCGAATGCCACATGGCACGCCATTTATACGGTGAGTATAGCTCAGTTGGTTAGAGCGCCAGGTTGTGGCCCTGGAGGCCGTGGGTTCGAGTCCCATTACCCACCCCATAAAAAATCTACAAGCTTCGGCTTGTAGATTTTTTTATCCAAGCCGCAGGCTTGGCATATCATTACGCTTTAGCGTGTATATCATCGCCGAAGGCGTATCTCATCACGCGAAGCGTGTATCTTCTGCGGCTTGATGATATGCAAGACTTCGTCTTGATGATATACACGCCTCTCGGCGTGATTAATGTCAAAAACCACCGACACACATAATTCGGTATGTGTTTTTAAAAAGATTGCTATTGAAATAATTATAGAAATGTGATACAATAACAACAACAAAACACAATTTGTACGCAAGAGGTATATATGTTCGATAAATTTAAGCCCGATTTTACTTTTGACTCATATATAGAGGTAACACCCGAATTTCTCTCGGAGCAGGGAATAAAAGCGTTACTTATAGACATAGACAACACTCTCGCGCCCTACGAGCAGGCAGAGCCGGACGAAAAATTATTTGTTTGGTTTTCGTCGCTTGAAAAATCCGGCGTTAAGGCGGCGCTTATTTCAAATAACAAAGCCGAAAGAGTAGAGCTTTTTAATAAGCATTTGGAGCTGCCGGCGTATCCCGACGCTCATAAGCCGTGTAAAAAGACCTTACTTGTTGCGCTCGAAGCACTCGAAGCGGATATAGAGCATACCGCCGTTATGGGTGACCAGCTTTTTACCGACGCCTATGGCGGTAAGCATATCGGAATGAGGGCTATAATAGTTCCGCCTATAAAGGATAAAAAAACACTCTTTTTTAGATTTAAAAGAGCACTTGAAAAGCCTATAATGAAGAGCTATTATCGCGAAAAAAGCAAAAATTGTGAAAAATAAACAGTTTATGAGGATTTTTTTCAGCACTAAGGCTATTGACAAGAGAGCTGAATTGTTGTATAATCTGTTTATGAGTAAAAATGGGCGAAAGCTTGTGTATATGCAGGTAGTAGCGTGAAAGTTTATTATGCTGTGAGAAAAGTTCACGAATCACGCTACTGAATTTAAACTAAAAATGGGACCCAACCCATTTTTGTTTGCAAAGCAAACACGCTTAAATTGTATTTTTTTGTGCCGCCGCATGGCTGCGGAATGGAGATTATTATGCAGGATATAGCAACAAGGCGCCGAGACAGAGTCGCGCTTTTTAAGAAAATATTTTTATTTGTAAAGATAG
>JAZNPQ010000097.1:0-8657 GCA_045589735.1 Eubacteriales bacterium | reverse complement strand
AAAAGCGCCACGGAGGGGTTCGGGGAACCACACAAGTGGGGGGTTCCCCGTCCTATGCGATGCTTTTCCACGGTTTTCACCCGCTTTTTTCTTTGTGGCAAAAGGCGCAAAGAAAAAAGCTTGGCAAAAAAGAACACGCCGAAAGGGGAGTTTCGCCTCTGCGGAGGCGACCAGCGCACGCGCGCTGGAGCAGCGGTCGCTTTTTGCAAAAAGCGACGCAAAAACCTTCAAACGCTTCGCGCTGTCAGTGCGATAAATCCCAATTTATGCAAAAGGAAAAGCTCCCGTACGGGAGCTTTTCCTTATTATTATTTATTTGGTTATGTATCCTGCTCTGTAGAGGTATTCGGCGTTGAGAACTGCGCCGCCTGCCGCGCCTCTGAGGGTATTGTGCGAAAGTCCCACAAACTTCCAATCGAACAGACTGTCCTCACGGAGTCTGCCTGCCGACACGCCCATTCCGCCGTATAGGTTACGGTCGGTGTTTGCCTGAGGTCTGTTGTCCTCTTCAAAATATGTAATGAACTGTGCGGGTGCCGAGGGGAGACCAAGCTCCTGCGGAATTCCCTTGTAGTTCTTCCAAAGCTCAAGTATCTCTTCCTTTTCGGGCTTCTTCTCAAAGCTCATAAATACCGCTGCGGTATGTCCGTCGGTTACGGGAACTCTTATACACTGCGTTGTGATAAGCGGAGCTTCTGCTTTCTTTATCACGCCGTCCTCGACCTTACCCCAGATACGAAGCGGCTCCTGCTCGCTCTTTTCTTCCTCTCCGCCGATATACGGAATTACGTTGTCTATCATCTCGGGCCACTCCTTAAATGTCTTGCCTGCGCCCGAAATTGCCTGATAGGTCGTGGCTACGACGTTCTTGATACCGAACTTACGAAGAGGTGTGAGCATCGGAACGTAGCTCTGTATCGAGCAGTTTGGCTTAACTGCGATAAAGCCGCGTGTTGTGCCGAGTCTCTTTCTCTGCGCCGCTATAACCTCTGCGTGCTCGGGGTTGATTTCGGGAATTATCATAGGCACGTCGGGAGTCCAACGGTTTGCGCTATTGTTCGAAACTACCGGAATTTCAGCCTTTGCGTACTTTTCCTCAAGCGCCTTTATTTCGTCCTTGGGCATATCGACAGCGCAGAAAACGAAGGAGCAAAGTCCACTCATAATTTCAACGTCGGCCGCGTCGATGATAGTCATATTTTTATACTTTTCGGGCATGGGTGTCGCCATTTTCCAGCGTGCGCCGACCGCTTCCTCATAGGTCTTTCCCGCGCTTCTTGCCGAAGCCGCAAGAGCCGTGACCTCAAAATAAGGGTGATTCTCAAGAAGCGTCAGAAAACGCTGACCGACCATACCGGTAGCACCAACAACGCCAACGTTAAGTTTTTCCATAATCGTATCTCCTGTAGATTGATTTTAATATAATTTTTAATATAATAAAGTATTCTACCACAAAATTCTCACGATTTCAAGGGCTTTATAAAAATATTACACACATATTTGCGAAAATATTACGAATAACGTATTTTTGCATTAAACAAATCAGCCCTATTTTATAAAAAATAAGTTGACGGATTGAAAAAATAACTATATAATATATGTAACAAACTTCTTCGAAAGGTATTATCTGCTATGGACGAAAATCTGAACTCGACATATATCGGGATACTTAAGGACGAGCTTGTCGCCGCTATGGGCTGTACCGAGCCTATTTCGGTCGCTTACGCCGCTGCTCTTGCAAGGGAGCTTCTCGGCGAGCTTCCAACGAAAGTTACGCTTACCGTCAGCCCGAATATAATAAAGAACGTCAAAAGCGTCGTCGTTCCAAATACCGGTGGACTTCGCGGTATCGCTTCTGCCGCCGCTGCGGGTATTGTCGCCGGGAACGCAAGGCGTGAGCTTGAGGTCCTCTCTGACGTATGCCGAGAGGATATTCAAAATATAGTCGAATATATAAATAACACCGACATACGCGTTCTCCCTACCGACGGACGCTTTGTTTTTGAGATAAAGGTGTCGGTCGAAAGCGATTCTCACACAGCCTTCGTGCATTTTGCGGGTGAGCATACGAATATAGTACACACCGAACGTGATGGACAGGTAATTTTTCATAAGGATTATTCCGAGGACGGAGATGAGACCGAGTCGGGCCGTGACCTTTTGACTGTTGAAAAAATAGTCGAATTTGCCGATACGGTGGATATACGCGACGTCGAGGCGGTCATATCCCGTCAGATAAAATACAACACCGCGATAGCAGAGGAAGGCCTTTCGGGAAAATGGGGCGCGGGCATCGGAAAAATTCTGCTCGATTCGTACGGCGACACGGTATTCAACCGCGCAAAAGCCTACGCGGCGGCGGGATCTGACGCTAGAATGAGTGGGTGTGAGCTTCCCGTCATAATCAATTCGGGCAGCGGAAATCAGGGTATGACAGCGTCGCTTCCCGTAATCGTATACGCCAAGGAGCTTGGTGTAAGTGAGGAACAGCTGATTCGAGCGCTTGTCGTTTCGAATCTTGTGACGGTACATATGAAAACTGGTATCGGCTGTCTGTCGGCGTATTGCGGCGCTACGAGCGCAGGCTGCGGCGCGGCGGCGGGTATTACGTATCTGTACGGCGGTCGCGCTCACGCGATATCACACACTATAGTCAATGCGGTCTCGATAAATTCGGGAATGATATGTGACGGAGCAAAGCCGAGCTGCGCGGCAAAGATAGCGTCGGCGGTAGAAGCCGGACTTCTCGGAATGCAGATGCAGATGCACGGAACACAGTTCTACGCCGGAGAGGGTATTGTCGTCAAGGGGGTTGAAAATACTATACGAAATGTCGGTGACCTCGCCAAGCGCGGTATGCGCGAGACCGATGTAGAAATTATCCGTATTATGACCAAGGAAAAATAAATACAAAAATTCAAAAAACACACCCGTATGAACCTACAGGTGTGTTTTTTGAATGCTTTTGGATAAATTGGGATTTAACGGTGCGTTGCGTTTTTTAGTGGGGCGTTGCCCCACGCCCCACTTAAGGAACTTTTTTCCAAAAAGTTCCTTAAGAATCTTCAAAAACTTTCAAAAATAATTGGTTTAACCTATGTGCTTATGAGTCTTTCACCGACTGCTCGGGCGCAATCGGTGAGGGATAGCACGGAGCATATCACGTAGTGCGCGCATTCACTTTAAAGCAACATCTTCAACCGACGCGCACTCCTCGTCGCTCCCGCAGTCGCGGGCTCAAACGCTCGCCATTGCGGCGTTCTCACTGCGCGACACGAAAGAATAATGTAAATTTTAAAATCTTTGAACAGATAATATTGCTATTATGTCGCGTCGTGAGTGTGTCCGAACGGTAACACACGAGCCGCGACTGCGTTAGCGAGTAGTCGAGGCGCCGCAACCGTACTTCACTTTTAGCGAGACCTTCGACCTCGACGCGTAAAGCACCGTATAAATCTTCAAAGCTTGACACGGTCAAGCTTTGAAATATAAACAAACAATTAAAATATATCCCTTGTTTGAAGTTTTTTGAAGATTCCTAAGAAACTTTTTGCAAAAAGTTTCTTAGGCGGGGTATGGGGCAGAGCCCCATATACACGCCCCATATACATAATTATTTGTTTATTCGCCTGACGGGAATACCGAGCGGGGTATTGTCTATGTGGGATTTTATCACGCGGTCGATCTCGGTAGGAGTCTCGTCGGTAAAAATGAAATGACGTGACACGATGCCTGCTTTTTTCATCTCGTCCTCACGGTCTGACATACAGGTCGGCAGACTGTTATATACGACGTTTCTGTGCTGACCCTCACGTATGACGGTGAAATCAACGCCGCGACGGTCGGTGAGCGTCGCGCGGCAAAGCTGAGTACCGCTATACCCCTGACAGCCTGTAATTTCGCGTATCGCGCACTTTTCGAGCAGCATAAGCGGAAGCTTCCCGTAAACGGTAGCCGTTACCGCGCCGCCAAGGTCACGTAGCTTCGGAAGCGTAAGCTCGGGCGACGCTATAAGCTCGCAAAAGCCGAAGGATTCAAGCACCGCCGCTGTTTCGCTGTTTGTAATATTGAGACGGAGATCGCCGTGAAGAGTAAACCCGAATTTGCTCGCAAGCTCGATATGTCCGAGATTTCCGACTAAAATATCGGTCGCGCCAAGCTCCTTTGCACGTTCGAGCAGCTCTGTAACTCGCGGTATTTCACGGTCAAACACGACAGGCGGCATTATAACACCCGACGTGGAGCCGTCGTAACGGTCAAGCGGCAGATATATAATATCAAAATACTCACGCGCCGCCTCTGTCACATCAGACGGGCTTAAAAATCTTGCGGAACGCAGAGGAGTACGTTTATTTTTCGGAGAGACTTTAGTATAGTCGTGTGAAATTTCATATTTTGGCTTAAGAGCCTCACCGAGCGCGGATATAGCGTCACGTCTAAGCGCATTAAGACGCGATATCGGCATCATAAGACCGTCATCGGCGGTTATTTTTATATTATTTACGACGTATGGAGTTCCGCCGAGCTTTGAAAGCGAGCGCGAAAAATCAGACACCGACATCGGCGCTGTGTTGGCTAAAAGCGGCTCATCGCCCGTGACCGTGACCGACGTACCGCCTACGCTGAGCGTAAGCGACGACGGCTCGTGTGATTTAAAGGTTGCTGAAATATCAAGACCGACCTTTCGCTTTATTCTGTCGAATTTTTCAATCTGACGGGAATCTGCCTTGTCGCTGTCGCTTCGTGTTCCGAGCATCTTAGAGCCGAGCCTTTCCGAAAAGTATCCGTCGGTAAAGCCGCCTCTTGAAAACGCCTCGGCAAGAGAACGGAGCTCATCGGGCGTCGCGGCTCTTCTCCCGTCGAGCAGACGGCGGTAGATGCCGACTACGCGGTGAACGTATTCGGGGGACTTCATCCGACCTTCTATTTTAAGTGACTCGACGCCGTTTTCGATAAAAAAGGGAATATGCGACGCAAGGCAGGAGTCCTTAAGCGAGAGGGGATACTTTTCGCGTTTTCCGACGCAAAAAGGTAAACGGCAGGGCTGGGCGCATTCACCGCGGTTTCCGCTTCTTCCGCCAACGACCGAGGAAAAGAGACACTGACCCGA
Source organism: Eubacteriales bacterium (assembly GCA_045589735.1). GTDB lineage: Bacteria > Bacillota > Clostridia > Oscillospirales > CAG-272 > RGIG3994. Next base: position 3,547 of record JAZNPQ010000097.1, on the reverse strand, counting down.
GTGACTTACGCAGAGTGCGCCGTGTATAAATACCTCAAGCTCAAGGTCGGTGTTTTCTTTAAAGCTTTTTATGTCGTTCATGCTCGCTTCGCGTGCGATGACCATACGAGAAAAACCGAGCTTTTTTAGCTCGGCGGCGGCAAAACGGTTATGACCCGACGCCTGAGTGCTTGCGTGAAGCGGCATGTCGGGTATGTGTCTTTTTACCTGGGCTGCGGCTCCGAGGTCGGCAACGATGAGCGCGTCAATACCCGCGTCGGCGGCGTCGCTCGCGGCTCTCAGCGTGTCGTGCAGCTCTCTGTCGTATACGAGCGTATTGAGCGTGAGATAGCACCTCACACCGTACCTGTGCGCGAGCGTGATATACTCACGGAGCGCTTCGCTGTCAAAATTGACCGCGCCCATTCGCGCGTTAAAAGCCGAGCCGCCAAGGTAGACGGCATCGGCTCCCGCGTCTATAGCCGCTTCGAGCGCCGCAGGCGAGCCGGCGGGCGCTAAAAGCTCAGGCAGCTTAATCATTTGAGGTAAGCTTTTCAAGCTCTTCTTCAAGCTCTTTGATACGGATCTCGTATTCTGCGTTGAGAGACTCGAGACGCTTTAGCTTTCTTTGTGCTTTGAGCTTGTCCGCGCAGTAGTCGAGAGCGCAGAGAAGTGCTGCTTCGGTTTTTGAGCAACGGTTGCTCTTTAAATATATTTCGCGCAGATGGCGGTCGATGACACCGACAAGAGCCTCAACAGCCTCGGGGGATTCGTCGCTGACGACGTTCATAGGTATGTCCGCAATAGTTATCTTATACCTTTGCTTCATAATTCCTCCTGTATTTAAAGTTTAATCTTGACAAAATTTTAATATGTAGTATAATCTTTATATCATTATAATACAAAAATTCAATTTTGGAAAGACCTTTTTGACTAAAATTTTCGATAAATGAAAAAATATTTGTAAAGGATACTGAAAAATTATGGGAATGTTCAAAAATTGCCGTCGAGTCGTCGTAAAAGTCGGTTCTTCGACACTGACGCACGAGACGGGACATCTTAATATAAGACGCATAGAAACGCTTGTCAAGGTACTCTCGGACCTTAAAAATTCGGGTAAGGATATAGTTCTCGTCAGCTCGGGCGCGGTCAGCGCGGGCGTTGCGAAGCTTGGACTTTCCGAAAGACCCCACTCAACAGCGGAAAAGCAGGCGACCGCCGCCGTCGGTCAGACCGAGCTTATGAAGATATACGCAAAATTTTTCTCTGACTACGGGATCACGGTCGGTCAGATACTTATGACGCGCGACGTATTTGAAAATGACGAGGGAAGAGCGCACGTTGAGAATACCTTTGAGTCGCTTATAGGTCTTGGATGTATTCCGATAGTAAACGAAAACGACTCGGTCGCGACCGAGGAGCTTAACTTCGGCGGAAACGATTATCTGTCGGCATACGTTTCGCTCGTGTGTCACGCAGATATACTTATAAACCTTTCGGATATCGACGGTCTTTTTGACAGCGACCCCCGAAAGAACGAAAACGCAAAGCTCATAAGCCGTGTTGAGAACATAGACGACGTTATTTCACTCGCGGGTGGAAAGGGAACGGAGCGAGGCACGGGCGGTATGACGGCAAAGCTCGAATCGGCAAGGCTCGTCACGGGCGCAGGTATTCCTATGTTTATAATGAACGGACACGACCCCGAAATACTTTACAGATTGCTTGACGGTGAACACGTCGGTACTTATTTTACGGCAAAATGACGTCAAAGCAAAGAATGGAGTCGGCGGTAGAGGGACTAAAAAAAGCATATCCCGAAGCCGTTTGCTCACTTGAATACGGCAAAGAGCCCTGGAAGCTGCTCGTTATGGGCAGACTTTCGGCACAATGCACCGACGCACGCGTGAATATCGTCTGCCGAGAGCTGTTTGAAAGGTTTCCGACCGCCGAGGCGCTTGCAAACGGAGATATTTCGGAGATTGAAGAGATAGTGCGTCCCTGCGGACTTTTTCGCACCAAAGCCGCCGATATTAAAAACGAATGTATAAGACTTACAGAGACATACGGCGGTCTGCTTCCCGACACTATGGAGGAGCTGTTAACTTTTCCGGGCGTGGGCAGAAAGATAGCAAATTTACTGCTCGGAGATATTTTTAAAAAGGGCGGTGTCGTGACGGATACGCACTGTATACGCATCTGCGGCAGGCTCGGATTTTACTCCGAGGACTTAAAAGACCCGAAAAGAGTCGAAAAAATACTCGAAAAGCTGATACCGACCGACGAGCAGAGTGATTTTTGTCACCGTCTTGTGATTTTCGGTCGTGAGATCTGTACGGCACGGTCTCCGCGCTGTACCGAATGTCCTCTTGCGGATATTTGTAAGAATAAGAAAATATAAATGAAAAAGAGGTGAGCGCGTGTGGAATGCAGACTGTGTCCTAGAAATTGCGGCGCAGACAGAGCGTCGGGACAGCTCGGCTTTTGCGGCATAGACACAACACCGAGGGTTGCAAGATACGCGCCGCACCTTTGGGAAGAGCCCTGCCTGTCGGGTGAGTACGGCGCGGGTACTATCTTTTTTTCGGGCTGCTCGCTCGGTTGCGTGTACTGTCAGAACCGCGACATAAGCCGAGGACAGATAGGAGAGAGGGCAGACGAAAACCGCCTCGGCGAAATGATATTTGAGCTTCAAGACAAGGGCGTTCACTGTATAGAATTTGTCACCCCGACGCACCACACCGACACCGTCGCGCGTGTGCTTGAAAGGGTAAAGCCAAGCTTAAAAATACCGACCGTGTGGAACAGCGGCGGCTACGAAAAGCCCGAAACGCTGAAATTGCTCGACGGTCTTATAGACATTTACTTACCCGATTTTAAGTATGGAGCAAAAGAGACCGCAGAAAAATATTCGGCGGCAAGTGACTATCCCGAATACGCGAGCGCGGCGGTACGCGAGATGTTTCGCCAAACGGGAAACGCGGAATTTTACGAAAACGGAATGATGAAAAAGGGTGTTATAGTGCGTCATTTGGTGCTTCCCGGAAACAGACACGACTCGGTAAGAGTTCTTGAAATTCTCACGGAAATATTACCCGTAAAGGATATAAGACTCAGCCTTATGAGTCAGTATACGCCGGATTTTGCGAACGACACGCCGTACGCCGAGCTTCAAAGACGCGTAACGTCTTTTGAGTACAAATATGTACTAACGCGAGCCGAAGAGCTTGGCTTTGAGGGCTATTTCCAAGAGCGAGCCTCGGCAGATAAAAAATACACACCCGAGTTTTGATAGATAAATTGGGATTTGTCGCACTGACAGCGCGAAGCGTTTGAAGGTTTTTGCGTCGCTTTTTGCAAAAAGCGACCGCTGCTCCAGCGCGCGTGCGCTGGTCGCCTCCGCAGAGGCGAAATTCTCTTTCGGCGTGTTCTTTTTTGCCAAGCTTTTTTCTTTGCGCCTTTTGTCACAAAGAAAAAAGCGGGTGAAGACAGCGGAAAAGCATCGCATAGGACGGGGAACCCCCCACTTGTGTGGTTCCCCGAACCCCTCCGTGGAGCTTTTTTGCAC
>JAZNPQ010000096.1:0-6533 GCA_045589735.1 Eubacteriales bacterium | reverse complement strand
CCGTACGGTCAAGTCTGACGACGCTCACAAGCGGGGATACGTAAAAAGACTGCGTATCACACCGCCAAAGCTCTCGCATCTGACTGTCATAATTGCGGCGAGCTTTGCGCTTATGTCGGGTTGTCTCTTACTCAGTATAAATTTTTCGGGTGAAAGCACTCTTGAGGGCAGCTTTTCGCTTTACGATACCTTTATTTCAAAATACAACGGCACACCTCTCGGCGCGCTCTGGCTTATTCTTGCTTACGCTGCCCTGCCCGCCGTGTGCGAAGAGCTGGTCTTTCGCGGAATACTCTCTGCCGAATATGAGCGTCACGGTGTTATCTGCGCCGTTGTTATGAACACGCTTTGGTTCGGACTGCTTCATTTCAATTTCGCAAAGATACCGATTTATATTTTCGCAGGTATTGTGCTGTCGCTTCTGCTTTACGCCACAAGGTCGGTCGTTTCGTGTATGATAGCCCATTTTATCTATAATATTTTCGGGCTTTTCGGTCAGAAATACATAACCGAATTCTATCTCACGGCGGGAAGCGTCGGCGTTGCCGTTATCATTCTTGTGATGGTATTGCTTCTGTCGGCGGCAATTTTTTGCGGCGGAGCGAGACGACTGTACGAAAAATACTCAAAACGCGACGAGCCCTCGGATTACCGTGAGCCCGTACGTCGCGATGAGCTTATCCCGCGCTTTAAAAAATGTCTTTTGACGGTTGCGTCTGCCTTGTGCGTGGCTATATTTCTTGCAGTCTCGGTAGTACAGATATTTATTAAATAGAAATTACGGCAAAGTATCGAATGAATTTTCGAAAAATAATAAAGATTTTTCGAAAAAAGATTGCAAATTCAGATTTTAGATTGTAAAATAAACGAGGTAATTTGCGGTCTGATTGCCGCGCGCCGAAAAATATTTAAGGAGGATAAAGATATGTCTTTTCCCGTAGCTGTTCAGGTCTTCTCTGTCAGAGGTGACGCGAAGAATAACCTGTTCGCAACTCTTAAAAAAATCAAAGCAATGGGCTATGACGGCGTTGAGTTTGCAGGTCTTTACGACCACACGCCAGAAGAGGTCAAGTCTATGTGTGAGGATATCGGTCTTGTTCCGATATCGGCTCACGTTCCTTATCTCGATATGATAGCCGACCCCGAGAAGGTTCTCGGAATGTACGCAACTATCGGATGTAAGTACGTTGCTGTTCCCTACCTTACTCCCGAGTACCGTCCCGGTACCGACGCTTTCCCCGAGGTCATCAAAAACATTGATATGCTCGGTGAGGTGGCTAAAAAGCTCGGTATGCAGCTTCTTTATCATAATCACGATTTCGAATTCGCACGTATTGGCGGCAAGTACGCTCTTGACATACTTTACGATGAGATCCCCGCAGATAAGCTACAGACAGAGCTTGACACCTGCTGGGTAAATGTCGGTGGAGAGAATCCTGCGGAATATCTCCGCAAGTATTCGGGAAGAGCTCCCGTGCTTCACCTTAAGGATTTTGTCGGCGAAAGGACCGAAAATATGTACGAGCTTATAGGTATTGACAGCAAGGCGCCCGAGCGCCCCGAGGGCTTTGAGCTTCGTCCTCTCGGTAAGGGCGTTCAGGATTTCCCCGCGATTCTTGAAGCCGCAAAGGAAGCAGGTACGAAGTGGCTCGTTATCGAGCAGGACAAACCGAGCCTTGATATGACGGCTCTTGAATCAATTAAGGTTGGTCTCGATTACCTTAAAACAATAAATAAGTAAGTAAATTACGGAGGTTTTGTATTATGGCAGACAAATCAATGGAAGGTCTTAATACCTTTACCGCAGAAGAGATAACCACAGTTGATACCACCGGCAAGAAGCTGAGAATAGGCTTCATCGGAACAGGTTGGATAGCAGGCTCACACATTAAAGCGTTTATGGCTCAGCCCGACGTTGAGATCGTCGCAGGCTGTGACCTCGTTCCCGGAAAAGCCGCCGCTTTCTTTAAAAAGTACGGCGTTGAGGGAGTTAAGACAGATTATAAGGACGACGTCGAAATGCTCGCAGACAAGTCCTTGAATCTTGATGCCGTTACCATTTGTACCTACAACCGTCAGCACGCAGCACCCGCTATCCGCGCGCTTGAGGCAGGTCTGCACGTACTTCTCGAAAAGCCCTTCACCGTTACGACAGAAGAGGCTATTGAGGTCATGAAGGCCGAAAAGAAGAGCGGAAAGGTTCTCTCTATAGGCTTCCAGCCGAGACTTGACGCAAATATGCAGATGATCAAGAAGATAGTCGAGTCGGGTGAGCTTGGTCAGATCTACTACATTCAGACGGGCGGCGGACGCAGAAGAGGTATTCCGATTCCCTTCGGAACGACCTTTATTGAGGACGAGACCGCAGGTCTTGGCGCGCTCGGTGATATCGGTTGCTACTCGCTCGATATGGTTCTCAACGCAATAGGCTATCCGAAGCCTCTCACGGTTTCGGGTTATAAGTCGGCATTCTTCGGAACGTCGCCCGATTACTGCGGCTACAAGGAGAGCAAGAGAGCAGAATACGCAAAAAAATTCACCGTTGACGATTTCGCAGCGGCATTTATCAGACTTGAGGGCGGAATTATTCTCGACTTCCGTATCGCTTGGGCTATGAACCTTGACACACCCGGAGATACCATCATTCTCGGAACAAAAGCAGGTCTCCGCATTCCCTCGACAGAGTGCTGGAACGGCACGGTCGGCGGACCTATGAAGATCTACCGCGAGGTTTGCGGACAGCAGACCGAGATCGAGGTTCCGATCATCAACCAGAAGGGCCCCGGACTCTTCGAGCGCAAGGTTCGTACATTCCTTGATGCCTGCAAGAACGGCACACCTGCTCCGGTTCCGTCGTCTCAGATAATCTATAACCAGGCAATTATCGACGGTATCGCAAAGTCGGCAGAGCTTGGACGCGAGATCGAGATCGAAATTCCCGAAATTTAATTTTAGAACAATATCTCAAATCAACCCCGTCAACCGAATCATCGGTTGACGGGGTTGTCTCTTTATATGAAATAAATTGATATATAATTTGGTAAAATATAAAATTATATCACAAAAGTTCGTGAAATAGAGATATAAGCTGCTTTGCCAAATATGCGTTCGATAAATTGGGATTTAACGGTGAGTTTTGGAGATGCGGGGTTTCACCCCACATAAAGAAACAACCTCACCGACAAATCAAAATTCAGTGATGCTTACACGGTTCTGTGAAAAATCCCTCGAGGTCGATACGGTAGCGGCCGTCTGCCTTTGTAAAGCCTATCGCGCGTGCGGTGACGTCGTCAAAGCTGTCGATGTCGAGATAGGCGTATTTTGCTCCGCAGGTGTCAATAAAATTAAGCGTACCTCTGCCGAGCATAAAAAGATATTCGAATTTTTCCTCGTTTGGCAGTCCCGCAAGCGTTGAAATAACACCGCCCTCGGGCGTAAGACGAAACTGACATATACCGACTGTTTTATCGCCGTCTGTGAGCTTATACGCAAGTAGTGTTGGCTTATATTCGACACAGCAAAGCTCGCATATTGCCTTCTGCTCGTCTTTTTCTTGGATTGGAAGAACCGATAACATTCTATGAGATTCCTTTCGTAATTAATCCGTTTTTTATCCTACAGGGTCATTCAGCGGACGTACGTTTTCCGAGTAGGCGTCCATTACGTCACGCACGATACCCGACGCAAGACCGCCCGTTCGTCCCTCTTCAACGAATGCCGTTACCACTATTTTCGGGTCTGCATAGGGGGCGTAGCCGACGAAAAATGCGTTGTCCGTCTGTCCCGAAACCTCGGCAGTACCCGTCTTACCCGCGACCGTATAGGGCGCTGACGAGAACGCCGAGCGCACGTATGACGACGCGCCCTCTCCGTGTACCACCTCAAGCATACCTCGGCAGACTGTATCTATACTGTTGGGCGTAATACCTATTGACGAAAGAGATGCGACCGATTTTGGCTTTGTTTCGTGGAGTGTCGTGCCCGAGTCGTATTCCTTGACGCACTTTAAAATATGCGCCGAGTAACGTGTGCCGCCGTTCGCTATCATCGCGATATACTGCGATATCTGTAGCGGCGTACATCTGTGTAGCTGACCTATTGCCGACATATAGTCAAGATTTTCGTCGCTTGACAGGCTTCCCGATGCTTCGGATGTCGCGCCGTTAAGTCCTATTTCGAGTCCTGTATAGCTTCCAAAGCCGTAAAGCTCACCGTACTTGGTAATCTTAGACATTCCCAGCTCGTCGCCGATATATGCAAAGAAATAGTTACACGAGCAGCCGAGTGCATGGATTACGTCAATAGTACCGCTGCATTCTGCGTCTCCGTGGTTGTGGCAGGTCGTGCCGTTATAGCTTCCGAAAAGCTCAATAAGACTGTCCTCGGTAATAATTCCCTCGTTCAGGGCGGCGAGAGCCATTCCTACCTTAAAGGTCGAGCCGGGCGCGTATGCCGAAATGGATTTATTTGCCTCGTCATCAGGATATGACGCAAGAGCCAAGACTTCACCCGTGTTCGGGTCGGTCGCGGCGACCGCGCCTCCGCTGCCTCCCTCGGCTATTTGTGACATAAGAGCGTTTTCTGCCGCCATTTGTACGTTTATATCTATTGTCAGCCAAACGTCCTTGCCCGGTATAGGCTCTTTCTGCCAATATGTCTCTATAATATTTCCGCTTTCGTCCTCGACTATCGCAAGTGTTCCGTCAACTCCGCGAAGATACTCCTCAAACGCAAGCTCAGCGCCCGACCGTCCGACCTTTGCGTCAAGCGGATAGCCGAGCGAGGTGTAGTATTCTCCTGTTTCGGCGGTTATTGCGCCAACCGTTCCGAAAATGTGAGACGCGTAACGCGCGCCGTCTGATTTTTTGTAAACGTAATGTCTGTTCGCCTCTGCCGATACCGTGACACCCGTGAGGTGGCGTTCCTTTACTGCCGACGCCATACGCTCGTCAACGCCCTTTGCAAGCACGTAGGGCGCGTAAGGAAAATCCGACGCGAGCATGTTGTAGCGAAGCTCGATAAGTCTGCCGATATCGCGGTCAGAGTAGTCGGATTCCACGCTTCCGTCCTTATTAACCGTTATAATGCTGTATTTATTTGCTATAAGTCTTGCAAGGTCGGACGCGCTGTTATATTCGGGATAATTTAAAGCCTCAAGTACCTTCGAGAGCTTTTTATATACCGTCGATGAAGGGTCGTTTACCTCGCTTTTAAAGCTGTATTCGGGATATTTACCGACGAACGGAGAAAAATCCGACGCTCTTTCGGTTCCTGTTTCGTCGAGCAGGTCGAGCGCACCGAGATACACCTCATATGCGTCGTCTCGCTCCTCTGGAATCGCGCCGTATTCTATCTGTACGTTATATGTATAGCGGTTCGTGACAAGCACCGTACCGTTTCGGTCGCAGATGTTGCCGCGCTCGGCACGGACAGTCACGGTTCGTATATTTCCGTCGGCGTATACAGGAAGCGAATACTCATCCGCCGTTACGAGCTGGTAGTGTATAAGTCTTACCGCAAAAACGAGGACGCATACGGCAAAAAATATACCGAGCGATATGTAGCGCGCCGTACGGTGCGGTTCGTGGCTTTTGTATCGCATTGTGTCCTCCTTTTTTGTTTTTAGGAAACCTCTAAAAATTCACTGCTCGACGTGCACTGAATATTCAGAAATTCCCTTCAGCGCTTTTTCATCTCGCTGCGCAGGTATTTTATTTGTGACGCCGTGAGGTGTCTCCACTTTCCGGGCGCGAGATTTCCGAGCTTTATATCTCCTATTGCAACTCGCGTAAGACGAAGTATTTCTACTCCGCGCGCCTCGCACATACGTCTTATCTGTCGGTTTCGTCCTTCGAAAAGCACCATTTCAAGCACGCTCGTGTCGTCACGCGAGGTCGAGATGAGCTTTATATCGACCTTTTTGGTCGTCATACCGTCAATTTCTATAGGCTTTCCAAGCTCCCAAAGCTCTTCTCTCTTGGGTACGCCTTTTATTTTTACGTGGTATATTTTCGGTACTGTGTGCTTCGGATGCGTGAGGAAATTTGCAAGCTCACCGTCATTCGTGAGCAGCAGAAGTCCGTCTGAGTCAAGGTCGAGTCTGCCTATCGGATAGACTCTTGTGCCAACGCCCTCGACAAGGTCAGTCACGCACGGACGCCCCTTTTCGTCGCTTGTCGTTGTGACGTATCCGCGCGGCTTGTGGAGCATTATGCAAACCTTGTGCGCATCCTTCGGCGGCTCTATTTTTTTGCCCTTGTATATTACGGTATCACGCTCGGGGTCTATTTTCTGACCGACCTCGGCAACGACACCGTTGACCTTGACGCGACCTGCCGCTATCTCGGCCTCCGCCGCCCTTCTTGACAGTATTCCGCAGTCGGTAAAATATTTTTGCAGTCTGATTTCCATGGTTTTCCTCTTTTATGAAATATTATTATGCGGGTGTGGGCAGAGCCCACGTATAAAAAACAAAAACTTTTAATTTGCTTTTCTCGTTAGAATTCGCACAAGTCCTATCGGGAGTCCGTACA
>JAZNPQ010000095.1:0-15150 GCA_045589735.1 Eubacteriales bacterium | reverse complement strand
GTCCGTCAGCCATAAAGATCACTCGGTCCGCTACCTCTCTTGCAAAACCCATTTCATGAGTTACAACGACCATCGTCATACCCTCTTCTGCGAGCTCTTTCATAAGGTCAAGAACCTCTCCAACCATTTCGGGGTCGAGCGCCGAGGTAGGCTCATCAAAAAGCATTACGTCGGGATTCATCGCAAGTGCGCGTATTATGGCAATTCTCTGCTTCTGTCCTCCCGAAAGAGTTGACGGATATGCTTCGGCCTTATCCTCAAGACCTATACGCTTCAAAAGTTCAAGTGCCTTTGCTCTTGCTTCATCTTTTATTTTCTTTTTGTCTTCCTTCTTTGCAAAAAAACCGCCCGCTTTTTTTATCCCGAGATACACGGGAGCTAACATTATATTTTCAATAACCGTTTTATTATTGAAAAGATTAAACTGCTGAAACACCATTCCAATATGCTCACGGTGTTTGTTTATGTCAACTTTCATATCGGCAAGGTCTTCACCTCTGAAATATATCGAGCCTCCCGTAGGGTCTTCCATACAGTTAAGACACCGTAAAAAAGTACTCTTACCGGAGCCGGAAGGACCTATAACTACGACTTTTTCGTTTTTATGTATTACGTTACTTACGTTATCAAGCGCATTTACGGTTTTTGATTTAAGCTTATACGTTTTGGAAAGATTCTCCACGATAATAAGACGGTTATCGTCAATTTCATTTATCACTTTATTGCTTGTGTTTGACATCTAAACCTCCTTATACCGTTGCGTTTCTTTCGCTCTTATTGAGTTGCTTTTCGAGTAATTTTATAAGAAGAGTTATTGCAAGGACTATCACTATATATACAAGCGCCATTACGAGATACGGAATAACGTAATCATAGCTACTGTCGCCTATCTCTCTGAAGGATTTACATATATCTGTTGCACCTACAAAGCTGACAACAGACGTTTCCTTTATAAGCGCGATAAATTCGTTACCCATTGTAGGAAGTATGTTTTTTATTGCCTGCGGTACAACTATCTTCATCATAGTGACCGAGTATGAAAGTCCAAGTGCTCTTCCCGCTTCCATTTGCCCGGGGTCTACAGACTGAATTCCCGATCTCATTATTTCGGATATGTATGCACCGCTGTTAAGTCCGAATACCACGACGCAAACGTCAACCGACGAAATATTTACACCGATTAGCGACGGTATAACAAAATATCCAAGCAAGAGCTGTACAACTATAGGAGTTCCTCTGAAAAATGCTACGTATACGTCGCATATTTTTTGAAAGACTCTGACTGATCTTTTATATTTCGGAAGGACCTTTACAACGGCGATCAACGTTCCTATAAGAATTCCTATAAGAAGGCCCAAGGACGCGACAAGCATGGTTACCCCAAGTCCTTCCGCAAAAACTTTATAACCGCCTTTTTCGGTAAAATACTCCCAAAAGACGTTCCATTTATCAACCCAAATCATTATTTCCTCTGATTATTTTATATTATTTAACCGCAACATAGGGACCGCTTACGGCAGTCCCTATATTTTATGCTGATCTTTATTTGTTCATTGTGTCAACGATTCTCTTTGCAGGAGCTTCATCAATAATAACGAAATCAATGCTTCCGTTCTTCATTGCCTGAACTGCAAGCGCACCGTTGTTATAGGTCTGTGTCTTGAAGGGGAATCCGTCAAAGCCCCAATCTGCGTCACCCTGTGCGTAGAACTGACCGGTGGTTCCGCCCTGAACACCGACAACGGTCTTTTCATCGTATCCCTTAAGGATCTTTTCAATGTCCTCAACTGTCTTGCACTCGTCGAATCTCTTGTCATCTTCCATAACTATGAGCATCTGGGATGCATTATAGTAGGAATCGGAGAAATCAAGTATTTTCTGTCTTGTTTCGTTGATTGTCAGACCTGCGGCTGCAACGTCACAAAGTCCCTGACCGACGGATGTACAAACTGCATCAAAATCCATATTGTCGATAACAAGCTCTTTGTTTACCGATTTTGCATAAAGATCCATGATCTCCATATCGATTCCATAGTAATACTCGCCTTCCTTATATTCAAACGGAGCAAATGCAGCATTCGTTGCAACAATGAGCTGATCCTTGGAAGGATCCTTCGTTGCGGACGTTACCTTTGAAGGTGTTCCGTCACCAAAGTACTTATCAAGTATTTCCTCAAACTTTCCGTTCTTTGTTATCTCATCAAGAAAAGCATTGATGGACGCGAGAAGGTCTGCGTCACCCTTCTTTACCGCAAAAGCGTACTTTTCTTCGGTAAGGGCAATATCAACAACCTTAATGTTCTGAGATTTTCCGCAAGCTGCAAATACGGAAACTACCGACATAAGCATTACTACCGTCAGTATCATGCAAATAATTTTTTTCATTTCAATTCACCTCATAAAGAAATTTTATTGTGACATTATTGTATCTCATAAATATACGTTTGTCAATAGCTTTTTTGCAATAATTTTCAATTACTCCTAAGCTTTTTACGTAAATATTCTCCCGTGTATGAATATTTACATTCAGCCACTTCCTCGGGCGTTCCGCACGCGACAAGAGTTCCGCCGCCGTCACCGCCCTCGGGACCGAGATCTATCAGATAATCACAGGTTTTGAGTACGTCGAGATTATGCTCTATGACAAGAACCGTATTACCTGCGTCAACAAGGCGACCGAGAACCGTTATGAGCTTTGCTACGTCTGCCGTATGAAGTCCTGTCGTCGGCTCGTCGAGAATATATATGGTTCTTCCCGTGTCACGCTTTGAAAGCTCTGTCGCGAGCTTTATTCTTTGAGCCTCTCCGCCCGAAAGTGTCGTTGAGGACTGACCTATCTTTATATAACCGAGACCAACGTCATAAAGCGTTTGCAGCTTCTTTGCTATTTTAGGCAGGTCCGCAAAGAAGGTTATTCCCTCTTCCACTGTCATATCAAGGACATCATATATGTTTTTGCCCTTGTACTTTACTTCAAGAGTGTCTCTGTTGTATCGCTTTCCGTGGCAAACGTCACAAGTTACGTACACGTCGGGCAAAAAGTGCATTTCTATACACTTAACGCCATCGCCCTCACAAGCCTCACAGCGTCCTCCTCTTATATTGAAGGAAAAGCGCCCTGCACTGTATCCGCGCGCCTTTGCGTCCTGCGTTTTTGCAAAAAGTGTTCGTATATCTGTGAAAAGACCTGTATACGTTGCGGGATTTGAGCGAGGCGTTCTTCCGATGGGGCTTTGGTCTATACAGATGACCTTATCAAGCTTATCTACGCCCTCGATTCTGTCAAATTTACCCGGATGTGTGTTTGCTCTGTTAAGCTTTCTTGCAAGATACGGATAAAGAATACCGTTTACAAGCGAGGATTTTCCTGAACCTGAAACCCCCGACACACCGACGAAGCAACCTAGCGGAATGTTTACGTCAATATTTTTCAGATTGTGTTCAGCCGCGCCGTAAACCGTGAGAAAATCTCCGTTCCCTTTTCTTCTTGTTTCGGGCACTCGTATGGTCTTTCTTCCCGACATATAATCGCCCGTAATCGAATCTTCACAAGCGGCGACTTCCTTCGGTGTTCCCGAAGCTACGACCATTCCTCCGTGTATTCCCGCGCCGGGACCTATATCGACAAGAAAATCGGCACTTTCCATCATTTCTTCGTCGTGCTCAACAACGATAACGCTGTTTCCAAGATCACGAAGTGATTTTAAAGTATCAATAAGTCTTCCGTTATCGCGTTGGTGCAAACCTATACTCGGCTCGTCAAGTATATAAAGAACTCCAACAAGCGAACTTCCAATCTGAGTTGCAAGTCGTATTCTTTGCGATTCGCCACCCGAAAGTGTGCCTGCGCGTCTTGTAAGTGTCAGATAACTGAGTCCTACACTCTGCAAAAATCCAAGACGCGAACGAAGCTCCTTCACTATCTCTTTGGCGATAAGTCTCTCGTTTTCGGTAAAACCTTCGTTCATAGTTTCAACGAACTTGAGCGCTTCGCTTACCGACATCGAACAAAATTCATCTATATTTTTACCGCCGACAGTTACGGCAAGTATGGTATCATTAAGTCTGCGTCCTTTACATTTAGGACATTCCGCTTCTTCAATGAGCTCTTCGTAATATTCACTCATTCCCATACTCATACGGCTCTCTATCATACCGACGATTCCCGGAAATTTCGTCACCTGCTTGCGTCCGCTTTTTCCGAAATAACGTGTAATGGAATATTCTTCATCACCCGAACCGTACATCAGTATCTTCAAGGCTTCGTCCGAGAACTTTTCAAGCGGAGTATCAACGTCAAAGCCATGACGCTCACCGACCGCCGCGATAAGCGGTCCATTCCAGGTATCCTCGTCCATTGATTTAAATCCGTTGACACCTATTCCCCCCTCACGTATAGTGAGTGATTTGTCGGGTATTATACGTTCTACTGCAAGGCGGCGGTGTACACCAAGTCCTGCGCATTCAGAACAAGCTCCCGCCGGGTTATTGAATGAAAACATACGCGGCTCAAGCTCACCGAACGAAATATTATGCTCCTCGCACGCGTAATGCGTGGAAAACTCCATTTCGGCAGGTTCTCCCTCTCCTTCACGCGGTACTGTGACGGTCAAAAGATGTCCGTCGGCAAGGGCAAGTGATGTCTCAACAGAATCCGAAAGACGCGAGCGTATATCGTCACGCATAACAAGTCTGTCTACAACTATCTCTATTTTATGACGTATGTTTTTATCAAGCTTTATATCTTCCGAAAGGTCGTACATATTTCCGTCAATACGTACACGAACGTATCCACTCTTCTTTGCGTCTCCAAGTACCTTTTCGTGCATTCCCTTTTGCGCTCTTACAACAGGGGCAAGCACCATAAATCTCGTTCCTTCGGGTATTGACATTATTCTGTCTATTATGCTGTCGGTCGTTTGCTGTCTTATCTCTTTTCCGCAGACGGGACAGTGAGGCACACCCACTCTTGCGTAAAGCAGACGCAGATAGTCATATATTTCGGTAACTGTACCGACCGTTGATCTCGGGTTTTTCGAGGTCGTTTTCTGGTCTATAGAGATTGCCGGTGAAAGTCCCTCTATGCTGTCAACGTCGGGCTTATCAAGCTGACCGAGAAACATTCTCGCATATGACGAAAGCGACTCTACAAATCTTCTGTGTCCTTCCGCGTATATCGTATCAAACGCAAGAGAGGTCTTACCGGAACCGGAAAGTCCTGTAAAGACCACAAGCTTGTCTCTCGGTACGGTAAGGTTTATATTTTTAAGATTGTTTTCGCGCGCACCGCGCACTATAAGTTCTTTTGACATTTTCTATCCTTATCAATTACTGTTTACTCTCACGAAGCTCTCTGATACGGTCACGGATATACGCAGCCTTTTCAAATTCAAGCTGTCTTGCCGCGTCCTTCATTTCCTTTTCAAGACGCTCTATAAGTGATTCCTTTTCTTTTTTTGTGAGCTTCTTCGCCTTTTCGGGCTTGTCTTTTTTATCGTCTGTTACCGATGTGCCGATCTCAATAAGATCACGTATACCCTTAATAACTGTTTTCGGAGTTATACCGTGCTCTTTGTTGTACTTTTCCTGTATTGCGCGGCGTCGGTTTGTCTCGCGTATTGCCCTTTCCATTGAGCCTGTAACGGTATCGGCATACATTATGACTTTTCCATGCTCGTTTCTTGCGGCTCTTCCTATCGTCTGTATGAGCGATGTCTCAGCGCGAAGGAAGCCTTCCTTATCTGCGTCAAGTATTGCAATAAGTGATACTTCAGGCAGGTCAAGTCCCTCCCTAAGCAGATTTATACCGACAAGAACATCAAATACGCCAAGACGAAGGTCGCGTATTATCTGCATACGCTCCATTGTATCAACATTGAAATGTATATAACGAACCTTAAGACCGTTGCTTTCAAAGTAGTCTGTGAGATCCTCTGCCATTTTCTTTGTAAGCGTGGTGACGAGAACGCGCTCATTCTTATCGGCGCGCATACGTATCTCACCCATAAGATCATCGACCTGACCTTCTATCGGACGTACCTCTATTTCGGGATCAAGCAGACCTGTCGGGCGTATTATCTGCTCGACGGTTGCTTCTGAGTTTTCTTTTTCGTAATCCCCCGGCGTGGCACTTACAAATATCGCTTGATTTATTCTTTGCTCAAATTCTTCAAAGAAAAGCGGTCTGTTATCGTATGCAGACGGTAGACGGAATCCGAAATCTATAAGATTTTTCTTTCTTGCTCTGTCACCGCCCGACATTCCGCGTATTTGAGGCAGCATAACGTGAGATTCATCAACAAAAAGCAGCCAATCCTTTGGAAAATAATCGAGCAAGGTATAAGGTGTTGAACCGGGCTCTCTTCCCGACAAAACTCTCGAATAGTTTTCAACTCCCGAGCAAAAGCCTATTTCACGAAGCATCTCGAGGTCGTAAAGTGTTCGTTCTCTTATTCTTTGCGCCTCAATGAGCTTTCCTTGCGCTTCAAAGAAGGCAGAGCGCTCTTCCATTTCGGCTTTTATCGTATCAAGCGCGGCTTCTCTTTTTGCGTCAGACACAGCGTAGTGTGTTGCGGGAAAAATGACAGTATACGAAAGCAGCTTCGTCATTTCCCCTGTTACTATATTTATCTCGGAAAGTCTTTCGATCTCATCCCCGAAAAATTCAACTCTTATCGCCTTTTCTCCCGTGGACGCGGGAAGTATCTCGACGGTATCTCCGCGCACACGGAATTTATCACGTGTAAAGTTGATGTCGTTTCTGTCATAGCTTATGGCAATAAGCCTTTTTATAAGCTCCTCGCGCGACATTATCATTCCCGGACGGAGCGATATCTGAAGCGAGCTGTATTCCTCGGGGTCACCAAGCGAATATATACAAGAAACAGACGCCACAATTATTACGTTTCTGCGCTCAAAAAGCGACGACGTTGCGCTGTGCCTGAGCATATCTATCTCGTCGTTTATCAACGCGTCCTTTTCGATATACATATCCTTTCCCGGAATATAAGCCTCGGGCTGATAATAATCGTAATACGATACAAAATACCCAACGTCATCGTTGGGGAAAAACTCTCTCATTTCGGAGCAGACCTGCGCGGCAAGTGTTTTGTTCGGTTCAAGTATAAGTGTCGGACGGTTACAGTTGGCAATTATGTTTGCCATTGTAAAGGTCTTTCCGGAACCTGTTACACCAAGAAGTGTCTGCATTTTTGCTCCGCGGTTTATACCTTCGGTGAGGGCTCGTATAGCTTCGGGCTGATCACCCATAGGCGTGTATTCGCTTTGTAAGCTAAATTTGTTCATTTTTGCCCTCTCCTTATATAATGTAATTATTTCTTAAGATTTATCTGTGCGTGAAGTGTTTTTTCGTCTTCACTGAACACCGATACAAGAACAGCGTCCTCATTCTCTGAAACGTGACACAGCACCGTCTCGCCGCATTTTATCTGCTGACGGTAAAATATCTCAAACTCATCGGAACAAATATTTTTGCCGAGTGTTTCCTCTGCCATCATTTGGGCAAGGTCAAGATAATATACGTTGTTCATATGATTGTTTGTGTCTATCCAATTTTTTGCGACGGTAAAGCTTTCGGATACCTTAAAATTATCAGACTCATGAAGTCTTTTGATTCTGAACGGTCCAAAATTTGTTCTGTCGGGTTCCGAGCAGTATGCCTCTGCAAGCTCGGGTGTTACCTTTTCGAGCTTACCCTCTACCTTATTATAGTGTGCCCATTCTGTTATAGCGCAAACAAGAAGCTCGCCGGATTCGTCAACTATTTCAAACTCACGGCAAGCAAAAAAGTTTCTGCACTCGCGGCTCCACGTCCTTACGGTTATTCGCTGATTGTATTCGGGGCGTTTTTTTACCACTACCTTATACGCTGTTAAGAGCCACGCGGTCGGAGAAACCCTTATGTCCTCTCCCGCAAGTGCGCCGTGATAACACGCCATATCCTCAAAAAGTCGAAGCAAAGATGTATTTGTAATCTTAAAATCTGAGCCGGAATACTGATATCCGACAAAAAACCTTTCTTCTACTACCATTTCAACCCCAAAAATTATGAAATAAATCCACCGTCAACGCCTATACACTGCGCCGTGATAAAGGACGCCTCATCAGACGAAAGGAAAAGCACAGCGTTTGCAATATCGTCGGGTGTTCCAATACGGCACATGGGAGTGGCATCTATCAGTTCATTAAGTGTTTCTTTGTCAATTTCACGGTTCATATCCGTATCGATAATACCCGGCTCGATGCAGTTGACGGTTATGCCCGAAGGACCAAGCTCCTTTGCAAGCGCCATTGTCATTCCGCGAAGTCCTGCTTTAGCGGCAGAATAGTGAACCTCGCATGACGCACCGCATCTGCCCCACATAGAACCGATATTTATTATTCGTCCGTACTGGTTTTTTATCATCTCTCTTGCGGCAACGCGAGAGGCATAAAAGGCCCCCGAAAGATTTACGTCTATCATGTTTTTCCAATCGCTGTCGGTGATATCGGTAAATAGCTTTATCTGCGATATACCGGCGCAATTAACAAGAATATCAACGCCACCAAGATGCTCTATCGCTTGAAAAACCGCGTTTTTTACGGCTTCGGCATCCGCTATATCTGCTTTGACCGAAAATGCACTTGTTTCCTCTTCAAGCTTTTTTGCGGCATCGTCCGAGCTTTTGTAAATAAAAGCCACTCTGTTACCGCTTTCCGCAAACCTTTTTACAATAGAGGCTCCGATTCCTCTTGAACCGCCTGTAACAATAACTTTTTTCATATCAATTCTGCTTCTGTACAAATTTGTATTCGTCATAAAATTTAAAATACGGACAATCTCTGTTGCTATATGTCACAAACTGTGCCATCTCGTCTTCGTCAAGATCAAGGGTGCAAACGTTTGTATCGTATTCTTCATCATAGTCGTAATACTGACACATTTCGCAGTTTGACCTCATTCTTTTCGGCTCGGTCTTATTTTTTCCGTGTATACCGGGCTTTGCCGATTTTTGCTCCATAAGATCATCCTCTCTATGTTCTTGAAAACTGTCTGTCTATTTTATCCTTAGACAGCTCCATTGCTATCGGTCTGCCGTGAGGGCAGAAGGTTATGTCGGGAAGTCTCATAAGTTCTTCGACAAGCGCCTTTATATCCTCTGCCGAATATTCGCGGCCTGCCTTTATGGCTGCCTTACAGGATGCCTGATATAAAGCTTTTTCAAAGATTATATCACGGGTTATATTAGGTATACCTGTTTCCTCAAGCGCTCTCGTCGCTATTTCCGAAAGCATATCCGATGCAGCATTCATATCTATTCCTTCGGGTATCTCGGTGATATTTACGCTGTTTCTCCCCGTGGAAAACCCAAATCCGATAGACTCTATTTCGCTGCGATATTGCTCAAGTATGTTTATCTCGTCACCCGTGAGCATTTCCGCGATCGGAAGCATAAGCATCTGTGACGTTATTCCCGTCTTTTTCATATTTGCTTTAAGTCTTTCAAATATGATACGCTCGTGCGCCGCATGCTTATCAATAATCAGCATTTTTGAGCCACGCTCGACTATAACGTAAGAATTGAAAACCTCACCGACAATACGCCACATAGACGGCTGCGCTTTTTCTTCTATAACGATAGGAGGTACAGTCTCGACTGTTTCTTCGGGTTGGTTTATTATTTCTTTCTTTTTTATTTCCCCCACAGGCTCTTTGACCTTTTCGGCAACAGGAACAGACTCAGGCACTTTTACGGTATTTTCTGTAATCTTTTGTGCCTCAGCCGCTTTTTCCCGCGCCATTGCTTCGTACAGGAAATCACGGAAATAAGACTTTACTTCTTCCGTCTTAGGTTTTTCCTCGACCTTTTGAACCTCTGTGGGCTTTGCTTCTACGACATCGTATCCAAGCTGGCGCTTTTTAAGCGATTCTTCTCTGCCCTCGCGTATCGGTTCGGTACGTTCTGACATTTTTGGACCAAACTGTCGGCTGTTCGGAAGCGAGGATGCGGAAATATTTGGCAAGCTCCCCTCAATTCGCATTTCGGGTCTTGTGGTGTTCTGCTCAAGTGTTGCGCGTATTGCGTAATATATCGCTTCAAAAACAGGCTTTTCATTTGAAAATTTAACCTCAAGCTTTGAAGGGTGAACGTTTACATCTACAAGAGACGGATTTATTTCAATATTTATAACGCATACGGGAAATCTCTCGGGCGCGATATACGACACGTACGCCTGCTCTATCGCTGCCTGCGCGGTCTTGCTTTTTACGTATCTTCCGTTTATAAAGAAATTCTGAAAATTACGGTTGACCTTGCAGTTGTCTGTTCTTCCGCAAAATCCGCTTACCGTTATTCCCTCAAACGAGCTGTTTACGGTCAGCAGAGCTTTTGCAAAATCGCGTCCAAACACTGCATATATCGCGCTCATAAGCTTTCCGTCACCGACAGTTTCAAGTCTTACGGTACCGTCGGTTATAAGCTTAAACGCAATTTCAGGATGAGAGAGTGATATCTTCTCAACAACTGCTGTCACCGACATAGTTTCGGTCATATCCTTTTTGAGAAATTTTCTGCGCGCGGGAACGTTTGCAAACAGATTTTCGACAATGACGGTGGTTCCGTTCTGCGCCGCTCTTTCACCGACACCTATGATAACACCGCCCGACACCTCTATCGCAGCACCGTTTTCAGCGCTCGCTGTCTTTGAGATTATACGAACGTCCGACACTGCGGCAATAGCTGCCAAGGCCTCCCCGCGGAAGCCGAGCGTCATTATTGTGTTAAGGTCTGTTTCGTCCTTTATCTTGCTCGTCGCGTGTCTGCGAATCGCAACAGGCAGGTCGTCTTTTTCCATTCCGCATCCGTTGTCGGTAACTCTCATAAAGGTCACTCCGCCGTGCTGTATCTCGACGGTTATTCTTGTAGCACCCGCATCAATAGCGTTTTCAACAAGCTCCTTTATGACGGATGACGGACGGTCAACCACCTCTCCTGCGGCAATAAGGTTAGCCACGGCAAAGGACAGTACGTTTATTTTTCCCATATTACTTTAATCTCTTCTGTAAATTGAATAAGAATGACATTGCCTCATACGGTGACAGCGTGTTTATATCCACAGCTTTAAGCTCGGCTATTACCTGATCCTGTATGCAATCGTCAAAGCTTATAAGACTTTCGTCTTTTTCTTTCTTCTCTATAATTTTTTCACTTGTCGTAAGGCTCTCGGAGCTTTGCTCAACTATTTTTAAGACCTCACGCGCACGTTTTATGACTTCGTTCGGCAGTCCTGCGAGCTTTGCGACCTCAATACCGTAGCTGTCGTCGGTCGAGCCGCGTATTATCTTGCGTAGGAAGGTTATACTGTCTCCGCGTTTTTTTGCCGCGATATTGTAGTTTACAATGCCCGGAAATTCACTTTCAAGCACCGTAAGCTCGTGATAGTGCGTCGCAAAAAGTGTTTTAGCTCCTATACGCTTGCCGTACGTATACTCGATTATGGCTCTCGCTATACTCATTCCGTCAAACGTACTTGTTCCGCGCCCGACCTCATCGTAAATTATCAGGCTATTTTTCGTCGCGTTTTTGAGTATGTATGCGACCTCGTTCATTTCGAGCATAAAGGTTGACTGACCCGACGCAAGATCATCAGATGCGCCGACACGAGTAAATATTTTGTCAACTATACCGATTCTCGCTTCATTTGCGGGGACGTACGAGCCCATCTGCGCCATAAGCACGATAAGTGCGACCTGACGCATATAGGTCGATTTACCCGCCATATTAGGACCTGTTATCAGCATCATTCGGTTGTCCTTGGTGTCAAGCAACGCATCGTTTGGAACGAAATACGTTTCCTTGACGAACTGCTCGACAACAGGATGCCGTCCGTCCTTTATGTCAATAACATCGCTCGTGTCTATTTCGGGCTTTACGTAATGATTACGTGACGCGACTGTGGCAAGTGACAGATAGCAGTCAAGCTCGGAGATAAGTCTCGCGTTTTTCATTATTCTGTCGGAATTGTCGGCAACAAAGCCACGAATCTCTTGGAATATGTCATACTCAAGACTCTGCAGCTTGTCGGTAGCTCCAAGTATCGTTGCTTCAAGATCCTTAAGCTCCTGCGTTATATAACGCTCGGCGTTTGCGAGAGTCTGTTTCCTGATAAATCTATCGGGAACTTGATTCATAAAGGATTTTGACACCTCAATATAGTAACCGAATACACGGTTATATCCTATTTTAAGTGTTTTTATTCCTGTTTTTTCCTTTTCGTCCTCGCCTATCCTTTCCACCCAAGCTTTGCCGTCCTTGGCTACCGAACGAAGATAGTCAACATCCGCATTGTAGCCGTCTTTTATAATACCGCCCTCTCTGATTGAAACCGGAGGCTCGTCCGAGATCGCGTCGGTTATTTTCTCTTTTACGTCGCTGAGAAGGTCAAGCTCGCTGTATATACGGTTAAGCTCGCCGTCAGAACAATCTCGTAAAAGCTCTTTTAGGTATGGCAATATATCAAGAGTTGCACCGACAGCTTTAAGATCCCGTCCGTTTGCCGAACCGTACACTATCCTCGTCATAAGGCGTTCAAGGTCAAGCACATTAGACAGCAGATTTGAAAGCTCCTCGCGAAGCATATAGTTGCCAAACAGCTCGCTGACGGCTCCCTGTCGCTTTATTATAGCGTTACGGTTTCGAAGCGGATGCTCAAGCCACGAACGAAGCAAGCGCGCTCCAAGCGAGGTCTCTGTTTTATCTATTACCCACAAAAGCGAGCCCTTACGGTCCTTGCCTCGCATAGTTTCCGTGAGTTCAAGATTTCTGCGCGTATTAACGTCGGTCTCAAGGAACTGACCGCCGCTATATATTTCGATTTCTTTAATATAGGTTGCGTCAGCACGTTGCATTTCCGAAATATAGGTTATGAGCGCACCGACCGCTGAAACAAGTGCTCTGTCTTCTGTAATATTTTCGCGCACACGGTCACCAAACTGCGTTTCAAACAGTTTTTTTGCATCCGAATACTCAAATCTGCCCGGCTGGTTATCCAAAACGATTGCGCCAAGACGCTCTTTTATATATTCTCCCGCATCGCCGAGCTTTGTCAGCGAAAGATTAGTTATTATTTCTCTCGGCGCGTAAGCGGCAAGCTCGTTTTGAAGATGCTTGCCGTCTCCGTCGTCGGGAAAAGAGGTAGCGCATATTTTTGCGGTTGAAACATCACAAAAGCAAACGCCGTAACCATCCACGCCCAAAAATACAGCACAAATATAATTATTTTTATTTTCGGTGAGCATAGTACTCTCTATAACCGTTCCGGGCGTTACAACGCGGACAATATCACGTTTTACGAGTCCTTTTGCGGTTGCAGGGTCTTCCACCTGCTCGCAAATGGCAACACGGTAGCCCTTTTCAATAAGCTTGGCAATATATGACTCCGAGGCGTGAAACGGCACTCCGCACATAGGTGCTCTCTCGGCTTCTCCGCAATCACGACCCGTTAAGGTCAGGTCAAGCTCACGCGAGGCAAGAATCGCGTCGTCGAAAAACATCTCGTAAAAATCTCCGAGACGGTAAAAGAGTAAATAATCCTTATATTTGTTTTTTATTTCAAAATATTGCTCCATCATTGGAGTCATGGCGGTCAACCTCTCTTTTTTGATTCAAATTGCGCAAAATTGCGCGAAAATTAACAGTCTGAATTAGTGGCTGCAGCCTCCGCCGCAGGATGAGCAGTCGTGAGTACACGAAGGAAGCTCACCTGTAATATTGAAGGTTATGATATTGTTTACGTTCTCCATAAGCTCGTTAACAGCTTCTTGCGCCTCATTTAGTCTTGCAAATATCTCATTGTTTATGATAAGCTTATAAAGCTCGTCCACTCTTCCCTGCATCTTTGCGATAAGAAGGCTGTCGGGGGTATCCTTTGCGGCTTCTGCCTGAATTGCTTCCTGCTGTGCGCTGTATTCGTTCATATACGCGTGAAGCTGTTCGTTTGTCTCATATTCATCACGAGCCTTGTTCATTGCCTCAATTCTGGGGTCTTCCTTGATCTTTTTGCCGAGTTCAGCGGCGAGTTCTTCGATTGTCATTTTTGTTTTCTCCTTAATATTTTTATTTATTATATGGTTCATATAATTTCTCCGTACAAATTAAAGGTATCTGCGCGAGTTACAGAAAGATCCACGAACTTACCCTCAAGCTCCGTGCCCCCCTTGAAGATAACTATTTTATCCTGTTCGGTGCGTCCTTCAAGGAAATTCGGATCGTTTTTGCTAATTCCGTCGCAAAGTACTTTTACACGTTTTCCTACCAAAACATCATTTTTTTGCTTTGATATTTCATTTTGAAGCTCAAGCAGCCTTGAGAGCCGTTCATTCTGAATCTCTTTCGGTATCTGACATTCCATTTTTGCCGCGGGAGTTCCGTTTCTCGGTGAATAAATAAACGAGAAAATTCGGTCGTACTTTGCGCGTTTCAGTGCTTCAAGCGTTGCTTCAAAATCCTCTTCTGTCTCCCCTGGGAAACCTACTATAATATCCGATGTAACAGATGCGTCCGGGAGTCGTTTTCTGAAATAGTCGAGCTTTTCCATATACGATTCAAACGTATAGTGCCTATTCATCGCCGACAGAATACGGTCGCTTCCCGATTGAAGCGGAAGATGAAGCTGCTTTGCTACCTTTTTATTATCTGCTATCGCGTCTATTAGCTCAAAGGTCGCGTCCTTCGGGTGACTTGTCATAAAGTGGAGACGGAAATCGCCCTCAATATTTGCGGCTCTTGTTAAAAGCTCTGAAAAATTGCACCCGAAATCAGCGTCTTTTCCGTAGGAATTGACGTTCTGACCAAGCAAGGTAATATCACTGTATCCCTCTTTTGCAAGCATTTCTATCTCCGAAAGTATCGCTTCGGGGGCGCGACTTCTCTCTCGTCCTCTGACATACGGCACTATACAGTATGTACAGAAATTGTTACAACCGTACATTACCGAGACCCACGCGCGATATTTCGATTCACGGCGCACGGGTACGTTTTCAACTATGTTGGGGCGTTCTCCTTCGGTCGCAAAGAATCGTTTACCGCCGCCAAGTCGCTCGGATAGCAGCTTTGGCAGGGTGTGTATCGATCCCGGCGGAAAGGTTATATC
>JAZNPQ010000094.1:0-15560 GCA_045589735.1 Eubacteriales bacterium | reverse complement strand
CTATGATGGATTCAAAATCGTATTTCATGGTCGTGTCTCCTTTTTCAAATTGTATGGTCCAGCGTTTTCCGGTAAAAAACCAAGGTGTAATCGCGAAAAAGTAAAAATCGACAAGTTTCTCGTCAAAACTTGTCGATTTTTGGTGCGGGCAAGAGGACTTGAACCTCCACCGAGTTGCCCCGACTAGAACCTGAATCTAGCGCGTCTGCCAATTCCGCCATGCCCGCTTATGAGTTGCACCGAAGACTCGGTGCAACGTTTGGTGCGAGAAACGGGACTTGAACCCGTACGGTGTGAACCACACGCCCCTCAAACGTGCGCGTCTGCCAGTTCCGCCACTCTCGCATAGCCGCCTCTCTTGAGGCAACGATACTATTATACACTTTTTTTTAGAATTGTCAACCCCTTTTTTGAATTTTTTTCAAAAAAATCAAAACTTTTTTAGTATACCTTTTTTTCGTATTTTTTCCTCTTAATTTGTAAGAGGTCGGGTTTTATTTTCCGACCTCTTTTTTATCTTATTATTCTGTCTTTGTTTCGGTCTTGTCGCTTCCGAGATACTTGGGAAGTTCCATTCCCGCCATATCAAAAACTTCCTTAAGCGGAGGTACCGACTGCATAAGACCCGACACGAAGTTTGCCGTCGAGGTCTTTCCGTCTGCTCCCTTTCCGCTGTCCCAGACCGTGATCTTGTCGATCTTAAGATTCTTGATAGCATCGACCTGAATTCTTTCAAGCTCTTCAAGCTTATCGGCTATCATCATCTTGACCGCATTATCGGATTCGCCACCTGCCGCCTTAACAAGCTCAGAGAAGCCTTCTGCCTGCTTTATGAGGATATCACGGAGACCGTCCGCCTCTGCCTGCATCTTCATAAGAGTTGCGTCGGCTTCGCCTCGTGCCTTACGGCGTATTTCTTCTGCTTCCGCCTCCGCCTGAAGCTCGATCTCTTTCTTTCTGATCTCTGCCTTAACGATTACGTCGGCTTCCTGTCTTGCTTTTTCGAGCGCGGCTCTTGCTTCCTCAGCCTTTCTTTGTGCGGCATAGGATTCCTCAAGTGCTTTAGCTGCCTGAATGTTTTCAGCAGCTGTGGCGCGCTTGAGTGATTCGGCTTCCTGCTCACGTCTGTATGCTTCGGATGCCGCTATCTGTACCTTTGCCTTGTTTTCACCCTCTATAGCATCGGAGTTTGACTTCGAAACTCTTATTCTCTGCTCCATTTCGGCGTTTGCCGCGCCGATTGCACCGTTTCTGTCAGCCTCGGCAACCGATACCTTAGCGTCATTTATTGCCTTTGCGGCGGCTTCCTTACCGAGAGCCGCGATATATCCCGACTCGTCGTTGATATCGGTTACGTTAACATTTATGAGTCTGAGACCGATCTTCTTAAGCTCTGTTTCAACGTTACCCGAAACTGCGTCAAGGAATTTATCTCTGTCGGTATTTATTTCCTCGATATCCATTGTTGCGATAACGAGACGAAGCTGACCGAAGATGATATCCTTTGCAAGCTCCTGTATCTCTGCCATACGGAGACCGAGCAAACGCTCTGCGGCGTTCTGCATAACGCCCGGCTCTGTCGAGATACCTACTGTAAAGCTCGACGGAACGTCAACACGGATATTCTGTCTTGACAGCGCGCTCTTGAGGTCAACGCTTATCGACAGAGGTGTAAGGTCGAGGTACTCATACGACTGAATGATCGGCCATACAAGCGCCGCGCCGCCGTGGATACATTTAGACGTACGCGATGTACCGTCTGCATTGTTTCCGACCTTACCGTAGATAACCATTATCTTATCGGACGGACACTTTTTATAACGCGAAACTATCGTTATGAAAAGCATAAACACGATAAGTACAACAGCCACGATAAGAGCGATAACTCCACCGCCGATACCTGTTCCGAGTGTTGTTACAAAATTTGTCATTTTCTTTCCTCCTGAAAATATTTTACTGTTTGTTTATCGGCTCGACCATAAGAACTCCCGTATCAGAGACAGAGACTACTCTTACGTATTCTCCGGTCTTTATAGGTTCATTCCCTACTGTCATTGCCGAAAATTCCTTAAATTGTTCCTGTACCGTCAGGTTGACCTTACCTGCGGACTTTCCGTCGGCAGGGATAGTCAGATAGACCTGACCGACCTTACCTATCGCGTTTCTTATATCGAGATTTCCCGACGACTGCAAGCGCGCGATGCCTCTCATCGCAAAAGCAACGAGAACCAAAGTTATCATACCGAGCACCACGGAAATAAGCACTCCTATAGGTGTCGGCAGACCGAGGTCTGCGTCAAGAAATACAAATCCGCTCCAGCCCATAATGCAAAGCATCGAGACTATTCCGCGAAGCGTGAAAAATGAAAGACCCGCGTCGGCTACGTCGCCGTCAGAATCTATATCCGTGTCCCCTGCGTCAATATCGTCGTCACCAATTCCGACAAGCATACTCACTATCAGAACTATCATAAGCACGGTTGCGGGTATCGCCACGCACAAAAATATCTGCTGACCGAGAACCAGTCCGTTCCAAAATTCAGCTAAAAATCCCATAAGTCATCCCCCTTTATCTGTTCATAAGCTCATCTATACATTTGTCGGAGTGCTTTTTGATTATTGAAGCATAATACGCAACAATAATTATTTCGAGCGCATTCGTAAGCCTTTTTCTTGCTCCACTCACCTTTTCATCGTACTGCGCCGTGACCTCAGAGATACAGTCACGGAGCGTTTCGATTTCAAATTCACGCTTATCGGTCATAAGAATATCGAGAATTCTGCAAATGTAATCGTACAGCTCCGAATCTCTTATGATATCGTCGCTTCTGTCGTCAACACGTCCGTTGATGTAACGTATCAGAAACGCTATCTTATCAAGGTGCATACAGCTTCTTAACATATTTATGATAAGAATATGCGCGACCTGATCGATATTGTACTTCTTTTTCTTTGAATTCTCCACCCAACCGCGTTTTGTCCAATTCTGCAAAGTAGAACCGTCAATTCCGGAGATCTCGCGTATCTGCGTCAGCATTATGCCGTCGCTGATGTAAAATATCTTCGACAAAAAATCCATACCCGTGACGTTTCCCATAGTATGTCTGTCAAGCACGGTTCCCGGAATCGTGTTGTCAACTATCTGAAGATTCATTTTACCTCCATTCCGCCGCCATATCGGCGGCACAAATATTTTTTTAATTCAAATGTGTTCGCTTCGCGAACAAAAATGGGTTCGGGTCCCATTTTTAATTTGAATTTGGTTGCGTGAACAGTGAATTTCACCGCAAGCAAAATAAACTTTCACGCTATTCCTCCTTGATTATTTTTACTTTGTGCACTTACATTATATCACGCGGTCAATTGATTGTCAATAGGGGTTTGTGGATTTTTTTGAAAAATTTACGCTGTAGAATCTCGCTCCGTTTATTCTCATATATTTTATACGGAAGGCGGTGATCTCATAAAAAGTAAAATAAAGATTGCATTTCCTACAGTGCTTTCTCTGGCTCTTTTATTTATTTTCACAGATAAAGTTATGCTTTGCGCAGTAATATCGGCAACTCTGATTCACGAGCTTGGACACGTTTTGGGAGCAATACTTACGAAAATAAAAATAACGCGCTTCTCGGTTGATCTGCTCGGCGCAAGGCTTGACACAGGAAGAGCGCTGATATCCTATACAGACGAAATAATTTTATCTGCCGCAGGTCCGTTTTTCAATATTCTGTCGGCAATAGCCTTTTACGGTGTTTCTCTTCCCTTTTTCGAGTATTTTACGACGGCATCGCTCAGCCTTGCCGTCCTGAATCTTTTACCTATCGAGACCTTTGACGGCGGACGCATACTCTACTGCTTTTTATCAAAAATTTCAAGCAATGACAGCGCAGCACTGCTTCTTCGCGCGCTTTCGTTAATCTGTTTGTTTATTCTCTGGTGCGTTTCGGCATATTTTTTAATAAGATCATCAAGCTCGCTGTCGCTTTTTATGTTTTCTTTGACCCTTTTCAACCGACTGTTTTTGCCGAATAAAGAGAATTTATGAGAAAAAGCAAGTATTGTAAAGAAATCGTCGGGCTATTTACGGATAAACGCCTCTAACTATGTTTTTTTGCAAATAATCACGAATTTTACGGAATTTTGCAAAATCTATTGCAATTAGGGCAATTATCTGCTACAATATATACTTGGAAGACTATTTGACGTATCTTTTTTTGAAGAAAACGTCAGACCTTTCCGAAATAATCAATTATTTTGAAGGGGTATTTATGGGAAATGGAAAAAAAGCTCATTGAACTTAGAAACATTACCAAATCATTTGACGGAGAGGCTATTCTCCGCGGTATCGATCTTGACATTTACGACGGAGAATTCGTAACCTTTTTAGGTCCGTCGGGATGCGGTAAGACCACCACTCTCCGTATAATCGCGGGATTTGTTACGCAGGATGACGGAGACGTATGCTTTGACGGAGAGATTATAAACGATCTTCCTCCTCACAAGCGTCAATTAAATACGGTTTTTCAGCGTTACGCGCTTTTCCCTCACTTAAACGTTTACGAAAACGTCGCGTTCGGTCTGCGTCTGCGTAAGCCGAAAATCAAAGAAGACGTAATACGCGCACAAGTTGAAGAAATGCTCGCTCTTGTTAACCTTCGCGGCTTTGAAAAGCGACATATCTCAACGCTTTCGGGCGGTCAGCAGCAGCGTGTTGCAATAGCCCGAGCGCTTATAAATAAGCCCAAGGTCCTTCTTTTGGACGAGCCTCTCGGCGCGCTCGACTTAAAGCTCCGCAAGGACATGCAGAAGGAGCTTAAGGCGATACAGAAGCAGACGGGTATTACCTTTATTTACGTAACTCACGACCAAGAGGAAGCTCTTACGATGTCTGACAAGATCGTTGTTATGGCAGACGGAAAGATACAGCAGATAGGAACGCCTACCGACGTATATAATGAGCCCGAAAACGCATTTGTTGCAGACTTTATCGGCGAGAGTAATATTCTTGACGGAACTATGCTCGACGATTTCAAGGTTCGCTTCGCAGGTCACACCTTCGACTGCGTTGACAAGGGCTTTGACAAAAACGAGCAGGTAGACGTCGTTATACGTCCCGAGGACGTTGACGTTGTGGCTATTGAAAAAGGAATGCTCACAGGGCAAGTCTATTCTGTCACCTTCAAGGGCGACTACTATGAAATAATCGTTGACGTCAAAGGCTTCAAATGGATGCTTGAGACCTCGGATTTTGTTGCTGAGGACACCGTTATCGGTATTCACATTGAGCCCGAGGCAATACACGTTATGAAAAAATCCGAATATTCGGGCAAGTTCGGTGACTATTCCACCTACAGTGAAGAGGCAGATCATCTGTCCGACCCTGAGCCCGAAGACAGCGAAGAAGCTACCGAGGACGATGAAAGATGAAGAAAAGCACAGCAAAAACGGTTCTTTTCAATACTCCGTACTCTATATGGGCGGCAATATTTATCATAATTCCCTTGATCTTCGTCGTTTACTATTCCTTTTGGGATGCCGATGCCGGCAAGATCACATTTGAATACATAAAGCGCTTCGGGACCGCAACGTATCTGCGTTCTTTTATGCTGTCGGTGCTTCTGTCTCTGGCAGCAACGGCTATAGCTCTTGTGCTTGCGTATCCGTTTGCGTATTTTCTTTCAAGAATGAAGCCCAAATCACAGCAGATACAGATGATACTCATAATGCTTCCCATGTGGATGAATATGCTTATCAGAACCTACTCTTGGTCGAACATCCTTGAAAATAACGGTATTCTTAACTACTTACTCGGACTTATCGGAATAGGACCTGTAAATTTTCTCGGCTCGTACGGCGCCGTAATTCTCGGTATGGTATACAATTACCTGCCTTATATGATACTCCCGATATACACGGGAATGTCAAAAATCGAGCAGCCTCTGCTCGAAGCCGCAGACGACCTTGGCTGCACAGGCTTTCAGAAGCTGCGTCACGTTATCTTCCCTCTCTCGATTCCCGGCGTGATATCGGGTATTATAATGGTATTTGTACCGTCGATATCCACATTTTATATCTCGCAGAGGATGTCGAACGGACAGATAATGCTTATCGGTGATATAATCGAAATGCAGATAAAAGAACATTCCGCCGCAGAGGGTCTCAATATAGGCTCGGCAATGGCGTTTATCCTTATGGTCATAATTCTTATCTGCACCTTCATTATGAACAAATATTCTGACGACAGCGCGGGAGGTATGGTATGAGAAACTTCTGGCGTACTCTCTTTATGGTGCTGATATACGCATTTTTATTCGCACCGCTGCTCGTTATGATATTTTTCTCGTTCAACGCGGGAAAATCCACCTCGGTATTTTCGGGATTTTCGCCGAGATGGTATATTGAGCTTATACAAAACGGAAAATACCTCAGCGAATACCTTGCAAATTCAATTAAGCTCGCAATAGCCTCGTCGGTTATTGCCACGGTTTTCGGAACACTTGCCGCAATGGGCATACACCGTATCAAATCAAAGCGTGCAAAAGCCGCTATAGAGGCGGTAAATAACGTTCCCATGATGAACCCCGACATCGTTACAGGAGTATCAATGATGCTTCTGTTCGTATTCGTCGGAACTATGCTCGGAACAACTCAAAAGGTCAATTTCTGGACGCTTCTTATAGCGCACATCACCTTCAATCTGCCATACGTTATACTCAATGTTATGCCTCGTCTTAGGTCTGCCGACCGAAGTCTTACCGAAGCCGCAATGGACCTTGGCTGCAGTCCCTCGCGCGCCTTCTTCAAGGTAACATTGCCTCAGATACTCCCCGGTGTGTTTTCGGGTCTGCTTATGGCGTTTACGCTGTCGTTTGACGATTTCGTTATCAGCTACTACACAAGCGGGGTTGACTACGTAACGCTTCCCGTTTATATCTATTCTCTCGTCAAAAAGACGGTGACTCCCGATATATACGCGCTTTACTCGATAATTCTGATACTTATTCTTCTTCTGCTCATCGGATACAACTTTATGAAATCCGACCCGGTGGAAAAGAAGCCTGTAGAAAAAGAAAAATCGTACAGAGTAAAAAAGATAGTTGCGATAGTTACGTCTGTCGCGGTCCTTCTTCCCTGCTGTCTCATTCTTTTCTCGAACAGATCGACAAACGACTCTGTTGACCGAGAAAATCTGCAAGGAACGTATACGACCGATTACGCAGGCACAACACTTAACGTCTACAACTGGACAGAGTATATCTCCGACGGCGGCGAGGGCTCGCTTGACGTTATCGCGGCGTTTGAGCGTCTTACCGGTATCAAGGTCAACTACAACACCTATGAGAGCAACGAGGTAATGTATTCAAAGCTTGTCAGCGGCTCGGTGTCGTATGACGTAATAATTCCGTCCGACTATATGATACACCGTCTCAAGGACGAAAACCGTTTAATGAAGCTCGATTTCGGTAAAATAACAAACTACGGCCTCATTGACGAAAAGTATAAGGATCTGTATTTTGACCCGAACAATGAATATTCGGTTCCGTACAACGTCGGTCTTGTGGGTCTTATCTACAATTCCGCAGAGATAGAAAAAACTCCCGATAGCTGGTCTGTTATGTGGGATGCCGCATATACAAACAACATACTCAACTTCAACAATCCGCGTGATGCCTTTGCTATATCGCAATTGCTTCTCGGAATAGACCTTAATTCCGAAGAAAAGAGCGATTGGGAGGTTGCCGCAAACAAGCTCAAGGAGCAGAAGGCTGTACTTCAGGGCTACGTTATGGACGAGGTGTTCAACAAAATGGAATCGGGCAACGCTCTGCTCGCCCCCTACTACGCAGGAGATTTTCTGACTATGTACGGTGAAAATTCCGACCTCGACCTCACGTATCCGAAGGAAGGCACAAACATTTTCGTGGATTCGCTTTGTATTCCCGAAACCTGTCAGAATTACGAAGCCGCGCTTATGTTCATCAACTTTATGCTTGAGCCTGAAATTGCCGTCGCAAATGCAGAATATATCTGCTACGCGTCGCCTAACACCGCAGTGCTTGAAAGCGAAGAATACGCCGTGGCTATGGCAGAGATGCATCCCGAATGGAAGCGTATACTTTATGACGTAATGGAAGACGACACTATAAAGAAAACCTTCTACTACGACCTTCCCGACAGCGTACGCTCTTACTATGACTCACTTTGGGAAGAAGTCAAGGCGTATAACGCAAAAAAATAATATTCTCTCACTCCCCGACTTTTTCGGGGAGTGATTTTTATAAAAATTTTATCTGATTAAAGTGTATTTTTATGTTATTATATTGACAATCCATTTTAAAAGTGATAAAATTACTTTTATAATTTTTAACTGTAATGGGGTGTTCTTATGAATAAGCTCGACAGGGCAAGACAGGAAATAAATGAAATTGACAAGGCGATGGCTGAGCTTTTTGAGCGCAGAATGAACGCCGCAAAGGATGTTGCCGAACACAAAAAAGAAAACGGTCTGCCTATTTTTGACGCCAGCCGAGAGGAAGACGTCATAAAACGCAATTCGGCTTATATTTCAAGCGACGAGATAAGACCGCATTACATAAACTTTCTCAAAAACACTATGAATGTGTCAAAGGAGTATCAGAGAAAGCTGCTCCACGGTATGAGGATAGCCTACAGCGGTGTTGAGGGCGCTTTCGGTTATATCGCCGCCAAAAAGCTCTTCCCTGATTCCGAAATAGTTGCCTACGCGGACTTCACGGATGCCTACCGCGCCGTTGAAAACGGAGAGTGCGACAACGCCGTTCTTCCTATAGAAAACAGCTACGCAGGCGACGTCGGCGCCGTTATGGATCTTATATTTTCGGGAAGTCTTTATATAAACGCGATAACCGATATCCCCGTCGTACATAACCTTATCGCGTGTGACGGAGCAACTCTTGACACGGTAAAGAACGTAACGAGTCACCCACAGGCACTGTCACAGTGCGCTGAATATATAAAGCGTCACGGCTTTGACGAAATTGCCTGCTCCAATACGGCAATAGCCGCAAAGCAGGTTGCCGAAAAAAATGACCCGACGCTTGCCGCAATAGCGTCCGCCGAGACCGCTTCCATATACGGTCTTAAGGTGCTTGAGGGCGGTATCAATACAAGCAGAAACAACACCACACGCTTTGCGGTATTTTCAAGAACTCTCAATACACCCGAAAGAGCCAAAAAAATGGGAGAGAATTTCATTCTCGTTTTCACGGTGAAAAATGAAGCGGGAGCGCTTGCAAAAACGCTTGACATTATGGGCGCATTCGGATTCAATATGAAAAATCTGAGAAGCCGTCCTATGAAAGAGCTTATCTGGAATTACTATTTCTATATCGAAGTCGAGGGAAACATAAACACTCCCGACGGTAAGGATATGCTCAAGGCGCTCGGCGCCACCTGCGACCGACTCAAGCTCGTAGGCACATATAAAAACTAAGTGAGGTATAAGTTTGAAAATAAATTTTCAAACTTGGTGTTTTGTGGCTTTTGCCGCAAAAATCCTCGCGGCAATTTGGCAAAGCCAAACCTGCCACAATTCCACGTGAAAGGAAGATTTTGCTAACGCAAAAGCTACGGCCATAATTATGATACTTCCCGTTTCTTTAGGCGAACAAGGCTACGATATAGTCGTTGAGCGCGGAGCGCTTTCACATATCGGAGAGCTTTTGCCGCTTGACCGAAAGGTCCTCGTCGTAACCGACAGCGGTGTTCCGAAAGATTATGCAAAAAAAGTTGTCTCAGCCGCAAAGGAAAGCACACTTCTCGTAATTCCCTGCGGCGAAGAAAATAAAAATATACAAAGCTATACGAAAATACTTGACACGCTACTTGAAAACTCGTTTACACGTACCGACTGTATCGTAGCGGTCGGCGGAGGTGTCGTCGGAGACCTTTCGGGCTTTGCCGCGGCGTCTTATATGCGCGGTATAGATTTTTATAATATACCCACCACTCTTCTGTCGCAGGTCGATTCCTCGATTGGCGGCAAGACGGGTATTGACTATCACGGCGTTAAAAATATCGTTGGCGCGTTCTATCAGCCGAAAAAGGTAGTTATAGACCCGGATACTCTTAAAACGCTTGACAGCCGTCAGCTTCACGCAGGACTTGCAGAGGCGATAAAAATGTCGCTCACATCCGACAAGGCTCTGTTTGAGCTTATCGAGGCAAGCACAAACCTTGACTCCGACCTTGACGAGATAATTATTCGTTCACTCAAAATAAAAAAGACCGTCGTTGAAGAGGACCCCAAGGAAAAAGGACTTCGTAAGGTTCTTAATTTCGGTCATACTGTCGGTCACGCAGTTGAAAGCTCCGAAGCACTCGGAACTTATCTTCACGGTGAGTGCGTGGCTATCGGTATGATATATATGTGCTCCGATACGGTCAGAGAAAGACTTATACCGTTGCTGAAAAAATACAACCTGCCCACAAGCTGTGACACAAACAAGGATACTCTTATGTCGTATCTGCTTCACGACAAAAAGATGTCGGGCAAAGCTGTCACGGCGGTCTATGTCTCGGAGATCGGAAGCTTTGAATTTTTAAAGCTCGACGCCTCACAGATGAAAGGATATCTTGATATATGAAAAACACATTCGGTCAAAGCGTATCCGTTACGCTTTTCGGTGAGAGTCACGGTACTGCCATCGGTGCTATCATCGACGGTCTTGCTCCCGGAATCAAAATTGACGAAAATTATATAAACGAACGCCTCGCGCGCCGCAGACCTTCGTCGTCTGTTGATACGGCAAGGCGTGAGCCCGATAAATATTCGATAGTCAGCGGTGCTTTTAACGGATACACCACGGGAACTCCCATCTGTATCGTGATTCCGAATGAGGATAAAAGAAGCAACGACTATTCGGAAATGAGAAGTATTGCAAGGCCCTCACACGCTGATTATACGGCATATCTTAAATATCACGGCTATGAGGACTACCGCGGTGGCGGTCATTTTTCGGGTCGTATCACGGCGGCTCTCGTTGCTGCAGGCGCTATAGCCGAGACTGCGCTTAACTCACTTGGAATAAATCTCGCAACACACATAAAATATTGCGGCGGTGTTTCCGACCGTGATTTTTACGATATTTCAAAAGATATAAACGAGCTTAAGGACAAGTCCTTCCCTGTTCTGTCTGACTGTGAAAACGGTATGGTCGCGGCTATAGAAGCCGCGAAAGCCGAATGTGACAGCCTTGGCGGTATCGTCGAAACTGCTATATTCGGTATGCCCGGTGGGGTCGGCGAGCCTTGGTTTGACTCTGTTGAAAGTATTATATCGCATGCTGTTTTCTCTGTCGGCGGCATCAAGGGAATAGAATTTGGAAGCGGTTTCGGCTTTGCCGATATGAATGGCTCGTCTGCTAACGACAGCTTTAAAATGAGCGACGGCAAGGTGGTCACTTCTACCAACCATAACGGCGGCATAAACGGCGGAATCACAAACGGTATGCCAATAATCTTTCGCTGTGCCGTAAAGCCTACTCCGTCAATTTCTAAGGAACAGAACACCGTTGATTTTATAAAGAATGAAAACACCACGTTATCTATCAAGGGACGCCACGACCCTGCTATAATCAGACGTATCTGTCCGGTTATCGACGCGGTCACTGCGATCACGCTTTGTGATATGATCGCATCACGTTACGGCACCGATGTATTTTTGAAGGGGATAAACTAAAATGAAATTTCTCGTTATAAACGGACCGAATCTCAATATGCTCGGCATCCGTGAGCCGGATATTTACGGTAAAAGCAGTTATTCTGACCTATGCTCGCTTATTAACGAACATTCAAATACAAACGGCTATTCGGTTGAATTTTTTCAATCAAATCACGAGGGCGCGATAGTTGATAAAATACAGGAAGCCTACTTTGACGGTATTGACGGTATAATTATCAATCCCGCCGCGTATACACACACAAGCGTTGCAATACTCGACGCACTAAAGGCGGTCGCAATACCGACTGTCGAGGTACATATTTCCGACGTTGACAGCCGAGAAGAGTTCAGAAAGGTCAGTTATGTACGTCTCTATGCTCTTACCTGCATCGCAGGACGCGGTTTTAAAGGCTACACAGACGCCGCAGATTATCTTATAGGTTATTTAAAAAAATGAACGTAATAATAGAGCCATCAGTCGCGCGCGGTAAAATAACACCGCCGCCTTCAAAAAGCTATGCGCACAGACTGCTCATCTGCGCGGCTCTCGGCAATGGAACGAGTGAGGTACGCGGCATTTCGAAAAGCGAGGATATGCTCGCAACTCTCGACTGTCTCAGCACACTCGGAGCAAAATACGAAAAACACGACGACACCGTCTCGGTAACAGGCATCGGTAATTCGGTAAATACCGACACTGTAAAACGCTTTTACTGCCGTGAAAGCGGAAGCACACTTCGTTTTATGATACCCATTGCTCTGCTTTTCGGCGGCAAGTCGGAATTTTACGGCACAGAACGACTTATATCCCGCGGTATCGAGGTATACCGTGAAATATTTGAGCCGCTCGGCATTTCTTTTGAGTTTGACAACACATGTATAAAAATAATGGGAAAGCTGGACGGCGGTGATTTTAAGGTTGACGCAAGCGTAAGCAGCCAATTTATCAGCGGTCTGCTATTTGCTCTGCCGATGGCAGAAGCCGACAGCACAATAGAGCTTTTGCCTCCTGTTGAGAGCAAAAGCTACATAGACATAACGCTTGACACGCTTTCACGCTTCGGTATCGTTACCGAGGTGTCGGGGAATGTCATAAAAATCCCGGGCGGTCAGAAATATCTGTCAAAAAGCCTCTCTGTCGAGGGCGATTATTCAAACGCCGCTTTTCTCGACGCATTCAACTGTATTGGCGGAGACGTTGAGCTTGACGGTCTATTTCCGCTTAGCTTGCAGGGAGATAAAATATACTCAGAATATTTCAAAAAATTGTGTGAAGGTACGCCGACGCTCGATATCGAAGACTGTCCCGACCTTGGACCTATACTTTTTACAATTGCCGCAATACATAACGGCGCACTGTTTACAGGTACACGACGCCTCAAAATAAAAGAAAGCGACAGAGCAACGGCTATGGCACACGAGCTTGCCAAGTTCGGCGCTGATATAACTGTTGAAGAAAATAACGTTATTATAACAAAGGCTGCGCTTCATACGCCGAGCGAAATCCTTTCGTCTCACAACGACCACAGAGTGGCAATGTCTCTGTCGGTAATAATGTCGCGCTTTGGCGGAGCTATCGAAGGCGCAGAAGCTGTCAAAAAAAGCTATCCGAACTTTTTTGACGATATAACAAAACTCGGAATAAAAGTAAAATACCACGAGGAAGATGAGCTATGAAAGAAAAGTATCTAATCGTCGGTCTCGGTCTTATCGGCGGAAGCTATGCAGATGCCCTGACAGCAAAAGGCTACGAGGTCGGCGCTATCACAAGGCGTGAATCGTCCATAAAATACGCTCTTGACAAGGGCATAATCGCACACGGTCAGACCGAGGTCACACCCGAATACGTGCGTCAGTTTGATAAAATAGTTTTTGCACTCTATCCCAACGTTTTTGTGGATTGGATAAAGCAATATCAATCTTATTTTAAATCCGGCGCGCTCATCACAGACGTTACGGGGGTTAAGTGTGAGATCGTTTATAAAATTCAGGCAATACTCCGCAAGGACGTTGAATTTATTCCCGCGCATCCTATGGCAGGACGTGAGGTCTACGGGGTTGAAAACAGCAGTAAGGATATTTTCAAGGGCGCGAACTACATAGTCACACCAACAGCCGACAACTCCGGCAGAGCTATTGAAGAGTGCAAAAGGCTCGGTGAGGAGCTTGGCTTTGCAAGAATTTCGGTTCTCTCTCCGCGAGAGCACGACGAAATGATAGGATTTCTCTCTCAGCTTACACACTGTATCGCCGTTGCGCTTATGACCTGTAAGGAATCCGAGCATCTCGTATCTTATACGGGTGACTCCTTCCGCGACCTTACAAGGATCGCAAAAATAAACGATGCTATGTGGAGCGAGCTGTTTATGATGAACCGCCACGAGCTTCTCTCTCAAATGGATCTTTTTATAAACGAATTCCGCAAGCTCCGCGATTCTCTCGCCGTCGGAGACACCGACGCGCTTCGCGAGCAAATGAAGCTATCAACCGAACGCCGTTCGTATTTTGATAAAAAGTAACCCGAAAGGAAACCGAAACAATGAACATGGATTTCAAACGCAAGCTGCCGATTCCGAAGGAGATCAAGGAAATGTACCCTCTCTCCGACGAGTGGGCAGAAAAGAAGGTTATAGCCGATAAAGCTATTGCCGATATATTTACGGGCAAGGATGACAGATTTATACTCGTTATAGGTCCCTGCTCCGCTGACCGAGAGGACGCAGTTATTGACTATATTTCAAGACTTGCAAGACTTCAAGAGCAGGTCAAGGATAAGGTAGTTATCATCCCCCGAATCTACACAAATAAGCCCCGTACCACAGGCGACGGCTACAAAGGTATGCTTCATCAACCGAATCCCGAAGAAAAGCCCGATATGCTCAAGGGTATCATCGCTATCCGTAAGCTTCACATAGACGCTATCGAGCAGACGGGTATGTTCTGTGCAGATGAGATGCTTTACTGTGAAAATTACCGTTACCTCTCCGACCTTCTTGCATACGTTGCGGTCGGAGCACGTTCGTCCGAGAATCAACAGCACAGACTTACAGCCAGCGGTCTTGACATTCCCGTCGGTATGAAGAATCCGACAAGCGGTGACATTTCGGTTATGATGAACTCAATCACGGCAGGTCAGCATACTCATACGTTTATTTATCGCGGTTGGGAGGTAGAAACACACGGCAATCCGCTCACTCACGCAATTCTCCGCGGATACGTAAACAAGCACGGTCAGTCGCTTTCCAACTATCACTACGAGGATCTTATATTCCTTAGCGAGACCTATGCGAAGAGCGGGCTTTCCAACCCTTCCGTAATAGTTGATACCAACCACGCAAACTCAGGCAAAAAGTATATTGAGCAGATACGTATTGCCAAGGAAATACTCCACAGCACAAGACACAGCGATGACGTCAAAAAACTCGTCAAGGGTCTTATGATAGAGTCCTACATTGAGGACGGCGCACAGAAGATAGGTGAAGACGTCTACGGTAAATCTAGCACCGTCCCCTGCCTCGGCTGGGAAAAGACCGAACGCCTCATTCTCGATATTGCGGATCTGAGATAAATAAAAGCGGTGAGTCAAATTCATGTTGAATTCGACTCACTCTTTTTCATGTATACAAGTTGGTGTTTAATTTACAGGCGGAAATAAACCGTAAAATTGGGATTTATAGCACTGTTGATTCGTGGGCGTTGCCCACACCCACTTAAGAAACTTTTTAAAAAGTTTCTTAAGAATCTTCAAAAACTTTTAAAAATATTTGGTTTATCCAATGTGTTTATATATCTTTCACCGAGTGCTCGGACGCAATCGGTGAGGGATAGCACGGTACTTATCACGTCGGGGCTGGTGGTC
>JAZNPQ010000093.1:0-2731 GCA_045589735.1 Eubacteriales bacterium | reverse complement strand
GCTCCTTCCGACCACCTTCCCGAACGTGCTTGTTATGCCCAATTCGGGTATCGCTGTCGGTATGGCGTCAAATATCTGCTCGTATAACCTAGGTGAGATATGCGACGGTACTATCGCTATGCTCAAAAACCCGAAGATATCGGCAGACAAGCTTATGGAGATAATAAAAGCTCCCGATTTTCCCGGCGGCGGTGAAATAATCTATAATGCCGAGGAAATGAAAAACGTATTTACGACAGGTCAGGGATCTATCAGAATACGCTCAAGATACGTTTACAATAAGCAGGAAAACTGCATTGATATAATTCAGATACCCTACTCTACCACTATTGAGGTCATTCTTAACAAGATAACCGAGCTTTATAAGGCAGGTAAGCTTAAAGAGATAACCGATTTCCGTGACGAGATAGACCTCTCGGGCTTCAAGCTCACTATCGATCTGCGTAAAGGTGTTGATCCCGATAAGCTTATGCAGAAGCTCTTTAAGATGACAGCGCTTGAGGACAGCTTCAAGTGTAATTTCAATATACTTATCGACTCCGTTCCGAGAACAATGGGTGTTCCCGAGATACTTTCAGAGTGGATAAAATTCCGTATGGGCTGCGTTCGCCGTGAGCTGACGTACGACCTTGGCAAAAAGGAAGACAAGCTCCACCTGCTTCTCGGTCTCGGTAAAATTTTGCTTGATATCGACAAAGCAATACGCATAATCCGCGGAACAGAACACGAAGTAGACGTTGTCCCGAACCTTATGAAAGGCTTCGGAATCGACGAGACCCAGGCAGACTATATCGCAGACATAAAGCTCCGTTATCTCAACCGCGAGTATATTCTCGGCAGAATTCAGGAGATAGACGAGCTTGAAAAGGAAATAGCCGCTATTAAGGAGATCCTTGGCGACGACTTAAAGCTCAAGGCACTTATTGCAAATCAGCTTGCGGATATAAAGAAAAAATACGCAAAGCCGAGAAAGTCGTATATTATTCATAAGGAAGATATCGTTGTATATAACGAGGAAGAAAATATTGAGAACTACAACGTCCGTCTCTATCTGACCGAAGAGGGATATTTCAAGAAGATAACACTTCAGTCTCTCAGAGGAAACGACGAGCAGAAGCTCAAGGACGGCGACAAGATTGCTTACAGTATTGAGACCGACAACCTTGCCGAGCTTATATTTATCTCCGACCAGTGTAAGCTCTATTCGGCAAAGGTAAACGATTTCGATACCGTCAAGGCATCGGCTATGGGTGATTTTATTCCGGTTAAGCTCGGTATGGATAGCGGAGAAAAGCCTATATTTATGATGCTTCACAAGGGCTACGCCGAGAACACAAACTTTGTCTATATCTTTGAAAACGGCAAGGGCGTAAGAATACCCACAACGTCGTATATCACAAAATCCGCAAGGCGTAAGCTCACGGGCGCGTATTCCGATGCCTCTCCCATCGTCGCGGTATTCTATGAAAACGAAAAAGAGCCGTACGACATCATGCTTCTTTCGGATAACGACCGCGCGATAGTTATAAAGACTTCTCTTATTCCCGTAAAGACCACAAGAACCTCGGCGGGAGTTCAGCTTATGACCCTCAAAAACGGCGTAAAGCTCAAAGCCGCCTATACCGATTTTGCAGAACGCTTTGAGGAAACTAAAGGCTACAAAAAAATAAAGATACCCGCAACGGGTATTCTGCTTTCCGAAAAGGATATCACTAAACAACAGCTTAAAATTTAAATTAAGAAGGAAACCGTTATGTCTGAAAAAAAACAAAGCAAAAAAATTTCAAAGCGCGTATTCTGGACGCGTGTTGCCTGTCTCATACTCGCCGCAGTTATGATAGGAAGCGTTTGCTACCTTGCAATACAGCTTATAGTTGAAGCAGCGCTTGAAAAGAAGGAACACGAGGGACACAACCACGCAACGCTTGTATACACAGAGTATTTAAATGCCGACGATACCGAAAACGAGGTGCTTTATGAATAAAGCCGAAATACTCGCAAAAGCAGACCACACCCTTCTATCACAAACAGCAACTCTTGACGATATTTTGAGTATTGTCGATGACGGTATAAAATACGGTACGGCAAGTGTCTGTATTCCGTCCTGCTACGTATCCGACGCGGTAAAGTACGCAAAAGGACAGATTCCGATATGTACCGTCGTGGGATTCCCAAACGGTAACTGTACGACAGAAGCAAAGGCGTCGGAGACCGCAAAGGCACTCTCTGACGGAGCGTCTGAGATAGATATGGTCATCAATATCGGTATGCTCAAGGCAAAAAATTACGACTACGTACTAAACGAGATAAAAGCGCTCAAAGAGCTTTGCGGCGAACGCATACTTAAGGTAATTATCGAAACTTGTCTGCTAACCGAAGAGGAAAAGATAATAATGTGCAGAATAGTTTCGGATTCGGGCGCGGATTTTATCAAGACCTCAACGGGATTTTCTACAGTGGGCGCAACACGCGAGGACATTAAGCTTTTCAGCGAAAACGTACGAAAGGGTCTTGGCATCAAGGCTGCGGGCGGCATACGCTCGTTTGAGGACGCAGAGGATTTCATAAAGCTCGGCGCGACCCGTCTTGGTACGTCGGCACTCGTCAAGCTTATGAAAGCCGAAGAAATTTCGGGATATTAACTAATATAAAAAAGAAGACCAATCGGTCTTCTTTTTTTGTTGAACAATGTAAACAAATTGGGATTTATCG
This sequence comes from Eubacteriales bacterium, assembly GCA_045589735.1. Taxonomy (GTDB): domain Bacteria; phylum Bacillota; class Clostridia; order Oscillospirales; family CAG-272; genus RGIG3994. The sequence goes on along the minus strand of JAZNPQ010000093.1, from coordinate 19 downwards.
CACTGCCCGGGCGAAGCGT
>JAZNPQ010000092.1:0-8278 GCA_045589735.1 Eubacteriales bacterium | reverse complement strand
TTCAGAAAATTATTGAGTACATAACAAATATTATTTGTCACCATTGCTTTTGTTTCATCGGTTACTTGGAACGGACTTGCATCCCAGCACCAATCTCCGTCAAGAAATACGCTATTCGGTAAATCCTGTTTGAGCTGTTGGCACACAGTTGTTTTTCCAATTCCCATAGTGCCACCAATCATATATAAAGTTTTCATCATTCGCACCTGCAAATTCTTATTTATCGTTCTATTTTTCACCTTTTACGAACCTTAATTTTAAATCTTATTCCTCCGTGTATAATTCGTCACAATACCAACGGATAGGGTTTTCGTAGATGTATCTCAAATGTTCTCTATAATCTTCACGGTTTCTTATAACATGGTCGTTAAAATGGCGTTGCCAGATGTTTTCACCGTATTCTTTATTGCAATATCTTTTTAATGTTGAAACGAATTGCGAAACCGAAGAATGTTGTCTTGTAGGGGTCGACGTCCTCGACGACCCGTTATCAAAAACAAACAGCATAATGTGAATGTGATTGGGCATAATTACATAGCTATCAACTTTTATGTTATCATAAAATTCGCTCAATTGATTGATATATTTGTCCACAATTTTTCCGTATGGCAATAATTCCACGTTATTCGGGTCGTCGAGGACGTCGACCCCTACAATGCGGGAAAGTATTTTTCGTCTTTTTTCTGTACATATTGTGATAAAGTATGCGCCCGAATTGTTATAATCAAATCCACTTAACCGTGTTGGCTTCCTTTTCGGAAAATTTTTCTCACTATCCATTTTCATCACCCAACCCATTATACCACAAAATCGGCAGAGGAACAACGCCTCTGCCGAAAAATGTCATATATGATTATCGCTATGTCTTTTATAAAATCAATTTACATCTTTTTTAAAAACTCGTGAGCTTCCCTTAGCATTCTGCGCGAGCCGTCGAACGAGAGCAGCTTCATTGCCTCGTCATACGGATAAAGCGCCGCTCCGAAAAGCTCCTTCTTCTGTATTACTATCCTCTGACCCGAATATTCCGCAAGGAAAAGTATGACCTTTTTCTTGGCTCCTCTCTTATGCGGAAGAATATACTCATCACTCGTCTTAAATCCCTCGACGAAATCCGTCACGGTGATACCGACTTCTTCCTTTACCTCGCGCTTCGCCGTTTCGTGCTCGGTCTCGTCACCTTCCATATGTCCCTTAGGAAAACCGTAATGACCGCCGCGCTGTTTAATTATTAAATATTTTATTTCTCCGCTGTCACGCGTAAAAACTACCGCGCCGCAGGATATTTCTTCCCTCATTTTTATCCTTCTTTCGTTCATACGTATATTGTATGTATCTTTACACCTATAAATTATAGCATTTTTAGGGTTTATTGTCAATCCTTGTCATAAAAAATCAATCTCGGTAAATGAAATGCGTAAAACCACTTGCTAAATTTTTGCTTTTGGTTTATAATAATACTGAATATATAATTTACAACGATGAAAGGATTAAAGCTATATGCTTCGACTTGAAAATATTTCTTGGACAGCTCCCGACGGTACTAAAGTCCTGACGAACGTCACGACCGAAATTCCCGACGGTAAGCTCGTCGTTATCACAGGGCCGAACGGCGGCGGTAAAACAACACTTGCAAAGATAATCGCAGGTCTTGTCAAGCCGGATTCGGGTCGCATATATTTTAATGACAAAGACATAACCGACCTTGACGTCACAGAACGCGCAAAGTGCGGCATCAGCTTCGCTTTTCAGCAGCCTGTACGCTTCAAGGGTATAACCGTACGTCAGCTCATTAATATTGCCGCCGGAAGAACACTTACCGACGCCGAGCTTTGCGAAATTCTCAGCAACGTCGGTCTTTGCGCAAGCGAATACGTAAACCGTGAGGTAAATCAAGCGCTTTCGGGCGGTGAGATAAAGCGTATCGAAATTGCCACAGTTATTGCGAGAAAAACACCCATTTCGGTGTTCGACGAGCCCGAGGCGGGTATTGACCTCTGGAGCTTCGCAAATCTTATAAAGGCATTCAGAAGCATCCACGAGGAGCTTGGCGGCACTCTCATTATCATTTCTCATCAGGAAAGAATTCTCCGAATCGCCGACGAGATAGTTCTGCTCGCAGACGGTACTTTTGCCGCGTCGGGTCCTGCCGATGAGATGATGGAGCGTGTTCTCTCTTCAAAAAGCGCGGTTTACGCATGCCGCAAGCAGGAGGTGGCATTCTCATGATGAACGATATTACAAAAAAGCTGCTCTCGCAGATCTCGGATTTCAAAGCCGATTTCAAGGGCGCATTCAATATCCGTGAGGACGGACTTTGCGCAGGCCGTCAGTCGAGCGCAAACATAAGAATTGAAACAAAAAAGGACAAGCCCGGCATTGATATCCGCGTGCTTCCCGGTACCAAGGGTGAGACCGTATATATTCCGGCATGCGTTACAAAGAGTGACGTAAACGACCTGACCTATAACGATTTCTTTATCGGTAAGGACTCCGACATAGTTGTCGTTGCGGGCTGCGGCGTACACTCTGACGGTGAGGAGCATTCGAGTCATAACGGTATCCACCGTTTCTTTATTGAGCCCGGCGCAAAGGTCAAATATCTTGAAAAGCACATAGGCACGGGCAAGGGTACGGGTGAGCGCAGTATCGACCCTGTTACCGAGATATTTATGGAAAAGGATTCCACACTTGAAATGGACACCGAGCAGATACGCGGTGTAAACCGTTCCACACGTAAGACCTCGGCAAAGCTTAACGCAGGCGCAAGGCTTATCATACGCGAACGCATACTGACCGACGGTGACGACAACGCAGACACCGACTTTGTCGTTGAGCTAAACGGTGACGGCGCATCTGCCGATATCGTTTCGAGATCTGTCGCAAAGGACAATTCAAAGCAGGCGTACAGCTCTGTTATAATCGGAAACGCTCCCTGCAGCGGTCACTCGGAATGTGACGCCATAATCGACGGTAACGCTTGTGTTGACGCAGCGCCCAGAATGGTAGCCAACCATTCCGACGCCGCACTTATTCATGAAGCCGCTATCGGCAAAATTGCGGGCGAGCAAATTTTGAAGCTCCGCACCCTCGGACTCACAGAAGAGGAAGCAGAAGCCAAGATAATCGAAGGATTCTTAAGTTAAAGGTGGTATTATATGTTATTCGCAAAAGGAACAAATACAGTTATCTCCGTTGAGGGTATGCACTGCGTAAAGTGCGCCGCAAAGGTTGAAAATGCACTCAAAGCCCTTGACGGTGTCAAAAAAGCAAAGGTAGATCTCGACAAAAAGAGCGTCAGCGTTGTATATGATAGCGCTAAGGTAGCTGTTGACGCTATGAAAGCCGCGATAAACGCCGTCGGCTTCAAGGCATAATTTATGGAAAACAAAGAAAAACAACTCGAAGAGCTTAAAGCCCGTTGCGAAGCCTGTCACGCCTGCGAGCTTGGAGCAACAAGGACAAATTGCGTTTTCGGTACGGGAAATGCTAATGCGTCACTTATGTTTGTTGGCGAAGCTCCCGGTGAGAAGGAAGACCTTTCGGGAGTTCCCTTCGTTGGTCGCGCGGGACAGCTGCTTGACAGATTTCTTTTCGCGGCGGATATTCCGCGAGAGGAGGTCTACATAGCCAATATTTTAAAATGCCGTCCGCCGAACAACCGTGACCCGAAGCCCGAGGAAGAAGAGGCGTGTATCGGATTTCTTCGTGAGCAAGTGAAGATAATACGTCCGAAGGTCATCGTTTGTCTCGGTCGCATCTCGGCTATGAAGCTGATAAAGCCCGACTATAAGATAACGAAAGAGCACGGCACGTGGGTCGAGCGCGGAGGCTTTCTTATGACCGCCGTATACCATCCTGCCGCACTTCTTCGTGACCCCCGCAAAAACGAAGAAATGCTTGCCGATATGCTTGCGATAAAGGCAAAAATGGATTCTATACAGTAAATACGGAGTGATACTTTGAAAAATATTTTTATAAAACTCAGCATTATTTTTACAGGTATCTTTTTGATTTCGGCGCTTGCGTCGTGCAGCGACGGTACCGACAAGCCGACAATTACCGAGCATGTACATACCTTTGGAGATTGGCAGACCGTTACCGAGGCGTCCTGCGAGGCAGACGGTAAGCTTGCCCGCAGCTGCTCGGTATGCAAATATGAGGAAATCACAAAGATTCAGAAGACCGGGCACAAATTTGTGCAGAGTGTCAAAGCGCCGAGCTGCGAATCTCAGGGCTATACCGAGTACGCCTGCGCTTGCGGTTATTCATATAAATCAGACTACAAGCCCTCGACAGGACACAAAACGGTTGCCAAAGCAGTTGAGCCAACCTGCACAGAAGAGGGTTATACGGTCAATACCTGCTCCTGCGGATATTCATTCAAATCGGATTTCAAAGCACCGCTTCCTCACGACACGGTAGAGACGATCAATGCTCCGACCTGCACCGAGGAAGGCTCTCATACATACGACTGCAAGAACTGTGATTTTTCATATACGGTAAACGACATTCCGCCGACAGGCCACACCTATGAGGAAACTACCTACCGTCCAACGGCAGTAAGCGCGGGATATACGCATTACACTTGCTCTTGCGGCTACAGCTACGACGGCGATTACGTCTTTTACAGCGAGATACTTGAATACGCCTACACCGAAAACACCGAGGTGCTTGCAAAAGGCATCGACGTTTCAAAATGGGAGCATGAAACCGACGAAGAGGGCAATTATCTTCCTCTCGTCGATTGGGCGGCTATAAAAGCTGCGGGCTACGATTTTGTAATTCTAAAAGCAGGAAGCACCCAAAGAGGTGATGTCGGCGGCAAAGACCCTGTTTTCGAGATGGATTACAGAGACGCAAAGGAGGCAGGACTTGAGGTTGGAGCGTATTTTTACACCTACGCAATGACAGTCGAAGAGGTTTTAAAGGACGCAGAGCTTTGTATGAGCTGGCTTAAAGATAAACAATTCGAATATCCCATTTATTTTGACCTCGAAGACCCGGAGCTTGAGAATTTGGGCAAAAATCATCTCACCGATATGTGCGTTGCGTTCATCTGCGCGCTGCAGGAGGAGGGCTACTATTCAGGTCTTTACGTCAACAATAACTGGCTCAGAAACATTCTTGACGAGCCGAGAATCCTGACGCTTTTCGATATCTGGTACGCAAGATACCCATCGCTTTCCGACAGTGAAACACCCGAATGGGATACCGGGAAATACGGAAAGCAGCTCGGAATGTGGCAATATACCGAAGAAGGAATAATAGACGGCTTCGTCAACACGCTTTTCGACCTAAACTACTCCTATAAAAACTATAAAGAGATTATGAAAAAATGGGGACTCAACGGATTTGAGTCCCCATAACTGTTATTTTTTCAGCTTTGCGTTAAGCTCCGAAAGAACCTCTGATATTTTTATATTCTGAGGACATACCGACTCACAGGCGCGGCAACCGACACAGCTGTCGGGGCGTTTATCCTCGTCGATATCCTCTATATCCTCAGGGTCTATCCTACTCGTAAGAGTGTTTCCGTAACGGTTGTATACCTTAAGAAGCTTAGGAATATCAAGGCTCTGCGGACAGTATTCGGTACAGTAACGGCACTCGGTACAGGGTACGCGCGTTATCATACCCGCGGCAATACCGATAAGCGCCGACATTTCCTTTTCATCAAGAGATTTTTCTTCTTCAAAGGTCTTGAGATTATCGAGTAGCTGTTCGCGGTTCGACATACCCGAAAGTATGACGTCTATTCCTTCTATAGACTGCAAAAATCTGAACGACCACGCCGCAATACTCTCGTCAGGTCTCATAGCTTTAAGTGCCTTTTCATCCTTTTCGGGAAGAGAGGCAAGACTGCCGCCGCGAACCGGCTCCATTACCCACACGGGTATTCCGCGTGAGCGCATAAGCTCTACCTTTTCCTTTGCGGATTGGAAGGTCCAGTCAAGGTAATTGACCTGTAGCTGACAGAATTCCATATGCTCTCCGTATGCGTCGAGGAAACGAACAAGAGTATCGTATTTCCCGTGAGCTGAAAAGCCTATGTGCTTTATCCTGCCAAGTCTCTTCTGCTCAAGCAGATAGCTCATTATTCCGTATTTTTCGTCGGTGTACCAATCTATATTCCCCTCGGATACGTTATGGAACAAATAAAAATCAAAATACTCAACACCGCACTTTTTTAGCTGTGTTTCGAATATTTCTTCCTTGCTTTCTATCTGCTTAAGCGAAAATCCCGGGAATTTCGAGGCAAGACAGAAGCTGTCGCGCGGATATTTTGCAAGTATCCTCCCCACGACCGTCTCGGAGTTGCCGCGGTGGTACATCCACGCCGTATCAAAATAGTTAACTCCGTTTTTTATGGCTATATCAATTATCTCGGCGGCTTCGGCTTCGTCTATATCCGAGGATTTTCCGTCAATAACGGGAAGACGCATAGTGCCCATTCCGAGCCGTGAAAGCTTTTTTCCTTTAAAATCACTGTATATCATTCTTTTTATTCCTTTTTTTCTTTGGATTTTGTTCGTTAACATTTTGCGCAACAGGTGTTGGCTGAGCCTGCTCTTCCGGTTCGGGCTCCGTCTCGGTATATTCCTGTACCGTCTCTATCTTCCATTCGCAGGTTTTCGACAGCTGGGCAACTCTTTTCTTTTCTCGTAGCTCCATATCCTCGTGAAGAAGACCGTACGCAAGCGCGAAAAGCGGTATTGTGAGTATCATTCCCGCAATTCCCGCTACGTTACCGCCTATAATCACCGCAATAAAAATCCATATTGCAGGAAGTCCGACAGACTTTCCGACAACGTGCGGATATATAAGGTGATTGTCTATCTGCTGAAGAATGACGAGCATAATAATAAATATCAGCGCCTGCTTCGGAGATACCATGAGCAATAGGAATGCGCCGATAGCACCGCCTATAAATGCTCCGAAAACAGGTATGAGCGCAGTAACGGCAATAACAAGTCCGATAAGAATGGCGTACGGCAGCTTAAAGATGAGCATAGTCACCGTGACCATAGTTCCGAGTATCAGAGCGTCAATTACCTGTCCCGACATAAAGCTGCTGTATATAGAATTCATACGCGCGCCTATGTGAATGACCTTCTGCGCGGTCCTTGGCTTCATATAGTTGGTGCAGACACGCTTTGCGGCGTCGGCAAGGTCTTCTTTATGAATAAGAAGGTAGAACGAGAAGCAAAGACCGATAACGAAATCAATCACAAACGCTATCATGCCTCCGACGAAGCTCGTGCCTGACTTTATAACATCCTGTATAAAGTCAAGACCCCAAATATTTGAGACGAGACTCTCCGTGCCGTCGGTAGTTTCATTGCTTTCGGGAGGTGAAGAAACACCGCTATCCCCTTCCGCATCCGGCATTCCGGTCTCGGGTTCTTCAAACGTTTCTCCGAAATTTTCAAACCATTTTTCGGGCATGTGAAGAGTGTTAATACAGAAATCAATTCCCCAATTTATAAAACCGGGCAGCTTTTCAACGAGCAGCTTTGCGCTTTCCGTAATCTCGGGAATAACGAGAGCGACAATACCCGCGATAAGTCCTAAAATAATAATAAACGAAAGTAGCATACATACGATACGGCGCAGCTTTTTTCTCTTGAAGGGTCCGAATTTAATTACCTTTTCAAGATTTTTCATAACGAGATTTACGATAAACGCAATAAGGCAGCCGTAAAGCAGAGATAGAACGATAGCGACTACATTTTTAACACCTGCAATCACCATTTCATAGTTTTGAACGGTCAAAAACAGAAGAACTATCGCAAGAAGTCCCCACAAAAATTTTCTGTACTCTTTTTTCATAAAACAGTAACATCCCCTAACACAAAGCTGTAAAAAATACGATATACGACATAATATGTAAAACGGTGAAATATATCTATAGAAAGGATACCACAAAAACGAGTTAAATTCAATACTTTTTTGTGTGTTTCCAAAAAAAATATATAAAAAGGGAACGAAAAGCAAAAAAAAACTTGACAAAATAAAAAGTGTATGATATAATAGCAAAGCGCGATTGGGATAGCTCCCCAAAAGCGAGGCAAATAAGGAGAGATGGCTGAGCTGGTCTAAGGCGCACGACTGGAAATCGTGTTTAGGCTAATACCCTAACGAGGGTTCGAATCCCTCCCTCTCCGCCAAATACCCCCGAGGCGCAAGCCTTGGGGATTTTGCTTTTTTATGGGGCTTTTTCGGTGACGGAATCCATCCCAAGGAGGCCCCCATGAAGTCGGAGGCCAAGCGGTCT
>JAZNPQ010000091.1:0-3174 GCA_045589735.1 Eubacteriales bacterium | reverse complement strand
CGTAAAGCGGGCTGGGTTTACCCATAGAACCGATTCTCGGAGTTGAGCCTACGAAGTTTGCAACCGAAAGAGTGGTCTCGGTCTGTCCAAAGCCTTCCATAATGGTAAGTCCCGTCGCCTTCTTGAACTGATTGAATACCTCGGGATTGAGCGCCTCACCTGCCGTTGTCGCGTATTGGATAGAGGAGAGATCGTACTTCGAGAGGTCTTCCTTGATGAAGAAACGGTACATCGTGGGGGGAGCGCAGAAGGTCGTGATATTGTATTTCTTAAAGAGCGGGAGAATGTCTTCGGAGTGGAATCTGTCAAAGTCATAGGTGAAGGTGGCGGCTTCACACAGCCACTGACCGTAGAGCTTACCCCAAAGAGCCTTACCCCAACCTGTGTCGGAAATAGTGAAGTGCAGACCGTCGGGATTTACGTTATGCCAATGCTTTGCCGTCGGGTAATGTCCGAGAGCGTATTTATAGGAATGGGTTGCGATACGAGGATAACCCGTTGTGCCCGAGGTAAAGAGCATGAGCATGGGTTCGTTTCCGCAGGGTGAGCTTTCGGTTCTCTCGAAGTGAGAGCTGAAGCGTTCCATTTCGACGTTGAAATCGTGCCAACCGTCCTTCTTGCCGCCGACAAGTATCTTCTTCATTTCGGGGAATTCGGCGGCTGCCTTTTCAGCCTCTGCGGATACGCTGCCGTCTGCGGTGCAAACGATAGCCTTGACCTTTGCGGCTTTGTATCTGTACGTGAAATCATGCTCAACGAGCTGATTTGTAGCGGGAATAGCTATTGCGCCGATCTTGTGAAGCGCGAGCATACAGAACCAGAACTGATAATGACGCTTCAGAACGAGCATAACCGTGTCGCCCTTCTTGATGCCGAGAGACTCAAAATAATTTGCGGTCTTTGCGGAATATTTCTTCATATCCTTAAAGGTAAAGCGCTTCTCGGATTTGTCGTTTGCGACCCACATCATAGCGAGCTTGTCGGGGGATTTATCCGCGATAGCGTCAACGCAGTCAAACGCGAAATTGAATTTGTCGTCGTTCTTGAATTTGATACCGCTGAATACGCCGTGCTCGTCATAGAAGGATTCTACGAAATCATCTGCGACCGTCTTTTTCGATACGTTTTCGGTGACAGTCGGCTTTGCGGATACGTACGGCACCTCGGGGTATTCCTCGCTGACCTGACCGTCTTGAGGATTTAAAACTACAGCGTGGAATTCACATCCACCTTCACTTACAGCGATCATACCGTGAGGAATAAGGCTGTTATAGAAGATCGAGTCGCCCTCGTTAAGAACGTCCACGTGGTTTCCAACCTGTACCTTAAGCGAACCCTTAACTATAACGTCAAATTCCTGACCGTTATGAGAGCTGAGCTTTATGGGAGCGTCCTGTTCCTCGGGGAGATAGGGGAATTTAACAAGGAAGGGCTCTGCGAGCTTTTCCTTGAATTTTGGAGCTAAGTTGTTGTAAACAAAGCCTTTCTTTTTAACAATTTTAAGTCCTTCGCCGCGTCTTGTGATAGCGAACGAGGAGAGCGTCGAGCTGGTACCCTCAAGGATATCGACGACCTCAACGCCGCATACCTTTGCGCACTTGTAAATAAAGGTAAAGCTGAAATCCGACTCGCCCGATTCGAGTATTTTGTAGTCCTCAAGCGAGACGCCTGTGAGCTTTGCAAGCTCTTCCTGTGAGTATCCCTTTGCTTCGCGCAGGTTCTTGATTCTTCCTGCGACTTCCTTCAGATTGAATTCCATTTTTGTTCCTTTCCTTTCCGTTACGTTTGGAAAATGTGTTTTTTAACGGTTTGAATAAGACAAAAAAACCCGTCTCAAACTTTCTTTGAGACGAGTTGCTAAACCCGCGGTACCACTCAAATTGCGAAATATAAAATCTCGCCACTTACCGGACTCAAACAAGCCCTTTGCTTTTACGCAGCATTACGGAAGGAGTCTACTTGCCAAAAAGCTTTCGGTCCTTCGACTCGGAAGTGATGGGTCACATGAAATGATCTGTCATTGGCTCGCAGCAACCGCCAACTCTCTGTAAGACTTTACATTCCGACCGTCTTCGTCATCGTCGTTTTTTTGTGATATTCAAATTGTGAATGTATTATACTCCCGCAAAAACCGTTTGTCAATAGGTTTTTCAAAAAAAATAAAAAATTTTTGTAGGCAAATCCACTATTGACAAAATTATGAAAAAGATTTATAATATATTTCGCGAAAGCGAAGAGTATATATTTCGCGAAAACGAAGTGTATGAAAGTGTTTACACGAAGGGCGAAAAAATGGATTACATAGGAATAGACGAAATAGCGAATAAATGGGGACTTTCAAAAAGATTCGTGCAGCTTCTTTGCGCCGAGGGGCGAATAGAGGGAGCAACGAGACTTGGCAGAGCATGGATGATTCCAAGCGACGCGAAAAAGCCTATAGACAGACGAACAAAGTCGGCAAGAGACGCAGCAGAGAAGGATATGCCGCTGCCGAGAAAAACACCGTTTCTTTATATGAGCGACCTCTATCACACGGCGGGAAATGCGGACGAGGTCGGAGCGAGCCTTGCGTATAACCACGAGGCGCAGGTGCTTTTTGAAGCCGAGGTTGCATATTCGCGCGGAGAGATAGACAAGGTCTACGAGAGCGCAAACTACCTCTTAAATAAGCATTCGGGCTTTTACGCGGTTATTGGAGCAGGTATGCTTTTTGCATTATGCGCGATATGGAAGGGCGATATCAATATGTGGCGAAAAGCCAAGATACATATATCGGAAGCGCCCGCAAAAAGCGACCTTGACCGTGATGCGATGCAGCTTGCTATAAGCGCCGTAGATATTATGATATATAACGTAGAGAGCTTTCCCGAATGGTTCAAAAAAGGCAGCTTTGAGCCGCTTCACAAGGACGCGTTTCCTGCGGCAAAGGTGTACTACGCCAAATATTTATACGCCCTCGGTTATGCCGTTGCTATGGGACTTCATAGGGTGGAAGGAACGCAGGGACTTTACATTATGTCTGTGATATCCTATGCGGTAGAGCCTATGATCTCGTGGGCAAGGGCAAACAACACGGTAATGTCCGAGATATATCTGCGCCTTACCTGCGCCGCGATATACCACAACAAGTCGGAGGCCAAGCGGTCTTAGGAAGACAAAATTTGTATTCAACTC
>JAZNPQ010000090.1:0-9785 GCA_045589735.1 Eubacteriales bacterium | reverse complement strand
CCCCCGTGGGGGCCACGTGGAGCCCGTCGTGTGTCCCACACGAGGGCTCGACGTCGATATGCGCCGCTGACGCGTCGAGGCGCAAAGCGCCTCTCGTTGCGCGAAGCGCAACATATCGAATGCTCGCAACGCGAGCATATATCGAATTTTGCGAAGCAAAATATATCGAGTTGCGAAGCAACATATCGACACACCGAAGGTGTTGCGTATCGAGTTCGCCATCGGCGAACATATCGACAAAAAGAAAGGACTTTTATCAAATGACAGATAATAAGAATCAACTCCGAGAGGCTGCAATCGAATTTGCGATCCAAATATCTGACTTGTGCGATGAAATTAAAGGTTGCTCGGTTTACATCAATCAAATTGTTCGTTCTTCTTCGTCCATAGGCGCAAATATTCACGAAGCGAAATACGCACAGAGTAAAGCCGATTTTATCAATAAGCTTGAAATTTCGCTCAAAGAGTGCTCGGAAACAGAATATTGGCTTGAACTGATTTTCAGAAAAGGCAAAATGACGGAGGAAACCTATAAGGATTTACGTAATAAATGCGGTTCAATCAGGCGTAGACTTATCGCCTCCATCACCACCGCAAAGGAAAACGGTTAAGGATAAATATTACTTTCGAGAAAAAATCGAAAGTTCGTTTTACATAGTTTAATCAAAGGAGAAAAACAATGAAGATATGCACAATTCAACCCCATTATTCTTTTGACGAAAAGGACGTAGCAGAGTGCTTTCAAGACCTGCTTGCTTTGCTTGAGCAGTGTGACGAAAGCATGGATATTATCGTTTTGCCCGAATACAGCGACGCGCCTGCGGACGTAAAGGGCAAGGACGGCTTTTACGATGCCGTAAAGCAATATAATACTCTCCTTTTAAACAAAGCGAGAGAAACGGCAAAAAGATGTAATTCTCTCGTGTTCGTAAATGCGGGATACGAAACAGACGGAGGTATCCGTAATACCACGCATGCTATTGACAGAAGCGGTAACATTGTAGGCAGATATTTCAAGGCTCACCCCGCGCCAAGCGAGGTAAAGACCGATGCCGAGGAAGGACACGAGCTTGACGTAGCCTACAGCTATGAGACCGCAGCCCCCTACGTGTTGGAGCTTGAGGGCTTAAGATTTGCGTTCCTGACCTGCTACGACTTTTATTTCTATGAAAATTTCGCAAGGATAGCGCGTGAAAATATTGATATCGTTATCGGCTGTGCTTTACAGCGCACAGACAGTCACGACGCGCTTTCAATTATAAACAGATTCCTTTGCTACAACACAAATGCTTATCTTATCCGTTCATCCGTGTCGCTCGGCGAGGATTCGAAGCTTTGCGGCTGCAGTATGGTGGTGTCACCGAGGGGAGAGATGCTTCTCAATATGGAGAGCCGCGTGGGACTTGGTATTTGCGAGATAGACCCGAAGGAAAAGTATTATAAGCCCGCAGGACATATGGGAAAGCTCAAGTCACATTACGAGTACATAGAAGAAGGACGCAGACCCTGGTTATACCGTAACGGCGGCGCATCGGTAGTTCCTTTTGATAACGTTATGAAATATCCCCGACTTTGCGCGCACCGCGGCTTTAATTCGGTAGCCCCCGAAAACAGTATGCCCGCGTTTGGCGCGGCGGTCGCTCTCGGCGCAGAGGAGATAGAATTCGACCTTTGGGCAACCAAAGACGGCGTAATAGTTTCCTGCCACGACGCTAAGCTTGACCGTGTCAGCACGGGAAGCGGAAAGATTTACGAGCATACGTACGAAGAATTACTTCAGCTTGACTTTGGAATAAAGCACGGAGAAAAGTTCAAGGGACTAAAGATTCCCACGTTTGAAGAGATACTTAAAAAATTCGCGGGTCGAGTTATTATGAATATTCACGTCAAGATATGGGATCATGCTGCAAAATTTGAAGATCACAAGATAGAAGAGATAGTTGCTCTCATTCGCAAATACGATTGTGAGAAGCAGGTTTACTTTATGACGACAAATGACGGAATCATAAAGCGCGTAATGGAATACGCTCCCGATATAAATATTTGCGTCGGTTGGGACGGTAACAAGGAGCCGATGTCTATAGTTGACCGCGCCATTGCGCTCGGCGCGCAGAAGTTACAGTTTGTTAAGCCGTATCTTGATAAAGAAAGCATAGACAAAGCGCATGCTCACGGTATTATTTGTAATGCATTTTGGGCGGATGATCCCGACGAGGCTCGCAGATATTTTGAAATGGGCATCGATACCGTATTGACAAACGATTATCTAACCGTATATAACGCTGTAAAGGATGATTATTTGAAGGGAAAGCGGCAATGATTACGAAAAGGCAAACCATGAAGCTTATCGTTAATGCGCTTATAAAATACGTAATGGGCTTTGTCCTTGTGGGCGCGCTTCTGTTTTTGCCCGCGTGGACGATTTCTTATCCCGGCGCGTGGCTGTTTATAGGTCTTCTGTTTATTCCGATGCTTATAATGGGTATAGTCCTTCTTATAAAGTCACCGACTCTGCTTGAAAAAAGGCTTAACAACAAGGAAAAAGAAAAAACACAAAAAGGCGTTATCGCGCTTTCGGGGCTTATGTTTCCTGTCGGATTTGTGCTGTCTGCGCTCGATTTTCGCTTCGGTTGGTCATACGTTCCGTTTTGGCTGACTGTCGTGTCGGCGGTGCTGTTTCTTGTCGGTTACGGGATGTACGCCGAGGTCATGAGAGAAAACGCCTACCTTTCGCGCACAGTCGAGGTTCAGGAAAATCAAAAGGTAATAAGCACGGGACTTTACGGTGTCGTGCGTCACCCTATGTATCTTGCGACGCTGTTTATGTTTTTACCCCTGCCTCTGATACTCGGCTCGCTTTGGGGACTCATTCCGTTTGCGCTGTATCCCGTCGTTACGGTCATACGCATTATTAATGAGGAAAAAATACTGACCGACGGACTTATCGGTTATTCCGAATATAAGACAAAAGTAAAATACAGACTTATTCCGTATGTATGGTAGATATAAGCCGATTTGATTGACAATGAACTGTATTTATGATACAATACAAAAATTTAAAGGAGCTTAGATATGCTAAAAAGAGAAGAAATACGCATACGAGACCCGTTTATTTTGACCGATACCGATAACGGTTGTTATTATATGTACGGCACGACCGCGCCGCATTCTTTGAATACATATGACAGAGCTTAAAACCATAGCCAAAATACACACCGACTTTCCCGAAAAGTTCGGTATACCCCGTCAAAGCGGTCTTATAGGTGGGCTTGTCGGTAAAATAGTATTCGAGCCCGAATACAGAACGGCGGAAGCGATACGCGGACTTGACGGATTTTCGCATTTGTGGCTTATCTGGGGCTTTTCAAAGGTAACCCGCAAGGGCTGGACTGCCACTGTCGCGCCGCCAAGGCTCGGAGGACGCAAAAAGATGGGCGTTTTCGCAACGCGGTCACCCTACAGACCAAATCCTATAGGACTTTCGTCGGTGAAGCTTGAAAAAATCGAGCTTGACAAAAATCTCGGCCCTGTGATATACGTTTCGGGCATAGATATGCTCGACGGTACACCGATATACGATATAAAGCCGTATCTGCCGTATTCTGACGCGCATACAGACGCTGTCGGAGGCTTTGGTGACGAGGTAAAGGCTCACAGACTTACCGTGATTTTTCCCGAAGAGCTTTTGCAAAAGCTTCCCGAAGCAGAACGGGAAACGGTGACCGAAATTTTAGCTCAAGACCCAAGAACCGCGTATATACACGATGAAACGCGCGAATGGGGAGTAACTTATAAAGGATACAACGTGCTGTTTTACGTCAAGGAAGACGTGCTTACAGTACACGACGTTGAAATATTATAAAAATATTATAAAAAGGAAAAATAATTATGTGGAACGGTAAGAAAAAAGCGCTCACCTTCAGCTATGACGACGGAACGACACAGGACGTTCGTCTTGCTGAGCTTTTTAACAAATACGGAATGAAGGCGACATTCAATATAAATTCGGGACTTCTCGGAACAGAACGAACTCTTATACGCGAAGGCGTAGAAGTTCTTCATAATAAAATTAAGCCCGAGGACGTAAAATTTATATATGACGGTCACGAGGTCGCGGCGCATACGCTGACGCATCCGAGTCTGCCAAAGCAGGAAAAGGATGAAGAAATAATACATCAGGTCGAGGACGACAGAATTCGTCTCTCGGAGCTTTGCGGATATGAGGTCGTAGGCTTTGCGTATCCCGGCGGCGGACAGAATTTTGATGACCGTGTTTCTCAAATTATAAGGGAAAACACCGGTATAAAATACGCGAGAACGATAATTTCGAGCAAAAATTTTGAAATGCAGTCGGAGCTTTATCAGTTCAAGCCGACTATTCATCATCATAATAATTTCGATGAGCTTTTTGCGCTCGGCGAAAAATTTCTTTCGCTTGACAGTGAAGAGCCCGCGCTGTTCTACGTTTGGGGTCATGCGTTTGAATTCGATATACAAGACACTTGGGGCAAATTCGAGGAATTTCTTTCGATGATGTCGGGTAAAAACGATATTTTCTACGGAACAAACAGGGAAGTTTTACTTTAAAATTATGAAAAAAACGCTTGGTATATATATCCACATACCGTTTTGTATAAAAAAATGCAATTATTGTGATTTTTGCTCGTTTCCGTCGGTAAATGATGAAACAAAGCAACGTTACGTTGATGCGCTTTGCCGTGAGATGCGTTTGTGGAGCGACAAAGCAAAGGACAGAGCGGTCGATACCGTGTATTTCGGTGGCGGAACACCGACTCTTTTGACAGTTTCTCAATTTAAAAAAATAATCGGGGCGGTGAAAGAGAGCTTTTGCGTTTCGGACAGTGCCGAAATAACGACGGAATGCAATCCAGCAACAGCGGACGGAGAATATTTTAAAGAATTAAGATCGCTTGGTTTTAACCGTATCTCACTCGGTGTACAGTCGGCAAACGACAGAGAGCTTGCGCTGCTTGGCAGAGTTCATACCTTTTCGGACGCAAAAAAAGCGTTTTACGATGCAAGACGTGCGGGATTTGAAAATATTTCGGTCGATCTTATGTTTGGAATTCCGGAGCAGACAGAGGAAAGCTTCAACAATACGCTTGATGAAATTTTTAAGCTGTCACCCGAGCACGTTTCGGCATATAGTCTTATTGTAGAGCCGGAAACGCCTTTTTTTGCCAATTATAAAAAACTTGTATTACCGGACGAGGATTCGGAATATAATATGTATACCGGCGCGGTTGAAGCTATGGAACAACGTGGGCTTCACCGATACGAGATCAGCAACTTTGCGGCAACCGGCAGAGAGTCACGTCACAATCTGAAGTACTGGCGTCGCGAAGAATATCTCGGCTTCGGTATATCTGCGCATTCCTTTTTTGACGACGAAAGATACGAGAACACCTCAGAGCTTGATGCTTACATTAACGGCGCATACACGGCAGCTTCCCGTAAGATATTGCCGAACGAAGCGGTTAATGAATACGTTATGCTTAAAATGAGGTTATCCGAAGGAATAGACGAAAATGCGTTTGAAGATCTCTTCGGAATAGAGTTCGGCAGAGCTTTCGGGGAAGCGCTTGAGCGTTTTGTATGCGCCGGTCTCGTTGTTCGTGAGGGTGGCAGATGCGCCTTCACGGACAGCGGGTTTTACTTAAGCAATTCGGTGCTTTCGGAAATTCTGTCGTTCGATACCGAATAGTTTTAATAAAACACTTGACAATGAATGGCTTTTCGGTTAAAATATAATCAGAAAATAAACATAATCGATAGGAGATTATTATGAGCGAAAACGAAAAGCTTAACAAAGAAGAGGAAGAGTACGACGTATATACTCTTACCGACGAGGACGGAAACGAAAGTGAATTCACACTTATCGGAAGCGTTGAGATGAAGGGAAACACATACTATGCACTGGTTCCTGCAGATCTTGACGAGGAATCCGAGTATCTTGAATACGTTATTCTTAAAAAGGCTACCGAGGACGGCGAGGAGGTTCTTATCAGCGTTGATGACGATGATGAGTACGACGACGTTGCCGACTATTTTGACGATCTTTTTGCCGACGAAATAGATCTTGACGCAGAAAAATAAGACGTAAAAAAGTAAAATTTCCTGCTTAGTTTGTGATGGTTGCGTAATTAAACCCACAATTTAACAAAGGAGCCCGAAAGAGATTCCGAGGTGGTTTGCAGGCCTCCCTTACGGAAAACGATTGACTTGTCTCGTTTCCGCATAGGACGTTGGAAGCAGTAAAGCAGAGGATAGGGCACCGCCCAGCAACATGCCGGGTTTCTCATTCGCAGTCACACGGCTCGGTGGGGTTTACACTATAAGACGGATATACCTCTTAACAGTTGAGTCGGTATACCGTCTTTTTGCTTTTTTAGTAAATTTAATCACGAAGGATAAATAGCGTGAAAGATTATCCTGCTGTGAGTGAAATTCACTTGTCACGCAAATTTTAGTGCCGCCGCAATGGCGGCAGAATGGAGATTGAAATGGGAATTGTAAAAGCATTTTTCGGAGCTGTCGGCGGTACTCTTGCCGATCAGTGGGAAGAGGTAATTGAAGCCGACGGTATGTCTGATACCACGGTGTTTGTTAAAGGCGTAAAGGTACGCAAAAACGACAAACGAAACAGCAACAAAAAGGGAACAGAGGACGTGATTTCAAACGGCTCTGTAATTCACGTATACGATAATCAGTTTATGATGCTCGTTGACGGCGGAAAGGTCGTTGACTTTACGGCTGAGCCGGGTTATTTTAAGGTAGATAACTCGTCGGCTCCGTCTATGTTCTGCGGACAGTTCGGGGATTCGCTTAAGGAGATGTTCACAAGAGTGAAATTTGGCGGCGTTCCGTCGTACAAGCAACAGGTGTTCTACATAAATCTTCAGGAAATTAAAGGAATAAAGTTCGGAACGAGAAGTCCCGTAAATTATTTTGATAATTTTTATAACAGCGAGCTGTTTCTTCGCGCACACGGTACTTATTCAATAAAGGTAACAGACCCTCTTAAGTTTTATGCGGAGGCGATACCGAGAAACGCCGAGCGCGTTGACATAAATCAGATAAACGAACAGTACCTCTCTGAATTTCTCGAAGCACTTCAAGCGGCTATAAATCAGATGTCGGCAGATAATATTCGCATATCTCACGTTGCGTCCAAGTCGCGCGAGCTTTCGAAATATATGGCGACAGAGCTTGACGAGGATTGGAAGACAAACCGAGGATTTGAGGTTCTGTCTGTCGGTATCGCGAGCGTTTCGTACGATGACGAATCGAAAAAGCTTATCAATATGCGCAATCAGGGCGCAATGCTTGGAGACCCCGCCGTTCGTGAGGGTTACGTTCAGGGCGCTGTAGCACGCGGAATGGAGGCTGCTGGAAGCAACGCAAACGGAAGCGCGGCGGCATTTATGGGAATGGGTATGGCTATGAATACGTCGGGTGGATTTATGAGTGCGGCGTCACAGTCTAATCAGTCTCAGATGAAGGAGCAGGCGGAAAGACAGACGGCTGACGGCTGGCTGTGTGCTTGCGGTAACAGAAACAGCGGTAATTTCTGCTCGTCCTGCGGAGCAAAAAAGCCTGCGGCGGATGAGGGCTGGACGTGTTCCTGCGGAAAGAAAAACACGGGTAAGTTCTGCTCGGAGTGCGGTTCTGCAAGGCCTGTAGCGGCAGATTGGTTCTGCCCCGAATGTGGAAAGAAGAATTCAGGAAAATTCTGTGCAGAGTGCGGAACTAAAAAGCCCGAATAAAAAGAAAGAGCTGACATATTATGGATACGACACTGACATACGCTTGTCCAAACTGCGGCGCGGGTCTGACCTTTGTTCCGGATAAGCAAAGATTCTGCTGTGAATTTTGTCTGTCGGAGTTTTCAGAGACTGAACTTGACAGTGAGGGCGCACAGGAGAGGGCAGAGGAAGAAGCGAGAAAAAACGCCGAATTCTGTGAATCTATGCGCGAATATCACTGCCCGAACTGCGGAGCTGACATAACTACAGACGAATCCACCGTTGCAGATTATTGCTACTACTGTCACAATCCCGTAGTGCTTACGGGTAAGCTTTCGGGACAGATGATGCCGCATAAGATAATACCGTTTAAATTTGGCAAGGACGAGGCAAAGAAAAGATTTCTTTCATGGGCGAAGAAAAAGAAATTCTGTCCGAACGACTTTTTCTCGGAGGAAAACGCGGACAGAATACAAGGTGTGTACTATCCCTTCTGGGTTACCGACGCAGATGCCGACGGAACACTTGACACAATGGCGCACCGTACACGGGTATGGTTTGGCGGTAACTTAAAATACATAGAAACATCGGATTTCAAGATAAGACGCGAGGCGGAGATACACTTTGAGGATATAGTCACGTCGGCGCTGTCCGAGGCAGATAAAACCATGCTCGAGGGAATACTTCCGTACCCGTCCGATTCTCTCATTGAGTTTAATATGCCGTATCTGCTCGGATTTGTGGCAAAGAAAAGAGATATTGAGCGCGAGGCGGTCACTGAGGAAATACGCGGCAGAATGATAGATTATACGAACACCCTGCTTCGCGGCTCGGTGATGGGATACGAAAGTATAGACACGGGAAAAACAGAGCTTAAGGTCAAGCAAAGTAATTGGGATTATACGCTCATGCCTATTTGGATACTGACCTATAAAAAGGGCGGTAAGACCTACACCTTCGCGATGAACGGTCATACCGAAAAAATATACGGAGAGCTTCCAATAAGCAAGCTCAAGCTTTGGCTTCTCGGTATCGGCGCGGCAGTGCTTGCGGCGGCGGTGACCTTCGGATTGGGGGTACTTCTGTGTATATGAAAAAGATAATTGCACTATCGCTTTGTATCGTTACGTTTCTCCTCGCAATATGTTTTAATGTAGGTGCGGAGAACGAAGCAAGAGTTTTTGACCTTGACTTGCTGCTCGACGGAAACGAAATAAACCGTATAAATAAAGCCGCGCTTGAAGCCGAGGCTGAGATCGGTGCTAAAATATTTATCGTGACGCACGAGGCTGACGGAAGGAGCGATAAATATATAGGTGAGAATTTTCTCGAAGACCACAGCTACGGCTTTAACGACGATATAATTCTGCTTGTTATTACAAGAAATCTTAACTACGGCGGTTTTGACGACGAATATTACTACAATCTTTACCTTTACGGTAAAGCCGACAGCCGCATAGGTTCTATTGACGTCGATACTATACTTGACGATGACGACGTTTACTACAATATCAAGGACGGAGAGCTTTGCGACGGTATACTTGCGTTTATTGAATGCTCGGTGGACGCATATAAGATACCGTGGGTGCTTATATCGGTTATTGCCGTTATTGTCGGAGCTATCGTTTGCGCGATAGCCGTAGGCTCGGTCACGGCAAAGTACAGAATGAAGCTTAGGCCGACAAACTATCCGCTAAACAAATACGCAAATATGTCACTGACAGATTCAAGTGACGAATTCGCAGGTAAGCACGTGGCGACGGTTATCGTATCGTCGGGTGGCGGACGCGGAGGCTCACGCGGCGGTGGTGGCTTCGGCGGAGGACGCGGTCACGCAGGCGGAAGATAAAAATTTGGGTGAATCAAATTCAATCGGAATTTGATTCACCACTATTTTTATGTTAACAAATTGGGATTTATCGCACTGACAGTGCGAAGCGTTTGAAGGTTTTTGCGTCGCTTTTTGCAAAAAGCGACCCCTGCTCCAGCCCGCGGGCGCTGGTCGCCTCCCCCGAGGCG